>CAYQYB010000039.1:0-15401 GCA_964421535.1 uncultured Verrucomicrobiota bacterium | reverse complement strand
GCGCATGAATGTGAACATGGGACCCTGGTCGGAGATGACCAACGCGGCGGGGGGCGTCGAGTGCTACAGCCTGTCGAACTACAACTGGTCATCGTACTGGCCGGACGGCGTGCTCCGCGTGGACCTGTACATCCCGGAGTTCTACCACCCGACCAACAATCCCGACGGGTTCCTCAAGGGGATCAACCGCGACCCGCGCTGCGTTGTGGAGATCGCCGCTCTCGGAGAGGACAGCCAGTGGAAGTGGTACTCGACCCGCGTCGAATACGCGGACGAGCACCAGGGCTGGAAGAAGCTGACTGTCGGCATGCTGTACAACCTCGAGCTTCGCCTCGATCAGATCCCGACGCTGTACCAGGCGCAGAACATCCGCGGCATCAAGATCTGGTTCGGGGACGCCGGCATCCTGCGCGGGCCGGTCTACATCGACAACATCACGGTCGGTTCCTACAACTACAACACGTGGGGCATGGTCAGCAGCAACGGCGAGTTCGCCTTCGCGTGGATCCAGGACCGGCAGTGGACGAACACGCTCAACACGTATGCCACGTTCGGCATGGACGGGCTGAAGAACGGCAGGTTCAACGTCGAGTTCTGGAACTCCCGGCGCGACGACATCAACTCCGCGCGGAATTTCTTGGTCTCCACCGGAACACTCTACATCTCGAGCTCCGATCTCCCGGACTTCGCCAGGGACGTCTCGATGAAGATCCGGCGCATCGGCGCGTCCGGCGACACGGTTCACGACATATCCGTCGGCTGCGTGAGCCAGGCCGACTGGATCGTCCGCAGCGCGAACGCCAGGGTCAACGTGACTGTGGTCAACCAGGGCACGGCGAACGAGACCTGCAACCTGTATCTCTACGATGCCACGGCGAGCCAGCAGGTGAGCACGGTGAGCGGAGTGTCCGTCAACGCCGGCCGCTCGCAGAGCGCCTCCTTCACGTGGAACTGCAGCGGCGCCTCGCCGGGCTGGCACTCGATGATCGTCTCCTCGGCCTACGTATCGGGAGAGGCGGACTACGCCGACAATCGTTTCGGCACCGAGATCCGGCTCGTGGCCGCAGCGCCGCCGTGGGACCCATGCGAGCGCATGCGGCGGTGGGCGCCGCGGAGCGACATCACCGACGCCCGGTCGCTGGCCGTCTCGACCAACCGCGCGACCGAGGGCGCGACGTCCTTCCTGTTCTCGTACGCCGGCCCGACCAACGCCGGCACCAGCGCCGAAATGTGGTTCGACAACGTATTCGAAAGCTGGGCCGGCAAGACCCAGTTCCGCGTGGACATCTACCGCGAGAACGAAGCGAGCGCCAGCAACCTGCAGTTCCAGATCTGGACCGGGACGAACTGGACCTGGTACTACTCGTTCACCAAGAGCCTCGCCGTGGGCTGGAACAGCAACGTGACCTTCGGGCTCACGTCCAACGAGTGGGGCACCAACGGCACATGGTGGGTCACGCCCGCGAACCTGGACAAGGTCCAGCAGATCCTCTTCAAGTTCACCGACTACACGAACGCCGGCATCACCTACCTGGACAACATGCGCGTGCAGTAGAGTGTGGCAGCCGCTCTGCGAGCGGCTTGACTTCAGAGCGGCTCGCAGAGCCGCTGCCACACCGGTACTTCCGTCTTTCCTTTCATTCAGTTTTCCGTCAATTTTTTCGCCGTCATGGTTGATGCGAAATACACCGAGGGGCTGGCCACGCCCGTGCGCTACCTGAAGGGCGTGGGCGAGGTCCGCGCCGAGCAGCTCAAGCGGCTGGACATCGAGACCGTCGGCGACCTGCTGCTGACGGTCCCGCGCCGCTACGACGACCGCCGGCATTTTCAAAAGATGTCGTCCCTGCAGGGCGGGGAATGGGCCACGGTTCACGGGACCATCGTGTCCGGCGGATTCGTGCGGCCGCGCTTCGGCAAATCGTTCTACGAGGCGATTCTCCAGGACGGGTCCGGCGTGGTCCAGTGCCGCTGGTTCAACGCGCAGTACCTCGCGGACCAGCTCAAGGTCGGCGAGACGCTGGTCGTGTTCGGGAAGGTGAGCCGGTTCAAGGGCCAGCCGGTCTTCGTGCATCCCGAGTTCGAGGCGGCGAAGGACGACGCGGAGGAGTCGATCCACGTCGGGCGCATCGTTCCCGTCTACGCGCTTACGGAGAACCTGCCGCAGCGCACCATGCGGCGCATCGCGTGGAACGCGGTCCACCTTTTCGCGGAGACGGCGCAGGAATCGCTCCCGGAGGAAACGCTCCGGCGCCTGCAGCTCCCGGAAATCCGCGAGGCGATCGCCAAGGTTCATTTTCCTGACACGCTCGAGCAGGCGCGGGCCGCGCGGTACCGGCTGGTGTTCGAGGAGTTCCTCTGCATCCAGCTCGTTCTCGTCGCGCGCAAGGTCCACGCGGAGCAGTTCCTCGTCGGCACCGCGCACGTCGCGGAAGGAAACGTCCGGCGCAAGTTCATCTCGTCGCTTCCGTTCGCGCTGACCGACGCCCAGCAGCGCGTGCTGAAGGAGATCGAGGCGGATATGCAGAAGCCGCGGCCGATGCACCGGCTCCTGCAGGGCGACGTCGGCTCCGGCAAGACCGTCGTCGCCGCGTGCGCGATCCTCGACGCCATCGAGTGCGGGTCGCAGTGCGCGGTCATGGCGCCGACGGAAATCCTCGCGACCCAGCACTTCAAGACCTTCGAGCGCTACCTCAAGCCCATGGGCCTGCGGCTGGCCCTGCTGACGAGCGACATGACGCCCGCGGACCGAAACGCGATCCTGCGGGGGGTGGGGGACGGCGGCATCCATCTGCTCGTCGGCACGCACGCGGTCATCGAGGACCGCGTGCAGTTCAAGAAACTCGGATTGATCGTGATCGACGAGCAGCACAAGTTCGGCGTCGAGCAGCGCGGCGCGCTGTACGGCAAGGGCGAGCAGCCGGACGTTCTCGTGATGACCGCCACGCCGATCCCGCGCACGCTCGCGATGACGATCTACGGCGATCTGGACGTCAGCATCCTCGACGAGATGCCGAAGGGCCGGCAGGAAATTGTCACGCGCGTGATCCGCGAGGACAAGCTGCCGCAGGCGTACGATTTCATCCGCAAGCAGGTCGCCAAGGGGCGGCAGGCGTTCCTGGTCTATCCGCTCGTTTCGGCCGCGGAAGAGCCCGAGGCGATCAAGACCCACTTCGACTTCGTGAATCCGGCGCCGGATCTCCGCTCCGCGGAGGAAATGTATGAGAAGCTGAAGAAGGAGGTCTTCACGACCGAGCGGCTCGGGATCGTGCACGGCCAGATGCGGCCGGGCGAGAAGGACGCGGTGATGGACCTGTTCCGCACGGGCGACATCGACATCCTCATCGCCACGTCGGTCATTGAGGTCGGGATCGACGTTCCGAACGCGACGGTGATGCTCGTGGAAAACGCGGAGCGGTTCGGGCTCGCCCAGCTTCACCAGCTCCGCGGGCGCATCGGGCGCGGGGCTCACAAGTCGTTCTGCGTCCTCGAAGGCACGCCGACGACGCCCGAGTCGTGGAAACGGCTCAAGGTCATGGAAGAGACTGTTGATGGATTCCAAATCGCGGAAGAGGACCTTCGCATCCGCGGCATGGGCAACCTGCTGGGCCGGGAGCAGAGCGGTTTCCCCATGCTGAGGGTGGGGGACCCGCTCGGCGATTCGGACATCCTGCTGGCCGCGCGCAAGGAAGCGTTCCGCATTGTCGAGGGCGATCCGCAGTTGAAAGATCCGCAGTACGAACTTCTGCGCGCCCGCGCGCGCGCCCTGTACAAGCTCGTCGGCCCGTTCGTTAAAGTGGGCTGACGCACGCCCGCCTCCGCGGGTTGTCAGGAAAGACTTACAACCCAGGCCGAGATTCGATCCGCATCCGCCTGTCCGCGCTTTCCGTGGGACCGTTTCCTGAAAATGCGCAGAGGATTCGGATACTGCTTGCGAAACATGCTTTTGACCTTCACTCTCCCGGCTCCATTTTCCGCGAACTCAACCGGATGTGAAAAGGAGCGCTGATTTCATGCGAGGATCGATTGTTTTCTCGTTGTATCTGTGTGCCGCGGCGGCGTGGGCGTACACCCCGGACTCGTCCGACGGGCGCATGGGCGGCGTTCAGAACAACCGGAGCGGTCTCTGCGACAGCGGCCCGCAGTCATTTCCCCTGACCACGCAGCGGGTGTGGAGTGTCGGCGCGGTTGGTCAGCCGGTTGTCTCCGGCGACCGCGTTTACACCGCCGGCACGGCGATCCGCTGCTACGATCTCCTGACCGGGAATTACCTGTGGGGATACTCGCCCGACGCGAACGGCGGCGGCACGATCTACACGCGAAGCCTGGCGGTCGACGGCCAGCGCGTCTACTTTTCGACGAAGAACACGGCGGGCGGACCTCCGGGCGCTGTGTTTGCCGTCGACGCCCGCACCGGCGCGTTCCAGTGGGTGTTCACCAACCGCGCCGGCGGCTACTCCTGCACCGCCCCGCTCGTGCGCGACGGGCGCGTGTACTTCTCGGGCAAGTACGACAAGCTCCGCGCCGTCAGCGCGGCGACCGGCGAGATCATCTGGGAAACGGCCGGCGTGGTCAGTTCGACCGACTACGGCGGCATGGCCATGGAGAACGACCGGCTGTTCATCTTCACGGGCGACCGGTACTTGCGCTGTTACAGCGCGTCGAACGGCGCGTCGTTGTGGGACGCCTACAACTCGGAGCGCCCGAGCTGGGCGGAATCGTGGCCCGTGGTGTCCAGCGGGCTGGTCTATCTCGCGAACAACGAGACCACGTACGGGCTTTACGTCCACTGGACGACGAACGGCTCCCTGATCCGGCTGCACACCAATTACCGGTACACCAAGTACATGTCGCCCGCGGTCAGCGACGGGAAGTACTACATCGTCGGCGCGCCGCAGTCGGATTTATATCGCGTTTCCTTGATGGCGTTCGACGCCCTCGGCGGCGGCGCGCCGCTCTGGTCGGTTCTGCTGGCGACGCAGCACTACGGGAATGTCGACTCGCCGATCCTGGCGAACGGCGTGCTGTATTGCCAGACGACGAACCTGGTGGCGGTTGACGCCGCTTCCGGAACAATCCTGTGGCAGACGACGGGCCAGTCTTCCGGAGCAAGCCCGTTCGCGCGGCACGGCCGGCTGTTCCTGGCCGCGAACTCGGGCCTGAGCGAATTCTCGGACGGCAGCGATTGGCCGACGGCCAACCAGTCGCCGGTCATCCAGTTGCCCGGTCCCCATATCGTGCCCGTCGGAGTCAGCACGTCCTTTTCGGTGACGGCGTCCGATGCCGACGGGGACGCGATCCTGCTCACGAACACCGTTGCGCCCGTACTCGCGAGTTTCGCCGCCGGCGTGTTCAGTTGGACGGCTTCCTCGTCGCTCGCCGGCACCACCCAGCAGATTGTTTTCTGTGCGAACGACCAGGTCGGCGTGAGCAACAGCGTCGTCACCAACCTGACCCAACTCGTCGTGCCGTTCGATTCCGATTCCGACGAGATGGGGGACGGGTGGGAGTGGGATTACTTCCAGACGCTTTCCGTCATGCCGGGCGCGGACGCCGACGGCGACGGCTCCGACAATCTCAGCGAGTGCATCGCCGGCACGCATCCGTCGAACTTCAATTCGCGCTTCACGTTCGCCACGCACGGCGTGACGGGAACCGCGTACCGGATCCGGGTCGACGCGGTGAACGGCCGGCAGTACACGGTCCGGTTCTCGGACGTGCTTCCGACGCAGGCCGCGAATTGGCGCCTGTTCGCCAACCAGGCGGACGGCGTTGGCCGCTGGACGGAAACGAACCCGGCCGGCTCGACGTTCCACTTCCTCGATGACCAGACGGCGGGGACGTCGGGCGGGCCGGCGACGAACGGGGTTCGGTACTACCGCGTCGGCGTGCGAAAGCCCTGAGCCGCAAGGTCGTCCAAGGGCTGGAAAATATCTCGCCATTTTTTCCAAACCTTGGAAAAATCCGTCCGCAAATTTCCAAGGGTTGGAAGAAATGACCGGCGCCGACGGAGCGGCGCCCTCCGAATCTGCGTCCGGAGGGTTGCGCTCCGTCGCAACCGCAAACAGAAAGGCCCCATGAAACAGGAAGAGGTTTTCAAGATTTTCCGCGAAACGAACGCGCTTTTGTCCGGCCACTTCGAGCTCCGGTCGGGCCTGCACAGCGACCAGTTCTTCCAGTGCGCGCTCGTCCTTCAGTATCCGCAGATCGCCGAGAAGCTCTGCAAGGCGGTCGTGGAGAAGATGCGCGCCGAAAAGGGGCACACGCTGAAGGTGGACGGCGTGATTTCGCCGGCGCTCGGCGGAATTCCCGTGGGACATGAAATGGGGCGCGCGCTGGGTGTGAAGGCGATCTTCGCGGAGAAGCAGGACAACAAGCTCGTGCTGCGTCGCGCGTTCGAGATCAAGCCGGGCGATCGCTACGTCGTCGCCGAGGACGTGATCACGCGCGGCGGACGGGTGCAGGAAGTCATCGACATCGTCACCGCGCGCGGCGGGATCGTCGAGGCGGTCGCCGTGCTGGTGGATCGCAGCGGCGGGCGCGCGCAGTTCAACGTGCCCGTGTTCAGCCTGCTGCAATGGGAGCCGATGACCTGGGAGCCCGCGAACTGCCCGATGTGCAAGCAGGGCAGCAAGGCCGTTCATCCGGGAAGTTGAGCGGAAAAAAGAGAGCATTTTCGCCCTGCAAATATGGCTCGGATTGTCGTACGGCAATAATTCTGTTTGACCGGCCACCCTCTTTCTGCGAGTTGTATCGCCCATTGCAACTTGTCCCACCACTTGGGACAACATTCTATGCGGCGCAAGGGAGGGGCGTTCTTCGGGATAAGGGGTGTACGTCCAACCGCTGATACGCGGCACGCAATTCAACTCCCTGTTTTTCCAGGTCGCTTTTCTCACGGTTGCAGGTCGCTTTCCACGTTCCGCCAGGGTTCCACAAACAGGAGGTCGGTATGTCCCGTCGCATAAGCATCGCGCTCGTCGTGCTGTTTCTTCTCGTGTTGTCCGTTCCGGCGCTCGCCGCGCTGACGTCATTCATCACGATGACGAACGGATATTTCTACGATTCATCGATCGGGAAAGCGTGGACGCCGAAAGGCATCGCCTACCAAACGTGGAACCGCCCGCTGGGCGTGTGGCAGACGCAGGACCAGATCGTCTACGACTTGGACGAGATGGCCAAGATGGGCATCGACAGCATCCGCATCGACATGGTGTGGCAGCACATCGAGGAGGCGGGGGACGACCAGTGGAGCTGGTCGAACTACGATTTCCTGTTCCAGGAGTGCGACAAGCGGAACATCCGCGTGTTCGCGCTGATCGGCTACCAGTGGCCGCCGAGCTGGTTCCCGGATGCGTGGTACACGATGCATCCTCCGGGATACGACGACGTGGGCATCTACCACACGAACCGCTGGCAGTCCGACATCATCAACTACGAGCATCCGTCGGCCCGCGCGCAGTACTCCAACTTTATCTACCAGGTCACGCGCCGGTACAAGGACACGAAGGCGGTCGCGGGCTGGATCGTGGGCAACGAGTACGGCTACCTCGGCCTGTGGAGCCTGAAGTACGACGGCTACGACACGAACTGCGAAGCGGCGTTCCGCACGTGGTGCACGCAGAAGTACACGACGGTCACGAACCTGAACGCGTACTGGAAGACGGCGTACACGAACTTCAACCAGATCAAGCTGGTGGACGATTACTCCTGGAAGGGATCGGCGGGGGCGGAATGGGCGGACATGGTGCAGTGGCGCGAGGACTCGATCGCGAGCTTCACGGCGCTGGGCGCGAAGGCGGCGCGGATCGGCGACACGAACCACCTGCGCTCCTACGCGACGGTCGGCATGCAGTGGGGCGAGGAAGACTGGCGGTATCACGCCGAGGACCGCGGCAAGATCGCGCAGGCGTGCGCGTCGAACAGCTCGGCGCTGGCGTTCTTCTCGGTGAACAACTATCCGTGGGCGCTGGACGGGCACGAGACGCGGAACGGACAGTGGGGCGTTTCGTTCACGAAGAAGGTCGCCAACATGCCCGTGCTTTACACGGAGACGGGCTTCACGAGCTCCGAGACGCTGTTCCCCGGGATGACGGAAGGCCGGCAGGGCGGGCTGATCCGCAACGCGATGTGGGAAGGGCTGACGGCGGGCGCGATCGGCATGCACATCTTCACGTGGCAGGACCGCCCGTGGATCTCCGAGCGCGAGAAGGGGTTCGGCATCCTCTACAACAACCGCGGAATCAAGCCCGCGTTCTGGATGTGCAGCGACGCATACCGGCTGATGGGCCAGGCGAAGCTGAACGAGCTGCTGCGCGGCTCGCAGGACCCGAAGCCGGACATCGCGTTCCTCTGGACCGCAGCTTCGGATTCCCAATACGTGCGGTATGAGAACGAAATGCAGCACGAGGCGGGCGCGCTGGAGCGCCTTGGCTACGAACCGAATTTCATCAACCTGGCGGAGCTGGCCGCCGGCGCTTACACGAACTACAAGGTCATCATCCTCCCGCGCAACATGCGCGTGGACACGACGGTGCCGGGGAAGACCAACAGCGTTTTGAATTTCCTGCTGAAGAACGTCGTCGCCTCGGGCATTCACGTGGTCGCGGTGGCGGACCTGCCGGGCGAACAGGACTTCTACGGATGGCCGCGCGCGGCGTTCACGACGGAAGTCAGCCAGCTGTTCGGCATCAACGCGTCCGACGTGGGCGGCTTCCAGCCGAGGGGCGTGATGTGGGAAAGCGTGATGGTGGACTACTTCCGCCCGATCGACGTGAAGTACAACACAAACGCGCCAGCCGGCATGGGCAGCTACACCTACGGCCCTGGCGTGTGGAAGTACAGCGACCGCATCCGCGCGACGGACGGGACCGTGTGGGCGACGATGAACACGCGCAAGAACCGCGGCTTCGAGTCCAGCAGCACCAATCTGCCGGAGTGGGGCTCGTGGGGCACGTACGAAGTCCGCAACTGGTTCCCGTACGAAGGCACCAACATGCTGCGCCTGTGGGGTTCCTCGGGCGCGTGGCAGAACAACAACGACGTGATTCCGGGCGAGCGGTACTCCGCCCGCGCCTACCTGCGGAACAACAGCGACGATCCTCTGCGCGGCGGCGCGTATGCGCAGGTATCCCTCGAGTGGTACGCGGCGAACGACACGCTGATCAGCTCCGTGCAGGGCGCCAAGCTGTCCGGCCCGACACCGAGCAACACGTGGGTTGAATACAAGGCCGAAGGGGTCGCGCCGACCAACGCGTCATATTGCCGCACGATCCTGCGGACGGATGCCGATGCCGCGCCCCAGCTTCTCCTCAACGCGGGCCTGAGCGGCTCCAGCGACGCCCCGACGAACTGGGCGCAGTGGAACACCGCCAACCACGACGCGGACGCCTCGACGTACCGCAGCGCGCCGAACTCGTGGAACTTCTGGTACGACGGCGGCATCTACCAGGACGTCTACACCAGCACCAACTTCATCGGAGGCGACACGATCGCCTTCGGCGGCTACCTGTACACTCCGAGCGGAGACGCGCTCCGCAACGGGACGAAGTACGGCGTCATCCAAGTCGAGTTCTGGAACGGCGGCGGGCTGATCAGCACGTTCTCCGCCTCGCCGACGATCAACTCCAACAGCACGAAGGACACGTGGATTTCCTCCAGCGGAACGGCGACCGTGCCGACCAACGCGACGTACGCGCGCGTGGTGGTCCGCTGCAACGACTTCTCCAGCGGCGACGGCACGTTCCGTGCCGACGATATCACTTTCACCAAGCAGGGCGCCTCCGGCTCGTGCTACTTCGACGGCGACACCTGGGTGCCCGCGGTCGTGGCGAAGAACCACGGCGCCGGCAAATCCGTCATCGTCCTGCACTCGATGGACCAGTACACGGACCCGGACGGCGACACCAAGCCGGACACCGAGCCGTGGAAGTGGCGCTCCGATGTCCTCGGATCCATCATCAAGGATTACTTCGGCGTTCAGCCTGCCGTGTCGATCACGGGAACGAACTACTACATGGCGCTGGCCGAGTATCGCACTTGCACCAACAACGCGCTGCTGTGGCAGGTCAAGAGCCATGCGTACGACTGGGAGACGGCGGAAACCGGCGGCGTCGGGCAGACGTTCACGATCGTGAGCAGTCTCTTCACCGGCAAGACCATCCGCGCCTTCGAGCAGGGCCGGATCCTCGCGACGAACTCCGGCAACACGGTGACGCTGACGCTCGCTCCGGACGGCCAGGAAATTCTCTACGTTTACTCTCCCGGCACGAACCGCAAGGAGATCGTCCAGCTTGCGGCCGCTCCGGCGAGCGTGCACCCGATGGGCGACAAGGCGTACTCGGTGGTCGTGAAGTACGACTGCCAGGGCACGACGGGCCTCGTCGTGAAAGCCGCGTTCAAGGAAGTTGGCGACAACGGCGACGGCGTAACGAACGAGATCTACGCCGTGCTGACCAACGCCGCTTCGGGCGCGGCGACGTATGAGTTTCTGCTCTGGATTCCTCCGTACAGGCAGAACGACACGGACTACAAGTCCACGTCGGACGGCGGGAAGTACGAGTTCGCAGCCTGGCTGGAAGCGGCCGGCAGCGTCCACGTGGCGGATGCCGTTCCGCTGGCGGCCTCGCTGGACTGGGGCATCCGGCCGACGTCCGCGACCCCGACCAACATGGCGAAGGGCTCCTCCTACCAGCTGCCCATCGAGTGGGAGAACCTGGTGGAGAGCCTCCCGTGGCAGCTGACGCCGGTCGCCCGGAACAGCTCGTACCCGGGCCGCGTGGCGGTGTATCGCTCCGCGAAGACGGAAGCGCAGTTCCCCGGCCACTGGGCCAAGGCCAACGCGGTCTGCGACTGGCTGGAGAGCATGGGCTACTCCGCGGGCAACCCGCTGGAAATCCTGTTCGACAACGTCGTCGTGAGCAACCTGCTGACGGACAACTTCAACGCCGGCAGCACCGCGAACTGGACCCGCGTCGCGGGCTCCGCGAACTGGACGGTGGAGAAGTGCCCCGTGGACTGGGGCAGCTCCCTGAGCTACAACAACTACACGACGTTTGCCCTGAGCAACGCGAACCGCGCGCTCAGCTTCAAGGTCAAGGCGGACGTGACGAAGACGGTGGACAAGGTCCATCTCTACCTGAGCCGGACGGGAGTCAGCCCGACGTACTCGCTGGGTCTTTACGGCGACGGCGGGGGCTTCCCGACGGGCGCGCCGCTGACGGCCGTCAACTTCTCGGTGGTCACCAGCGCGTACCACTGGGAGCGCATCGAGCTGCCGGACTACACGTGGACGGCCGGGCAGACGTATCACTTCGTCCTGAAGTACGTCTCCGGCACGATCAACAGCACGAACCGGGCGATCATCGAATACGTGGGGCCGAATACGGCGGACAGCCGGGTCCTGACCTCGACCAATGCCGGCGCGTCGTGGACGGCCACGGCGTACTCGCCGACGTTCCGCGTGCTTTACACCGACACGAACAGCTTCGCCCAGCCGTACGTCACGGCGGCAGCCTACACCTTCCTCGGCAACACGAACTACGGCCAGCGGTTCACGCCGCCGTATCCGATGACGGTGACGAACATCACGCTCCGCATGTACAGGCAGAGCACGGCCACCGGCGACGTTCTCGTGAACATCCGGAAGTGGTCCGACAAGAGCCTCGTCGTGAGCTCAAGGCTCGCGCGCACGGGGGTGGCCACGACGAACAACTGGGTGAAGTTCGGCTTCGCCGCGCCGGTCACCCTGGCGGCCAACACGCAGTACTACTACGAGCTCAAGAACCTCGGCCCGACCGGGTTCTACTACGTCAGCCGCGGCAACACGCTCAGCGGATACGGGGTCTTCAGCTGGGGCATGACGACCAACTGCACGCTGTTCTCGACCAACTCGGGGACGAGCTGGACAACCCAGGGCGACTATGACCTCGGGTTCGTGCTGGGCACGACGCTGGGCGACGGCCAGTCGCTGCGCGCATCCCGCATCGGCAACAGCGACAACCTCCTGGTGGCCGGCGGCATGTGGACGAACTACTCGGTGGCGGTCGACGTCAAGTACAAGAAGCAGGACTACTACTTCAGCGACGCCGAGCTCTACGTGCGCTACCAGAACCGGTCGAACTACTACCGGGTCAGCCTGCAGAACTACTACGGCTTCTGGCGCATGAAGTTCGCCGTGGTGGTGGGCGGAGCCATCCAGCAGCAGGGCTGGCTCTACGAGTTCAGCAAGACCAACCGCCCGGTGGAGAACACTTGGTACAACATGCGCGTGGAGGTCGCCGGGAGCACGAACAAGGTGTTCCTGAACGGCCAGCAGGTCGGCACGTTCTGGGCCACGAACTTCGCCACGGGCAAGATCGGCATCGGCAGCCGGGCGTCGCAGCTCGGGATCTGGGAGCCGCAGAAGGGGTACTTCTTCATCGACGATGACGAGTACAACATGACGGGCGGCATGCTGAACATGGATTGGGGCTATCTGGACGCGTTCTTCACGACCCTGATCCTGCCGGGCGTGTACGTCATGAACGACGCGGAGGCGGCGAACGTGGCGTCGTATGTCACGAACGGCCTGTTCGGCGTCCTCTCGACCGACGGCAGCGTCGCCATGAAGGACGAGCTGGGCAACGTGGACATGGGCCGCGTGGAAGGCGTGTTCGGCGTCGGCGCGACCATGAACAGCCTGTCCAACATCACGAAGCTGTCCGTCGGCTCGGAGAGCCACTACGTGACGCTTGACTATGCGGCGGGCAGCCAGCTCAACGCGACGGGCGCGGCGAAGGCGTGGACCACGCTCACGACGGGCAAGGGCCTCGGCACCGTTTTGAACGGCTCGAGCGCGCCCGCGCTGATCGTCAACACGGTCACGACGGATCCCGAGGCCCCGGCGAAGGTGATGGCGTTCAACTTCGGGGTGGAGGAGAAGGGCCAGCTGACGAACGCCATCAGCAAGATCGCGACGCGGGCGTTCGAGTGGCTCCGCGGCGACGCCTATCTGTGCAAGGTCGAGCTGAAGTACGCGGGCGATCTTTCGACCCAGGCCGACGACTTCACCATCTGGTCGTCCAACATCTGGATCCTCGCCGGCTCGGGCTCGAATATCGTGAACTTCACCCTGCCGTCGGACGGCATCATGACGGGCACGAACCTGGTCTGGTCGTACACGGTCTACCCGTGGGATTCGACCAACTACTGGATTCAGAACCAGGGGTTCTACACGTCGGAGCTGGACGGCAAGAAGGTCGCGATCCCCGGCAAGGGCCTGCAGATTGTCGGCATGACGGCCAACGCGTTCGCGGGCCGCGACTGGGATATGTGGACGGCGTACAACACGCTGACCACGACCGTGACCCTCACGTACGGCATCAAGGACAAGGGCACGCTCCAGAACGAGGACAACTTCAACGACGGCGACTACGCGGGCTGGAACATCGTCGCGTACTCCAACGTCGCGTGGAGCGTTGCCTCGAGCTCCCTGCAGGCGCAGGTGACCGCGGCGCCGTACGGCTACGCGTACATCTACCGGAACGGCGGCCTGAACGTCACCGGCAAGAACATCACCGTCGAGTATGACACTCGCTTCACCGGCGGCGCATACGATGGCGGCGTCATCTATCGCGGGCGCGTGCTGTACGTGAACCCGAACGCATGCGGGTGGGCGGACAACGCGCCGAACTACTACGAGACGAACCGGCCCGCGACGGGCGCGTGGAACCACGTCGTCGTGCATATCCGCGACGACGTTCCGTACCTGCGCAGCGACCTGTACGTCAACGGGCACGTCGTCTTCCTCAGCGAGCCGATCGAAGTCACGAACTGGACGACCAACACGGTCGGCTTCCTGAGCCCGTACTCCAACGTGAATGCGATCGTGCAATGGGACAACGTGCGCATCGCGGACGAGCAGTACTCGGTGTCCTTCACGAACGTCTCCGGGGAGAAGGTGGCGACCAACGCGCTGCAGGCGCTCTGGCCGAGCATCCCGGACTACGATCCGGACATGCTGGAGCACGACGGCACGGCGGGCGGCGCCTCGTACGAGTGGTACCTGTACGCCCGGGGCGAGGGCCTGCACAGCGTCAAGGACGGCAACGTGTACTTCTCGCCGCGCCTGATGGTGGAGAGCGCGAGCTTCCCGACCAACTTCGCGATCGGGACCAACATCGTGGTGCCGGTGCAGTGGGAGAACCTCAGTGTCTCGCAGGTTCCGGCGCGCCTCCGCGTGCGCCTCTGGGACGCCTTCTCGGGCCTGATCCACGTGGAGAAGACCGCCACGGTGACGATCGTGAGCGGCACGACGAACGTGGCGGTGACCGTGCCGGCCATGCCTTCGGGATCGAACTACGTCTGGACCGCGTTCCTGTACCCGACCAACGTGATCGATCCGTGGAACGAGCGCATCGGGTCGGACGACACGTTCCGGTTCGACGAGTACGGGATCGGCCTCAAGCCCGAAACCATGGTCACCGTGGCCGGGACGACGTACAGCAACAGCATCATGTCGCTGTACTCGGACGCGGGAGTCATGGTCGGGGCCACGGTGCTCACGTGGCAGGGCTCCTCGGCCACCTTCAACGGGGACTACGTTGACGGCACGGCGCCGGAAGGGACGAAGACCTTCTTCACGACCGGCACGTACTGGCAGGGCTGGGGCGTGTTCAAGGTTGGAGGCGGGATGAACGTGAGCTTGTACTCGAACGGGTACCTCAAGTTCTGGGTCAAGAGCACGACCCAGCTGAAGGTGGACCTGGAAGGCCCGCAGGGCACGAAGGGCACCAAGTACATCGCCTCGACGACAAACACCTGGAAGGAGATGTCTCTCGCGATCACGAACTTCACGGGCGCCGTGCTGACGAATATGTACGGCCTCTTCGAGATCACGGGCGAGTCCGCCGCGTCGTTCTACGTGGACAACGTGCGCTGGGAGGTCACGCCGCCCACGAACCAGGCTCCGCAGGTGAATGCCGGAACCGACCAGAACGTCACTCTGCCGTCCGCGTCCACGCTGAATGCCACGGTGACGGACGACGGCCTGCCGATGGGCATCCTGACGCTGACGTGGAGCAAGATCAGCGGGCCGGGGACGGTCGCGTTCACGAACACGGCGACGGCGAACACCCGGGCGCACTTCTCGACCAACGGCACATACGTCCTGCGGCTGACCGCGACCGACTCGTCGCTGTATTCGTATGACGAAATCCAGATCACGGTGAGCGCCGCCGCGGGGACGAATACCGCGCCGGTCGTGAACGCGGGATCGGACTTCGCCATCAACCTGCCGGCGTCGGCCATGCTGGACGGGTGGGCGTCGGACGACGGTCTGCCTTCCGGCTACCTGTCGTACGAGTGGACGAAGGTCAGCGGGCCCGGCTCGGTGACGTTCACGAACACGGCGACGGCGAATACCC
>CAYQYB010000038.1:0-15636 GCA_964421535.1 uncultured Verrucomicrobiota bacterium | reverse complement strand
CTTCGGGCACCCCTCCCAAGGAGGGGAGCCAGTCACGATGTCCCCTCCTTGGAGGGGTCCGCGAAGCGGGGGGTGGGTGCTTGCCCGCTTGCGTTGCCCCCCGTCTCCCGCCTATTCTATATGTATGGCCTTGAAGGGACGTTTCACACAGGTCTGCCTGATCGTGCTGCTGGCCGCGGCGCTCCGCTTCGTGTTCCTCCACCAGTTCCAATCCTCGGATTTCTATGAATGCCCGGTCCTGGACATGCTTACGTATGTCCAACAGGCGCAAGTAATTGCGAAATACGGGCTGGACGGGCTCGAAGTGATCTGGCGGCCGCCGCTGTACCCGATCCTGCTCAGCCTGTCGGTGAAATACGCGGGCAGCTTCCTGCCGGGACTGCTGATCCAGGTCCTGCTCGCGAGCCTGAGCGCGGGGCTCGTCTACCTCGTCGCCCGCCGGTTCGTGTCCGAGCGCGTCGCCCTGGCGGGGGCGGCGCTCTACGCAATCAACTGGGTCGCGATCTTTTTCTCGGTGCCGTTTGAGGGGACAAGCCTGTTCGTCTTCCTCCTGCTCCTCGCCCTGTGGCTGATGATGGCGTCCGAAGAGCGGCGCTCGTGGCTTTCCGTCCCGGCCGGGCTTGCGGCGGGCCTTGCCGCGCTGGTCCGCACGGAGATCATGCCGATCATTCTCGTCTGGGCGCTTTGGATGATCCTGCGCAAGCGGTTTTCCCGCGCGCTGATGTTCCTGCTCGCCGCCGCGCTCCCGATCCTGCCGATCACGATCGAGAACTACCGGATGACCGGCCAGTTCATCCCCGTCACCGCGATCGGCGGCTACAACTTCTTCGTCGGCAACAACGCGCAGGCGGACGGCAAAACGGTTTGGGCGTCGGAGAAAGCCCTGCGCGAGCTCGGCGTGCCGGAAAACGCGTCGCCGCTGGAAAACCAGTCGCGCTACATGAACGCCGCGCTCGACGACATCAAGGCCGACCCCGCGCGGTTCGCCGGGCTGATCCTGAAAAAGGCGTACTACCTCTTCAACGCATACGAGATCTCGAGCAACTCGGATATGTACTACGTCATCTCCGACACCAGCCCGCTGCTGGCGGTCCTGGCCTTGTTCTCGTTCGGGATTCTTCTGCCGCTGGCGGTCGTCGGCATCGCGTTCGGCAAGTACGACCGCCGCGCCGCCGCGCCGGTGTTCCTCTTCGCGCTCCCGTTCGCGCTCCTGCTCTTGGCGTTCTTCATCAACGCGCGATTCCGTTCGCCGCTGATCCCGATCCTCTGCGTGTTCGCCGCGGCGGGCGCGGCGTCGCTCTGGAACGAGCGGAAGAACCTGCTGAAGGGCGGGCGCGCGATGCTGCTGACCTTCGTGTTCTTCCTCGCGTTCTGCAACACGCAGTTCTTCGGCATCGCCGACCCGCGGGACAACCTGGACATCAACCTGCAGCAGGCGTTCGCGTTTCACAGCCAGCAGAAAATCAAGTCGTGTGAAAAAATGCTGGCCTACGTACTCACTGTGGACCCGCAGTCGGAGCCGGCAATGCATTTGTTGCGGCAACTGCCGGAGAATTAGAGTCTTTCCTAATCCTTCTCGTAATCGTAATCTTAATCGTACTCGTAATCTCCCCCCGCCCGAATCGGGATTACGATTAAGATTACGAGTAGGAGTAAGACTAAGAGCGAGAGACACTTATGACAGTTCGCACACGATTTGCGCCCAGTCCGACCGGCCATGTTCACATCGGGAACATCCGGGCGGCGATTTACAACTGGCTGTTCGCTCACCACGAGGGCGGGAAATTTCTGCTCCGCATCGAGGACACGGACCGCGAGCGCTCGACGCCCGAAGCGGTGCAGGCGGTGCTGAATGCGATGGATTGGCTCGGCCTGAACTACGACGAGGAGCCGCTCTACCAGTCCACCCAGACGGCCAAACATCTCGCGGCCGCCGAGACGCTGCTGTCGAAGGGGCTTGCCTATAAAGAGGACAAGGGCGGCACCGGCAAGGGCGAGGCTGTGATCTTCCGCATGCCCGGCACGGATATGTCGTTCCACGACGAGATCAAGGGCGACCTGCACAAGGCCGCGGCCGACATGAAGGATTTCGTGATCGTGCGCTCGAACGGCACGCCGGTCTTCCATCTCGCGAACATCGTGGACGACATCCACATGAACGTCACGCACGTCATCCGCGGCGACGATCACGTGGAGAACACGTACCGGCACGTCGCGCTCTTCCAGGCGCTCGGCGCGCCGGTACCGAAGTACGCGCACCTGCCGATGATCGTCAACGCGCAGGGCAAGCCGTACTCGAAGCGCGACGGCGCGGCGTACGTCGGCGATTTCCGCGACAAGGGATTTCTGCCCGACGCGCTGTTCAACTTCCTCGTCCTCCTCGGCTGGTCGCCGGGCGACGACCGCGAGGTGCTCGACCGCGGCGAGCTCGTGAAGCTGTTCACGCTCGACCGCGTGCAGTCCTCGCCCGCGAAGATGGATCTCACGAAGTTCGAGTGGATGAACGGCGAGTACATGAAGAAGATCCCGCCGCAGCAGTTCGGCGCGAAGTGCCGCGAGCTCCTTCAGGCGGGCGGCATTGCGCTCGACGGCGCCGTGCCCGGCTACGTCGACCAGGTCCTCGAGCTCCTGCGCGACCGGATCAAGCAGTGGGACAACGTCGTGCCGATGACCGGCTACTTCTTCACGGAAGAGTACGCGTACGACCAGAAGTCGGTGGACAAGCGACTGAAGAAGGAAGGCGCGCTCGCCAGCCTGAAGCTGATCCGCGACCGCTTCGCCGCGCTGTCCGAATTCAACGCGGCGACGACCGACAAGGTCCTGCACGACCTCGCCGCGGAGAAGGCCGTCAACGCCGGCGAACTGGTCCACCCGATCCGCGTCGCCGTTTCCGGCACGGCGGTCGGCCCCAGCCTGTTCCATATGTTGGAAGTCATGGGGAAGGACAGGGTTTTGAAGAGGATCGACAGGACGTTGCAAGTGTTTGGGGTATAATAGGATACGCGATTGGCCATGGAGAACACGCAGAAGCACACGATCCTGACACTGGCGAACAAGATCACGATCTTGCGCATCCTCGGTGTGCCCGTGTTCATCCTGATGCTCGTCTACTACACGATGGGTCTGGCGGAGGGGACCGCCGACGAAATCTACCGCTCGATCGCGCTTGTGGTCTTCGTCGTGCTCGCGTCCACCGACGCGCTCGACGGCTACTACGCGCGCTCCCGCAACGAGATCACCACGCTCGGCCGCATGCTGGATCCCATCGCCGATAAGTCGCTCCTGCTCTCCGGCCTGATCCTGCTGACGCGGCCGACCCTTCCCGGCCTGCTGCCGCACATCCCGATCTGGTTCACCCTCCTCGTGATCAGCCGCGACGTGGTGCTCATCCTCGGGTCCATCATCATCCACGCGCTGGTCGGGCACGTGGAGGTCAAGCCCCGCGTCTTCGGCAAGATCGCGACGTTCTTTCAGATGGTCGTCATCGTCTGGGTTCTCGTCGGCGGTGCGCCCGGCCCGTTCCTCGTCTGCGTGATCACGGCGGGCACGTTCACGTTCCTCTCGGGCGCGTTGTACATCCTGGACGGCACGCGCCAGCTCGAGCGCGCCGCCGCCGAACACAAAATCCATTTCCACTCATCCCATGAACACTGAACCCGTCACCCGCCGCGTCGTTGCGATCGTCGGCCGTCCGAACGTCGGAAAATCCGCGCTCTTCAACCGCGTCGCCGGGCTCCGCCTCGCGATCGTCCACGAGGAGGTCGGCGTGACGCGCGACCGGATCTCGCGCGAGGTGATCTGGCGCGACCAGCGCTTCGAGCTGATCGACACCGGCGGCATCGGCTTCCTCGACAAGGCGAAGACGACCGACTCGATCGCGCACGGCACGCGCGCGCAGGTGGACGTCGCGATCCAGGACGCGGCGGTCGTGGTCTTCGTCGTCGACATCACGAGCGGCGTCGTGCCGCTCGACCAGGAGGTCGCGAAGCTTCTCCGCGCGAGCGGCAAGAAAGTTTTCGTCGCCGCGAACAAGGCGGACCACGACCGGCTCGACTCGGGGCTTCCGGAATTCGCGGCGCTCGGGTTTCCGGTGCTCCCTGTCTCCGCGCTCCACGGCCGCGGCGTGGACACGCTGATGCAGTTCGTGCTCGCGGAACTTCCGCCCGCGGGACAGCACGTCGAGAAGGGCGCTCTTCGCGTGGCGATCGTCGGCCGGCCGAACGTCGGCAAGTCTTCCTTCGTGAACAAGCTGCTCGGCAGCGAGCGCGTGATTGTGTCGGAAGTGCCTGGTACGACGCGCGATTCCATCGAAATCCCCTTTACGATCGGCGAGGACAAATCGGCGCGCCACTACACGCTGATCGACACCGCGGGCATGCGCAAGGTCGGCAAGGTCCACGGCTCCGTCGAGCGGTTCAGCCTCTTCCGCGCGGAGCAGAGCATCGAGCACGCGGACGTCGTCGTGCTGATGCTCGACGCGGAGCAGGGGCCGACGGTGCAGGACAAGAAAATCGCGGCGAAGATTCTCGACGAGAAAAAAGGCTGCGTGCTGATCGTCAACAAGTGGGACCTCGCGAAGGGCATCAAGACGAAGGAGTACGAGGACGCGCTGCGCAAGGTGATGTTCTTCCTGAACTTCGCGCCGATGGTTTTCGTGTCGGCGAAGTCCGGGTTCAACATGCGCGAGAGCATCGACGTGATCGACGAAGTCGCGTCGCAGGTCCGCGCGACGCTGACGACCGGCCTGCTCAACCGCGTGATGCGCGACGCGTTCGATCGCGTGCAGCCGCCGATGGTCCAGGGCAAGCGGCTGAAGTATTACTACTGCACGCAGACCGGAACCCAGCCGGTGCGCGTGAGATTTTTCGTGAACGAAACGACGCGCGTGACGCCGGCGTACCGGACGTACCTGATGAGCCAGCTGCGGAAAGTTTTCGGGCTCCTCGGCGCGCCCGTGATTTTGGACTTCCGATCGAGCCATGATCTATCGCCGAATGTCGCAGAAAAAAATCGACGCAAACGCCAGTAGAATCAGCACATATATTCTTTTCGTCCGCGAAGAAGTTTTTTTCTCTTGCTCCGTCTATATATAGAGGTAGGGTTGCGCGTATTGGGGTGGGTACAACTACCTGTAGTGGTTCTCACGACAATCAAGTTTGGCTGAAACGGTTTATTAACGCTCAGGTGTAATGGAGGGATGTAGCATGTTGGACGCTCGCGAGCCCGTCGAGATCAGCGAGAAGAGAAGTTCCGCTCGTAACCGAAATCTCCACGTCAGAACCGACCGCAAATCCGTGACCGCAAAAAGCCGGATACAGAAGTCCAAGGGCCTGAAGGTCCCCAGAGTTTTCAGCACGAAAGGCACGAACCCGTTCGACACCGTTGAATGGGAAAAGAGGAAGGCCGTCATCGGCGACGAGAAGGGCAGCACGATCTTCGAGCAGGACGGCGTCGAGTTTCCGAAGACATGGTCGATGCTCGCGACGAACGTCGTTGCGTCGAAATATTTCTACGGCGAGCTCGGGACCGACCGCCGCGAATTCTCCCTCCGCCAGCTCGTCCACCGCGTCGCGCGGACGATCGCGGACTGGGGCCGGGACGACGGGTATTTCGAGACGTCGGACGACGCCGAGAACTTTTATAACGAGTTGACATACCTGCTGTTGCACCAGTACGGCTCGTTCAATTCCCCGGTCTGGTTCAACTGCGGCCTGTACCACCAGTACGGCACCGGCAAGGCGAACGGCAAGGGCCTGTACTACTTCGACCGCGCGAAGAATTCCGTGCAGTGCGCGCCGACGCAGTACGAGAAGCCGCAGTGCTCCGCGTGCTTCATCCAGGCGTGCGAGGACACGATGGAAGGCATCATGGGCCTGGCGCGCAGCGAGGCGATGCTCTTCAAGTTCGGCAGCGGCACCGGGTCCGACCTCTCCACGCTCCGCAGCTCGCGCGAGAAGCTCAGCGGCGGCGGGCGCCCGAGCGGCCCGCTCTCCTTCCTTAAGGTGTATGACGCGATCGCGTCCGTCGTGAAGTCCGGCGGCAAGACCCGCCGCGCGGCGAAGATGAACACGCTGAAGTGCTGGCACCCGGACATCAAGGAGTTCATCGAGGCGAAGTCGCAGGAAGAGAAGAAGGCGTGGGCGCTGATCGAGCAGGGCTACTCCGGCGATTTCAACGGCGACGCGTATTCGTCCGTCTGCTTCCAGAACGAGAACCTCAGCGTGCGCCTGACCGACGAGTTCATGCGCGCGGCGATCGAGGACCGCGAGTGGACGACGCACTGGGTGACCGATCCCAACAAGCCGGGTCCGTCGTACAAGGCGCGCGACCTCCTCAAGTGGATCGCCGAGGGGACCTGGATCTGCGGCGACCCCGGCATCCAGTTCGAGGACGCGATCAACCGGTGGCACACCTGCAAGAACACCGCGCCGATCAACTCCAGCAACCCGTGCAGCGAGTACATGTTCCTCGACAACAGCTCCTGCAACCTCGCCTCGCTCAACCTGATGAAGTTCCTGCGCGATGACGGCTCGTTCGACGTCGAACGCTTCCGCTCCGCGGTCTCGATCTTCATCACCGCCCAGGAGATCATCGTCGACAACGCGAGCTACCCCACCGAGACGATCACGAAGAACAGCCACCTGTTCCGCCCGCTCGGCCTCGGCTACGCGAACCTCGGCTGCATGCTGATGGCCCTCGGCCTTCCGTACGACAGCGAAGAGGGGCGCGGGATCGCCGGCGCGGTCACCGCGCTGATGCACTTCTTCGCGTACCAGCAGTCGGCCCGCATGTCCGAGCAGATGGGCCCGTTCGAGGGCTACGCGAAGAACCGCGAGCCGATGCTCGAGGTCCTGCGCGCGCACCGCGACGCCACGAGCCGGATCCATTCGAGCTGCCCGAGCGAGCTGCGCGAAGCCGCGAAGGCGGCCGGCGACGCGGCGGTCAGCCTCGGCGAAAAGTTCGGCCTCCGGAACGCCCAGGTCACCGTTCTCGCCCCCACCGGCACCATCGGTTTCATGATGGATTGCGACACCACGGGCGTCGAACCCGACATCGCCATCGTCAAGTATAAGTCGTTGGCGGGCGGGGGGATGCTGAAGCTGGTCAACCGCACCGTGCCCATGGCTCTGCGCCGGCTGGGCTACAACGAGCATGACCTGGACGCCATCATCGAATACATCGAGCACAACGACACGATCGAAGGCGCGCCCGGCTTCAAGGAAGAACACCTGCAGGTTTTCGACTGCGCGTTCAAGCCGAAGAACGGCAAGCGGTTCATCCCGTACCTCGCCCACATCCGCATGATGGCCGCGGTCCAGCCGTTCCTCTCCGGCGCGATCAGCAAGACCGTGAACATGCCGAACGAGGCCACGGCCGACGAGATCATGCAGACGTATGTCGAAGGCTGGAAGCTCGGCCTGAAGGCGCTCGCGATCTACCGCGACGGCTGCAAGCGCAGCCAGCCGGTGAACACCGGGAAGAAGGAAGAGAAGGCCGCGGCCGAAGTCACGACGGGCGGAAACGGCTCCAAGGCGCGGCCGCTGCGCCGGCGCATGCCGTCCACGCGCCAGTCGATCACGCACAAGTTCGACATCGCGGGCCACGAGGGATACCTCACCGTCGGCCTGTACGACGACGGCCAGCCCGGCGAGCTGTTCGTCACGATGGCGAAGGAAGGCAGCACGATCGGCGGCCTGATGGACTCGTTCGGCACGTCGATCTCGCTCTGCCTCCAGTACGGCGTTCCGGTGAAGACGCTCGTCGAGAAGTTCGCGCACTCGCGCTTCGAGCCGAGCGGGTTCACGAAGAATCCGGACATCCCGATCGCGAAGTCGCTGACCGATTACATCTTCCGCTGGCTGGGCCACACGTTCCTCGAAGGCTTCAAGGTCCCGGCCCCGGCGAAGTCGCTGCAGCCCGAGAACGGGAACGGGCATCACGTCGCCGAGGTGAAGAAGGCCGTCGTGAATCCGACCGAGCTGCCGAAGTCGTCGGCCCCGGTGAACACGAAAGAGGGGATGGACGTGCGGCAGTTGAACCAGATGACGCAGGGCTTCCAGGAAGACGCGCCGCTGTGCGACCAGTGCGGCGCGATCACGGTAAGGAATGGCGCCTGCTACCGCTGCTTCAACTGCGGCAACTCGATGGGGTGCTCTTAAGTTTAGTAAACGCCCGACCCCGAAGGATGAATGGCTGAGGAGAAATCCTCAGCCATTTGTCTGTGCAGCCGGTCCGGCTGCCATCACGCCGTAGGCTTGGCGAAGGCGGATCTTTTAACTACGAAACACGCGAATCACGCGAAAGCGCAGCCCCATCTTCTTCCCTTTCGCGCATTTCGCGTGTTTCGTAGTTACCCCGTTTTCTCCGCTTGCGCCCCAGCCGCCTCGCGGGTATTTTACCCGACGCTTTCCAGTTCTCCTTGCTCGGGTGGTGGAATGGCAGACACGCATGTTTGAGGGGCATGTGCCGAAAGGCGTGGGGGTTCGACTCCCCCCCCGAGCACCAATTTCGTTTCCGCGACATCCGACGACACGTGGTCACCTGCAGCGTCTAACGTATTCCTCTGCAAGCTCTTCCGGGGCTTGCTGGTCTTCTTGAGCGCGACAGTTGGCAACATGCCGTTCCCGTTGAGGACTACAGGTTGTGGGTTTCTGAGTGCGTTCTGGAGTGCGTCGTCGATCGGACCCCGCGGGGGATTCTCAGTGAGACTGGGCAACTGCATCACTGCTTCTCTGGTCGGGAGAGCCTGGGCGTCAGTATAGACTTGGGCCGTGAGCCGCATGTCGCTGTGGCGCATCATCTCCATGGCGATCCGCGCCGAGACGCCGCTCTTCTGGAGGAGCGTGCAGAATGTATGCCTCAAGGCGTGAAAATCCACCTTACCACCCGTTCCATCCCACACCGGAATCCCAGCCCGCCCAAGATCGGCAGTGACCGTCTTGTAGTGCGGCACGCCCTTCGGGAACACGAAGTCCCCCGGTTCCGTGTTCGGCCCACGGATCGCCGTCAACTCCGAAACCAGTTCAGGGCGCAAAGCTATCGTTGCGGACTTGTGATTCTTCGAGGTGGACGCCCGGACGTGCAGGCACGCAGCCTCGCTCTCGAGTTCGACGTCGCCCCAGCGCAGATCCTTGATCTCGCCTCGACGCAGCCCTGTGGTCAGCGCCAACAGGTAAGCCAGCCTCCGCGGGCCGGCGATATCCAGCAGACGCCGGCACTCGTCTACGCTCAGGGCGCGGCGGTGAAAGGTTTCCCGGCCACGCTGCTCGACCTTGCGGACCTTCGCCAGGGGATTCGCGGCCACGCGCTCATGTTCCATCAGCCACCGCATGAGACTATTCGCAGCGTCGAGATACTGGTTGAGGGTGCTGGCTGACGCCGCTTTCTGAGAACGCCACGCTGTGAAGGAATCCGCCGTCACATCGCTGAGCCGTTTCCAGCTGCAAGCTGCAGCGAGCGTTCTGCAACGACACTCGACGTGGCGAACGTAGTCATCGTCCCTCCCGCGTTTGTCGAGGTCGGCAATGTACTCTTCGAGGTGCTGCAGGAGCGGTCGCCCAGCCGCCTCCCGCAGTGGTCGTGGCGCGATGATGCCCGCGGCTTCCCGTTCCCGCTCCGCGACGAGCTGGCGAAGCAGTTGCTTCGCGACCTGCTTATCCGTGGTTTTGAGGGCCACGTCGTGCACTTCGCCGTTTCCCAGGACGCTGAACCGTCCCCTGTAGAACTTCGAGTAGACCGTCTTCCCGTCCTTCTTGCGAGACGGCCGATATACGTATTCCGTCATGACCTAAGCCCTCCGGTACTTCTCCCGCAACTGCGCGAGATACTTCTTCACATCCGACAAATACAACCGCGAACTGCGCCCTACCTTAACAGGACGGGGCAGCTCCTGCGCTGCAATCAACCGCTGGACAGTGCGAGGTGACACGCTCAAAATGTCCGCCACTTCACGAAGGTCCACCAATCGGTCTCCGATTTCCTCACAAGGGGGCCTTGCACCCCCGTGATCTGCGGTTCCCATATTCACCAGCTCTTCTTGCGGAGCTGATGCTTCTTTCCCCACTACCTTATTCTCTCTCACCACGCTCTCATTTCCTCCGCGCGATTCGCGCATGTATCTTGAACTCTATACCGAGAACATCTCCGTTCCGCTTTCGAATGAGCACGTCGCATTTGTTGCCATTCACTCGCTTCACGGGGTCGACTTCCACATTGGTGATGCGGTTAGCAGTCACCTGATGCCCCACCAACACGTAACCCAGCCACCGAAACAACTCGAAGGGCAGTCCCCCGTAGTCAGCTGCCAGAGGGTTCTCGCTGCTCGTCCCGGCCGCCGTGCACAGGAACAACTCGCGCTCTTTTCCGGTCAGTCCCAGCGCATTCGCGAGCCTCACTGCACGCTCTGGCCCGCAGGCGAGATCACCGTGTTCCATCAGACCAACACGCGAGAAATCAACGCCGCTGCTCGCCTCCAGCTTTCTGAGCGAGAGGTGCTGGCGTGTCCGCAACTCTCGCAGCATCGCGCCAAACGACTTCCTATTCGCTGAACTTGGTTTCATCTTTTTTTCCTTTCGCGCATTGACAGACGAACGCGATACGGTATTGTGTGTACCACGTGGGTACACAGGCGTCAAGCTCGAGTTTTGACGCATCTGACGCCGACAAGGTGTCAACCCAGAGCAGCATCAGCATCAGTCGGGTGCGCATAGCGTGACACTCCGTCCGCCCTTGGCGCATTTCCGTTCACTATATCGTTCTGGGGAGTGCCGGCATGACTGCGTCTGATGTGGGTGTGCGACAACTTGAGGATATCGAACCTAGGCTGCGTAGTGTGTCAACGACGCCGCGCGTTTCGGAACCCGGCAGAATCACAAACATTACTGTTGGCGAACTCTGCGACGCCATCGCCTCCGACCGCTGGCGGGCGTCGATCGAGAAGATCCGTGAGGTGTACTCGAACACGCTGGCGTCAACCGGTAGCGTCAAGTCTGCGGCTGACGCCATCCGCGCCATGAAGGCCGACATGCTTCCGGCGATCTGCTGGGCGGGAATCTTCACTCGGCGGGCCAACGACGCACTGGCACAGCACAGCGGGCTGATGGTTGTGGACTTCGACCACTTGGGTGCGACGATGGAGAACAGCAAGGCGGCACTGACAGAAGATCCTCATGTGCTGGCTGTATTCGTCAGCCCGAGCGGCGACGGACTGAAGGCCATTGTGCGCGTGGCGGCGAACGATACCGACACCCACCGGCGGTGTTTCTTTGCGGCGGAACAGTACTTCCGCGACAAGTACCACCTTGAAGCAGATCCGCACTGCAAGGATGTTTCACGAGCCTGCTTCGTGAGCTACGATCCAGCTCTTGTTATCCGCGGCACCGCCACTCCTTTTGAGCCGATTGCGGAACCAGAAAAGAAATCCACCACCACGCGCCCCAGCGCTGCCAGATCAGAAAACACGCGAGAGCCGCCGGATGCGGACATCGTTGCCAGCGCCTTGCGGTCTATAAACCCGAACTGCAACTATGACGTGTGGCTCGAAGTCGCTATGGCGCTGAAGTCCTGGAACGATTCAAAAGGTCTTGATCTGTTCCGCGCTTGGTCGGAACTTGCGCCGTCACGAACACCCAAGCCGGGCGAGCCGACCCTTGCCGATAAGTGGGCGAGTTTCACCGGGACTGGCATCACGGTGGCCACTCTTTTCCATCACGCGAAAGCGGCAGGATGGACGCCGCCGAGCATCGACAACACGAAGACTGTTTTTACGGGTGCGACCGCCACCGTGGGCGCGAACATCATCCTTCCGGGCAATGGGGTTCCCATCACGGCTTGCGCTGAGGCCGTTTTTCGCAAGATTGGGCCATCGCATAGAATGTTCTGGCGCGGCGGGGCCGTTCAAGAATTGCAGGCCGATGACCACGGTGGACTTTATCTGTCTGTATTGAAACCGGATGCGTTCCGCTCTCGCCTCGAATCATTTGGACAGGTGTTCAAGTGGGCCATGCTGGACGGGCAAGCGGTGTTGAAGCCGGCGATTGTTTCCGCCGATACCGCCGATGCTTTACTGTTATCCACTCCTGCCGCGAATCATCTTCCACATATCCGTGGAGTGGCGAATGCACCCGTATTCGCCAGGGGCGACGGCGGGCAGGTTCTCGCGCAAGGATATCATCCACACATGGGTGGGATTCTGATCCTTAACGGCAATCCGCCTCCTGCCGTTTCGACTGAGGATGGGGTGTCGGATCTCCTGTCGTTGGTGTCCGAATTTGACTTTGCCACGCCGGCGGATCTGAGCCGGGCAATCGCCGCAATTCTTACACCCGCCTTGCGGTTGGGCGGTTGGATTGGCGGGAACATTCCGATGTTCACGATCGAGGCGAACGAGTCCCAAGCGGGCAAGGGGTACTTTCTCAAGTTGGTGTACGCGGTATATGCCGAACACCCCTACATGGTGGGCCAACGCAACGGCGGCGTGGGTGGCATGGATGAATCCATTCAGTCGGGCATGATGGCCGGCAGGCCGTTCATACAACTGGACAACCTTCGCGGGCGCACGGATTCCGCCTTCCTCGAAATGGTCCTGACCGCTGGCGGCATGGTTGCATGTCGGGTCCCCCACAGGGGGGACGTGCCGGTGGATTCCGAGCACTTCATCTTTACGGCGACTTCGAACGGTGTAGAAACAACCCGTGACCTGGCGAACCGGTGCTGCATTATCCGCCTCCGCAAGAAGCCTGGAACGTTCATCTTCAAGCGGTATTCTGAAGGCGACCTGCTGGCACACGTTCAGGCTATTCAAAGTCGGATTCTGGGCGCGGTGTTTTCCATTGTCCGTGCTTGGGAAGAAGCTGGTTGCCCGCGGACCGCGGAGCATCGGCATGACTTCCGGGCATGGACGCAGTCCCTGGACTACATCGTGCGCGAGATCATGCACCTGCCGCCGCTCATGGATGGCCACGGCGAAGCGCAGGCGCGGGTTGCCAATCCGGCCTTGGTCTGGCTTCGTGCTGTCGCGCTGGCGGTGGAAACGGACAAGCGCCTCGGTGAAACGTTCAGCGCATCTAGCATCGCTGAGCTGTGCGAGGACCATGGAATTGAGGTGCCGGGGTGCAGGGGGGATGTCGAGGATGAACGCCGGAAACGCATTGGCACCCTCATGAAGAAGTCATTCGGTGAACATGACGTACTGGAACTGGATGTATTCACCATTGCCCGGCAAGAATCGCAGCGTTATGACTTGGCGCACAAAGGATTTCGGCAGCTCAAATCATACATCTTCAGCCGTGCTGCCGCTGCTGCCACAACCCCTATAACTTTCCGGAAATCCGTTGTTTCTTCAGAGAATACGGACACTGGTGGCACTGGTGGCAGTGCCAGCGACGGCCCTGGCGGTTTGTCGAGTCGCGCCCTCCTGGGAGTCGCCCAGGTTTCACACGATGCGAAGACTGCCGCTGGCGCTGGCGGTAGCCATCGGAATCCATCCCCATTCTAGCTTGCTCATTTGTTGACGCACAGCGTCAGCTGTTGTAAATTATATTCTGTAACGCGCTACAGTATTCTACCCGAAGTCGAGCTGGGGAATCGTGATGGCTACATCTCACATGCTGGATGAATTAGGTCGAATCGAGAGGGAGGTCGAAAGCGCCTGGAATGCGCGGATTTCGGACTACTGCCGCCCCTTGCCGCGGAAATCCAAGGCTGGCGCGCCTCGGCAATACGAACTTCAACAGGTCTTCTGCGCAATCCTAGCCCTTGTTCGCTTTGCACATCCTCTTCGGAGGCCGTTGCTGGACTCGATGCCCGGTGTCCATCCGACGTTCCAGTACATCCACTTCTGGAGCGAGAGGGGATGTCTTCCGCGCATGTGGCGCGCCTACTTGCACACGTTGACAACTGCGCGCATGGAAGAATGGGACGCCGCCTTCCGTTCTCCGAAGCTTGTCGGCACTGCACGGCAGAATGCGTTCTGGTTCATCGAAATGAAGAAGGTGCTTCTAAGAATGCTCGGGCAACGGCAGGGCACACCACGCCGATTGCCCGGTGAATGGAGGGCCCGATGGTAACGGATGTTGTGATTGGTGGCAGTACCCAATGCTCCTGTGCACTGAAACCTGTTATTGTCCGCTCGGAGCTGCAGCGAGAAACAAGCCGTCTCAATGGCGCAAAGAGCCACGGCCCCGTAACGGCTTCTGGTAAGCAGAGATCCCGGATAAATGCCTTACGGCACGGCCTATTCAGCCGGGTGCTGCCGCAAATCAACACCCGACAGACTGACAAGACCAGTTTTGACGTCATGCTGAAGAACCTGATTGACGAGTTGAAGCCGGAGAGCCAGCTCGAGCTCATGCACATCGAAATCCTCGCGGTCGATCTTTTCCATTTGCAGAGAGTGTTGTTCCTCATCAACGGAGAAGTCGACGACGATCAGTTCACCAGAGAGTCCTCAATCGACTATGACGACGCCTATATGCTGTCCGAGATATGGGAGAACTCGAAGCAGACGCTGCTGAAGCTGCTTGAGCACTTCGAGGAGGGGGTTCCCATCGAGCTCTCGGATGCACAGCTCGATGGCGCTGCATCCACCCTTTGGCACGTCATGACCGAGGCGCGAGAGAAGCTCAAGAACTTGCCTCCCGTGCGCCGTACACCGGATGGCCCCCCCAAAGGCGAATCGTATTTGGAGATGGAATGGCGGGATTGGAGGGAAAGACACAAGATGTACGATCCGCGTGGCGTTGGACTGCGGACGGAAGCCGATGTTCGTGATGTGATCGCCGCGAAGCGGTCAATCGATCCGGTTCATTTTGATGGCTGGATTCGGCGGTTGCGCGAAAGCATCAAGTGGACAGCTGAGCGTGCCAAGCGGAAGAGACACAGCATTGAGAAGACGGAGAGCAAGGAAAAGAGAGGGGGATTCCACACAGCGGCCAGCCTTGAGACATTGCTGCGCATCGAAGCTCACTTCCGTCGCCAGATCCGGCACGACTATGAGCTTCTTGATCACGTCAGGCGGTTGCGCACGGCCTAATCCTCGGGTTCGTTCCTGCAGTTTCTTGTTTTCTCGGGTTCCGAAGGGCTTCTCTCTGACCGCTAAAAAAAGAGCCCCGGGTCAGCGGGGCTCCTTCTCCCGACCGCGCATGGCGGCCGTCAGTTCAACCCAACGGTGCCGTCGCACACGCGGTACAGGCTCTCAGTTCTGCGAGGCAACAGGCTCAGGTTGCCCTTGAGCACCTCCGTGAAGCCGTTGAATAGGCTCCAGACGTTGCGCTCTTTGAACTCCGGATGGCGGGGCTCCCGCCATTCCGATAGCACGGCTGGGATCTGCGTCACGTTGATCGCGCCGACGTCCAGAGCTTGGATGACCAAGTCATGGGCCGCCCGATCCGCCAAACGGCAGTTGCGGTAGGCTTCCACGCGCCGATCCTGATCCTGCCACTTCTCCACCAGCTGCCCAAGGGCAAGGCCGATCAGCCGGGGCAGGTCACGCAGGACGAATCGGGTATGCTTGCGGCAGACCTTGATTTCGCCGGCGAAACTCAAATTGTCGCAGACGAACACGGAATTGCCCGCCACCAGACCTGCCGGAATCGACTGGTCGTTGCTGTTGCGCAACCCCAACACCCACCCATAGTC
>CAYQYB010000037.1:0-15704 GCA_964421535.1 uncultured Verrucomicrobiota bacterium | reverse complement strand
GTCGTATGTCGAGCAGGTCGGTCGCAAGGTGGCCGAGCACATGACCGGGTACCGCCTTTTGGTGGAGAAGAGCACCGTGCCGGTGAACACCGCCGAACAGCTCAAGCGGACGGTGGCGAAGTACTCCCGCGCGGACATCGATTTCGACGTGGCCTCCAATCCCGAGTTCCTGCGCGAAGGGTCCGCGATCGAAGACGCGTTCAACCCCGACCGCATCGTTGTGGGCGTCGAGAGCGAGCGCGCCGGCAAGCTGCTCCAGGCGATCTACGAACCGGTCGTCAAGAAAAGCGGCTGCGAGTTCCTGCAGATGAACATCGCCAGCGCCGAACTGACCAAGCATGCCTCCAACTCGTTCCTTGCGATGAAGATCTCTTACATCAACGCCGTCAGCCGCGTCTGCGAACTGGCCGGCGCGGATATCGAGCAGGTCGCCCACGGCATGGGCCTGGACAAGCGGATCGGGCCCCGTTTCCTCGACGCCGGCGTCGGCTACGGCGGCTCGTGCTTCCCGAAGGACGTGGATGCTTTCGTGCACATCGCGGACCACCTCGGCTACAACTTCGAGCTGCTGAAGGAAGTCCAGCGCATCAATCACGCGCAGCGCGAGCACGTGATGAAGAAGATCCAGCACGAGCTCTGGGTGATCCAGGACAAGACCGTCGCGGTCCTCGGGCTCGCGTTCAAGCCGGAGACCGACGATGTACGGGAAGCTGCGTCGCTCTATTTCGTGCCCCAACTGCTGGAGGCCCGCGCCCATCTGAAGGTCTGGGACCCCGTGGCGCAGGAGAAGTTCAAGGAACTGCATCCGAACCTGGAGTACCACAGCGACGTGATCGAGTGCGCGAAAGACGCCGACCTGCTCCTGATCCTGACCGAATGGCCGCAGGTCAAGAAGATGGATCTGGACAAGCTGAAGAGCGTCATGAAATGCCCCGTGATCGTGGACGGACGCAACATCTTCGATCCGGCCGACATGAACGCGCGAGGATTCACCTACCATTGCGTGGGACGGCCCTAGGCTTCAGGTTGACTTTTGGAACATGTTAAACTAGCGTGTGTTACCCGAATCTACGGAACATGAAGGGAGAGTGAATAGTACCGTGTCCGAAGTAAAAATCAGAAAAGGCGAGTCGGTGGACAAGGCGCTGCGGCGCTTGAAGAAGAAGCTGGATAAGGAAGGGATCATGCGGGAAATCCGGGCCCACCGCCACTTCGAGAAGCCCAGCGAGAAGAAGCGGCGTAAGGCCGCGCGGGCGCGCATCCGCGCGCTGCAGTCACCTCGCTTCTAGTGAGTAGATCGAGCAGCTTGGGGCGGGATTCCTTCCAACCGGAAGAATCCCGCCCCGTTCGTTAGAGCGGGTTGCGGACAGCACCGCATCTTTCAAAGACCGGCATGATCTTCGGCCTTACAACACGATGGAACGCGGGCCGCCACACGAGCGGCGAAGCCATGATCGAGGAGATCCTCGGCCTGGGCTTCGACCACGTCGAGCTGGGATACGATCTGCGAATGGACCTCGTCCCCGGCGTGCAGAAGATGGTCCGGGACGGCACGGTCAAGGTCAACAGCGTCCACAACTTCTGCCCCGTGCCCGTCGGCGCGCCGCGCGGACATCCCGAGCTGTTCACGCTCGCCAGCAGCGATCCGAAGATCCGGGAAGGCGCGGTCCACCACACGTCGAAAACCATCCGGTACGCCGCCGGGGTCGGGGCCCGGGTGGTGATCGTGCACGCGGGCAACGTGGACATGGCCCGGATCAGCGCCGACCTGCGCACCCTCTGCGAGAAGGGCGAACAGTTCTCCCCCCGCTACGACAAGCTGAAGATGAAGCTGCAGCTGGCCCGCGAGAAGAAGGTCCGCCGGCAGCTCGACTATCTTCGCCAGGGCATCGAGCAGCTGCTCCCGGTGATCGCGGAAACCGGCGTTCAGGTTGCTCTCGAAAACCTGCCCACGTGGGAGGCGATACCGACGGAGTTGGAGATGGAGGAGCTGTGCAAGCAGTACAGCCCTCAAGGACTGCGATACTGGCACGACATCGGCCACGCCCAGGTCCGCCAGAACCTGGGATTCATCAACCAGGAGCGCTGGCTGGAGCGGCTCCAGCCGTACATGGCCGGCATGCACATCCACGATGTGATCGCGCCCGCCATGGATCACCTGCTCCCGCCGCAGGGACAGGTCAATTTTGGCTCGCTGAAAAGGTTTGCCAAGGGGGACGTAATCCGGGTAATTGAACCGGCGCCGCAGACACCGGCGGAGAATATTGTTGAAGCCCTGCGCCACCTGCGCGAGGCTTGGGCGTGAGTGTAGTACAAACGACTAACGAATGGGCTGACATATGAAAGCGCTGATTACAGGCATCACGGGACAAGATGGGTCGTACCTGGCCGATTTCCTTCTGGAAAAAGGCTACGAGGTGTACGGCATGGTGCGCCGCTCGAGCACCGAGACGTTCGACCGCATCGCCCACATCAAGGACCGCGTGACGCTGGTCCAGGCCGACCTGCTGGACCAGGTCTCCCTGATGAAGATGCTCGAAGAGGTCCGCCCGGAGGAGATCTACAACCTCGCCGCGATGTCCTTCGTCCCCACGTCCTGGACCCAGCCCGTGCTGACAGGCGAATTCACGGCCCTCGGCGTGACGCGCCTTCTCGAAGCCATGCGGCAGATCTGCCCGAAGGCGAAGTACTACCAGGCGTCCAGCAGCGAGATGTTCGGCATGGTGCGCGAGGTCCCGCAGAAGGAGACGACGCCGTTCCACCCCCGCAGCCCCTACGGCGTGGCCAAGGCCTACGGCCACCACATCACCGTAAACTACCGGGAAAGCTACGACCTGTTCGCGATCTCCGGGATTCTCTTCAATCACGAAAGCCCGCGGCGCGGGAAGGAGTTCGTGACCCGGAAGATCAGCGACGCCGTCGCCCAGATCAAGCTCGGCCTCATGAAGAAGCTGCCCATGGGCAACATCGAGGCCAAGCGGGATTGGGGTTTCGCAGGCGACTACGTGCGCGCCATGTGGATGATGCTTCAGCAGGACAAGCCCGATGACTACGTGATCGCGACAGGAACGAACCACTCCGTGCGGGAGTTCCTCGAACTCGCATTCTCCAGCGTCAGCCTGCACTGGGAAGACTTCGTCGTCACCGATCCGAAGCTCCTGCGCCCGGCCGAAGTGGATCACCTCCTCGGCGACGCCTCGAAGGCGAAGAAGAACCTCGGCTGGCACCCGGAAGTGGATTTCAAGGGCCTGGTGCACATGATGGTCGAAGCCGACCTGGCACGCTACAAGGCCCAGATGAGGATGTAACCGTGCGGATATTCGTGACAGGCGCGTGCGGATTCGTCGGCCGGCATGTCATCAACGAACTGATCCGCGCAGGTCACACGCCGATCGCCTTCGACGCCGTCAAGCCGCGCGAACCGATCCCCGTCGATGTGCACATCGGGGATCTGAGAAACAGTTCCGCGCTGAAGAAGACCGTGTCGGAGCTCGCGCCCGATGCCTGCATCCACCTGGCCGGGATCGCGTTCGTCCCCATGGGATGGATCGACCCCGAACTCGTGTTCTCCGTGAACCTACTGGGCACGATCAACGTGCTGGAGGCATTCCACGCATCGGCGCCCGAGGCCAGAATGCTGATCGTCACATCCGCCGAGGTGTACGGCCGGGTCCCCGGCAGCCATGCCTTCGCAGAAGACGCGCCGCTCATGCCCGACAATCTGTACGCCGTGTCGAAAATGGCGGCCGATCTCTCCTCGCTCCTGTACGCCCGCCGCTACGGCACGCACATCATGACCGCGAGGCCCGGGAACCACATCGGGCCGGGCCAGTCCCCTCACTTCGTCACTTCAGCCTTTGCGGAACAGGTTGTGAAGATCGCGAAGAAGAAGGCGGAGCCCGTGCTCAAGGTCGGCAATCTCGAATGCGAGCGCGACTTCACGGACGTTCGCGATGTGGCCCGTGCCTACCGGCTCATCGTCGAGGGCGGTCACACGGGAAGAGCGTACAACGTTTCCTCCGACAAGCTCGTTAAGATATCCATGATCCTGGATGAGCTCTGCCGGCTTGCCGGAGTGAGCCCCGAGATTGTCGTGGATCCGGGCCTGTACCGTCCCCTGGACGCAAGACCCCGGCTCGACTCCACCCGGATCCGGACGGAGCTGGGCTGGACGCCCCAGATCGAGCTGCCACAAACCCTGGCGGACGTCCTGGCGGATATCGGTCATCGTATCTGATCCGGAAGCATGAGCATCAAGAGGGCATCCAAACACTTGGGCCTGGCCGCGCGCGTGATCATCTGCGCGGCGCTCATGGTATACATTGTGGGCCGGCTGGACACCCAGAAGCTCTGGAGCTTGCTGACCGAGCCCCAGACATACTCCCGCTGGCCCTTGTGGATCGCCGGCATCGTCCTGACATTCATGGGCCTCCTCGCCGGAGTGTTCCGCTGGCGGGAAATCCTCGCCGCCCAGGGTCTTCCTGCCCCCTTCAGCCGCGTGTTCAGCATCTTCTTCATCGGCCAGTTCTTCAACGCATTCATGCTGGGCGCCTGCGGGGGCGACGTCGCCCGCGCCTACTACGCCTGCGACACTCCGGGCCGCCGCGCGGAAGCCGCGTCCACCGTGTTCGTCGATCGCGCCGTGGGCCTCTTTGTCACCATCGCGTTCTGCTGCGTGATGATCGCCTTCCGCATTCCGCTGTTCCTGGATCATCAAGGCACGCGATTGCCCGGGTTCCTGATGCTGTTCTTCCTCCTGGGCTCCGTCGTGGCCCTGTTCGCCCTCTTTCGCAGGAACCTCTTCGAACACTGGCACTTTTTCCAGAGGCTGGAGAAGGATACGCGGCTCGGACCGCTGATCCGCCGCGCGTACGACGCCGTGTACCTGTACAGGAAGCACGCGCGGGTGATGCTCGTTTCCATCCTGCTCTCCCTGCTGAACTTGGTGTTTCTCACGCTCGCCTGCTACAGCTTTGGCAAGAGCCTGCAGGTCGAACAGACGCTGCTCGATTGCTTCACCCTCTTCCCCATCATCAGCGTCCTCGCCGCCATACCCATCACGCCGGGAAGCCTCGGGGTCCGCGAGGGATTGTTCATCGCCATGTACCAGGCGATCAACGTGGACGACCATTGTTCGTTCGCCATGTCGCTGATGGTCTACTTCAGCAGCGTGATCTGGAGCCTGTTCGGCGGGCTGGTGTTCGTCGGCTACTCGGCGGGATCCGGACACACGCTGCGCGCCGAGATCGACGCGCTGAAGTCATCGGAATGACGGCCGGCGCCGCCTAGAGGAACAGCGCGAAGAGGCGCGCCCAGGCGTTCATCAGCACGCCCGCCAACGCGCTCCCCAGCCCCCAGATGAGACCGCCCAACGGCGTGATGAACACCACCGCCAGCACGAGCAACGAGATGTTCTGCGCCTTCTGCGGATCCACCTCCCGCATCCCCGGAACGAACAGGGAGAAGACCGACCAGCCGTCGAACATCGGCACGGGAAGCATGTTGAAGACAAAGAGGACGCCATTGGCGATGCAGCCGTAGGCGAAGAACCGCACGACGAGGTTGGTCGAGGGGTCGCCCAGCAACGACAACGCCGCGACCACGGCACCGAACAGAAGACTGAGCAGGAGATTCGCCGCCGGACCCGCGAACGCAACCATCGCCGCGTCCGCCCGGGTGCGAAGGCGGCCGGGATTCACGGGAACAGAACCCCACGCAATCCCGATGAAGAGGAGCATCAGCAGCGACACCGGGCCCATTTGAACCAGCGGGTTCAGCGAAAGATGCCCAAGCCTTGCCGCCGTGTCGTCGCCCAGCCTCAGCGCCATGCTGGCGTGCGCGTACTCATGGAAGCAGATCGAGAATGCGACGATGCCGATCCACGAAAGGAAGTAGAACGGATCCACCGCCAGGCTGGAGATGAAGAAATTCATGACGGCCGACTATGCCCGCATTTCCGCGCCGGGGCAAGCCCGCCCGGAGTTCGCTCTTGACCGGTCCGGCGTCCGCGCCGACTATGCGTTCCATGTCCTGGATACAGCAAGCGGCCGGCGGCTGTGTGATATGCGTCAGAGTCATCCCCCGCGCCTCGAAGAACCAGATTCAAGGCGTGCTGGGAGATGCCCTCAAGATCCGCCTTCAGGCCCCGCCCGTGGAGGGCAAGGCGAATGAGGCGCTCGTGCGGTTTCTCGCCGACACATTGCGCCTGCCGGCCCGCAACATCGGCCTGCTCTCAGGCGAGACGGGCCGGAACAAGAGGCTGCGGCTGGAGGGCCTGGATGTCGCGGAAGCCAGCTCGCGCCTGAACGTCAGCGAGCGTTGAGCAACGCCTTGATCTCGTTCATCCGCTGCTGGGTCGCCGTGTAGCCGGCGCGGATGATCTCATCCGCGCGATGGAACTCCATGAAGTTCAGGTGGCCAACCTCGGGCCGGATCAGGATGTCCGGAGGATCCAGCTTGAGCCGCACCTCCGTGATCTGCGTCTCCATGATACGGATGGAGTTGCCCAGCACGTCGAAAACATTCGGCCGCTCGTCGTGCGAAATCCACTTGCGGGCCGGCGTCAGCATCGAGAAATCAAAATCGTCGATGCGCGCGCCGATCCTCTTCAGCAGATCCTGCCATGTGCGTCCGGCCCGCGGCGCCGCCTTGCGCCTCGCGGGCGCCGGCCGTGCCGGCGTCCGCGTGCGGCGGCGCGCCGGATCTCCAACCGCGCCGTAATTGAGGTCCACGGCAATCACGGCGTGGGCGCCCAGCCTTCGCGCAACCCTTACGGGGACCGGGTCAACCAGGCCTCCGTCGACAAGGATCGCCCCGCCGCGCGACACCGGGGTGAAGATGCCGGGAATGGAGATGCTGGCGCGGATGGCGTCTATCAGATCGCCTTCGTCGATCACGATCTCCTGGCCGGTCAGGATGTTCGTCGCAACCGTGGCAAACGGGATTGGGAGAGAGTCGATGTTCGTCTTGCCCACATGCTGCCGGACGAACGCGGCGATCTTCAGACCATCGATCAGGCCGGAGCGGGGAAACGTGACTTCGAGGAAGTAGTAGATCGCCTGCTTCCAGTCGAGCTGAAGCACAACCTCCTTCAGCGGTTGGATGCGGCCGGACGCGTACGCACCGCCCACCAGGGATCCCATGCTGGTGCCGGCAATGCACTGGATGGGAATTCCGGCTTCTTCGAGCGCGTCGATCACGCCGATATGGGCCCACCCCCGTGCGCCCCCGCTGCCCAACGCCAAGCCGATCTTTCTCAAAGCGCCCTCCGCTAGTCAATCATGGCCAGGGTCGCGGCGCCGATCACGCCAGCGGCGTTCCCGAGTTTCGCCGCCTTGACCTCAATTCTCTCCGCGAAGAACGGGCTCAGTCGCTCCTGAAGATGCCGCCTCAGAGGATCGAATAGAATGCTTCCGCTCTGCGCGACGCCGCCACCGACGATGAACGCCTGCGGCTGGACGAGATAGGTCACGGACGCAAAGGCCGACGCCAGGCAGTCCGCGACGAAATCGAATATCTCGATCCCCAGCTTGTCGCCGTCGTGGGCCGCCTCGCCAATGATCTCGGGCGTGATTGCGGACAGGTCGCCCTTGACCCTTTTGGTGATTGTCGTCTTTCGCCCGCTCTTGATCAGCTTGACGGCGCGCTCGACGATGCGCCGGTTGCCGATGTACTGCTCAAGGCCGCCCCGGCCCTGCGGCGACTTGACCCCATTCAGATCGATCGACATGTGGCCGATCTCGCCGCCCATCGAGTAGGCGCCGCGATACAGCTTGCCGTGAAGAAGAATACCGCCCCCCACACCCGTGCCGAGAGTGACCAGGACCGCGTGCTGGTACGTTCGCCCGACGCCGAACTTGCACTCGCCAACCGCCATGGCGTTCACGTCGTTGTCGACGCGGACGTGCGTCTTGAAGCGCTCCTCGATCCTCGAGGCCAGCCGGACCCCCGTCCACCCCGGCACGTTGGCGAGGTCGTAAACGAAACCCCTCTCGTAATCAACGAACCCGGGCACGCCAACACCGATCCCGACAAGATTGTCCAGACGACCACCCTTCATCCCCCCCATCTCGTGGATCCCCTTCGCCACGGTATCCAGCCAGCTTTCGAGGCCGGTGATCTCCCGGGTCGGGAACCTCGCCTTGGCGACGATCTCGCCTTCCTCGGTCACGAGCGCCATCTTGATGTACGTGCCGCCGAAATCAATGCCGACGGCTCGACGGACCTTACCTTGCTTCATCGTCTTTGTTCCTGTTGATTTGGAAAAGGATTTCAGCGTTCCGGGCCGTACTATGCGCGATACGCTCCACCGTGTCATTTCGAATCTTTGCGAGGCATTCCGCCACATGAACAACGTATGACGGTTCGTTGGGTTTACCGCGGTGCGGCACGGGCGCCAGGTACGGCGTATCCGTCTCGATCAAAAGCCTGTCTCCAGGCACGCTCCGGGCAACCTCCCGCAATTCGTCGGCGTTTCTGAAGGTCACGATCCCGCTGAAGCTGATCATCATTCCCAGGTCCAGGATCTTCCGGGCGAACTCGCCGCTCCCGGTGAAACAATGGAGAACGCCGATCCGACCGGCTTCGCCCGTCCATTGACGGACATGTTCCTGAAGCTGCGACACCGTGTCGTCATCCGCCTCGCGGCTGTGCACGATCACGGGCAGCCGATGCTTCGCGGCAAGATCCAGCATCGCGCCGAACAGCTTCTTCTGCTCGGCCGCCGTGTCCGCGTGATAGTGATAGTCGAGCCCGATTTCGCCGACGGCGACCACACCGGGACGCCCGAGGTCCCGATCGAAGTCAGCGGCGGCAAACCCCTTCCCCGCCTGGTCCCTGTCAAACCCGATCGCCGCAAAGACTCGCCCCGGGAACTCCGTTGCGGTCGACAGGGCAACCGCGTTCCCTTCGGCGCTGCCGCCCACGGCGACCATCTTCACGACGCCCGCCGCGGCCGCACGATCCACAACAGCCCTGATCTCCCCGGGGGCGCGGAAGGAATCAAAGTGGACATGTGTATCGATGAACATCACGCTCAACCCGGAAAAGCTGTTCCCTCGCAACGTGCAACACGCTGACCGCGCGCAGATTACAGGGTCCGGGACACGTTAGGCAACATTCTTGCGGATATGCGATGAGGGAGACTTGCCATAGGCCTGCTTTTCCGCGAATACTTCTTGAAACCAAACTGAGCCGCACATGATCAACCTCAAACTGGATCGCCCGCTCGCCGTGTTCGACATCGAATCGACCGGCACGAACAGGAAGTTCGACCGGATCATCGACCTCGCGATCGTCAAACTCCTGCCCGGCGGGAAGTCGGAGAAGCACTCGTTCCGAGTGAACCCCGAGATGCCGATCCCGGCCGACTCCACCGCCGTCCACGGCATCACCGACGACGACGTCAAGGGCGCCCCCACGTTCAAGCAGGTCGCCGCGAAAGTGGCCGACGTGTTGAAGGACTGCGACCTGGGGGGGTTCAACATCTCGGGCTTCGACATTCCCCTGCTGTGCGAGGAGTTCATCCGGGCCGGCATCCCGTTCGAGACGGACAGCCGCCGCGTCGTCGACGCGCAACGCATCTTTCACAAGAAGGTTCCCCGGGATCTCGGGGCCGCGCTCTCCTACTACTGCGGGGAAATGCACCTGAACTCGCACGACGCGATGGGCGACGTGGAGGCTACGGTCAAGGTGATCGAGGGGCAGCTTAAGAAATATCCCGACCTCCCCCGCGACATGGATGCGCTTGACGCCTTCTGCAACCCTCGCGATCCGACGTGGGTGGACAGGACCGGGAAGTTCAAGTGGGCGTCCGGCGAAGCCGTGATCAACTTCGGCAAGAAGCAGGGACAGAAACTGCGTGACGTGGCGAAGATGGAACCGAGCTTCCTGCAGTGGATGGTTAAGAACGATTTCCCGAGGGACACCCTGGAAATCGCACAGAACGCGCTACGGGGCAAATTCCCGGAGGCGCCCGCTACGGCACCCGCTCCACAACCAGATCCGGGCTGACGAGTTCCCTGAGCTGGGCCTCGATCCCGTGGTGCAGGGTCATGACGGCGCCGGGACAGGAACGGCAAGCGCCCAGCAGCTTGAGCTTCACCGTGTTCCCCTCCATGCTCACGAACTCGACATCGCCGCCATGCGACTGGATGTAAGGGCGGACTTCTTCGATAAAGGCTTTTACTTTGTCTTCCATGACTGTTCCTTCGTAACGCCGCCTACTATCCGCCATGTCGGGCAAACATTCAAGCCGGGTCGCGGTCAATGCGCCTTGAAACGGAAGGTCACCGGCGTCTTCAGCGGCGGCACGCTGTTGGAATTCACGCTCAGGATCTCGTCGTTCGTGCCGCACGCCAGGGGCAGGTTGATGATCGCCCAGGGATCCCAGTAGGTGACGATCAGGCTTTCCTCGGCCAGCGCTTTGTACTGGCCGTCCTCGATGACCGAACCGGTGAAGGTCCACGGCGTCTCGGGCAGAGGCCTGCGATCATCTTCGACGTTCACGACAAAAGTCTCGGCCCGCATGCTTCTCGACGTCGAGCCCTCCATCCAGTCCACCCAGATGTCCACTCCCGGACCCTGCGGCTGCCCCTGCCCCAGGCCTGTCGGCGGAGTTCCCGGCTTGAGCCCGAGGAGCAGAAGTCCCGCCTGCATGTCCACCGGATTGCAGTTCAACACGAAGACGCTTTCGTGCGTTTTCCCTCCGGGCCCGCAGGCGAGCAGTTCGATGGCGCCCCACACCTGGTTGACCCACCCGGAAACCATCATCGTCTTTGTCTGCGCATCAACCTGCACATTGCCCAGCGTCGCGACCGTGCCGGTGTCCTGCCCTCGCGCCACAAGAACCGACAAAGCCAACATCGCCGCAACCTGTTTGAACGGAAAATTCATGCGGGTATCATTCGAGGACGGACATCACCTGGACGGCCTTGCGGTTCTTCTCCACCTGCCGCCGATACTCGTTCGCCCCGTCCGCGCCGGTCGGCGAGTCGAGGCACAGCTTCAACGCCTCCTCCGCCGCGCGCAAGGCCTTCTCGTATTGCCCGGTAATGTAGTAGCCCTCGGAGAGGGTGCTCCAGACGTGGAAATCCCCCGGCGCAATCAGCAGGGCTTCCTGGGCATATTCGATGGCCTTGGCGCCGTTCCGTATGGAAACCTCTTTCGCCGTCGCGTAAAGCCATGCGATGTTGTTTTTAAGAAAGTAGTCGCCTGGGTACTCCTTGGCCAGCGGCTCAAGCACAGCCAAGGCCTCCCTGTATTTCTGCATCTGGATGTACACCGTCCCGAGGCCGAAACGGGCGCGCTTGTTCTTGGGATCACGGTTGAGTACGTCGTCGAAAATCACCATGGCATCCTGGATGGCGCCGTAGTCGATTCGCTTGTATGCCTTGTCGAGCATCTCGGTGATCTCGTCCTGCGACGCCGACTTCACCGTGTCGGACGCGGCGGGCGCGTTCGTCGCTGCGGCGGCAGCCGCCGGTGCCCGGGCCGGAACGCCGGCCGCATTGGTCCACGACACCAGGACACTGCGGGAATCGAGCGCGGGCTTCTGGGTTTTCGGAGCCTCGGCTGCGTGCGATCCCGCGATGGACAGCACGCCGCTGATCGTAAGCACCATGACAAATCGCTTTTGCATTCTACAAATTCTCCACCGTGACCTTGACCGTTGGCGGCTCAACGCGGATGGCCGTCACGCCGGGCGACGCATGCACCCGAACCGGCAGGTCATACGAAGCGCCCGCCTCCAAGTCCGAGCAATCAACCGACGCCTGCACGTCCTCTGGCTTCAGGTTCTTCACGGTCTCCGCCAGGCCCTTCAAAACGACATCCACCTTCGCCGGCCACAGCTCCATCTGGGGCCCGGCACCCGGCGAAATGAGCATGTGGACGGGAACACCCGCAACCTCCTTCGTCGCCGACCGCTCGACGATCGTGATCTCGACCACCACGTTGCTGGGATTCACGCGGCCCACCCAGTTCTCGCTCGGAGACAAGACCATCATCTTCATCTTCTTGAACGAGCGGACCCGGTCTTCCAGGTCGATCGGGGCCGTGCGCACCGATTCGATCTCATCCAGCCGCTGGCGGGGCCCCTGCAACAGGACGGACGCCGGGGTGCACTCGACCTTGTCCACTTCATATCCTTCGGGAACGGCGCCCTGCAGGTCCGCCTTGACGGGAACCTGCTTCTCGCCTTCCTGGTCCAGCTTCAGCGTGACCTCGTCCGGCCAGATCAGAACGGCGCGGACAGCTCCGGGCGCCTGCACGTTCTTCGGCAGGAGCTTGACGTTCAACGCCCCCGCGAAGGACTTCCCGCGGATATCCGCCTCGACCGTGATTTGATCGCGGTTCAGGTAGCGGACATCCTCCTGCGAACCGCGGAACAGGACGTCCACGGTCTGCGCGGACCGGTCCAGGATCGCCCATCCCGGGTTCACCTGGATCGTGATCGGAATGTCCGAGACCACCGTTTCGAAGTTGATGACGGAACGAATGGCGTACCACGTGACAAAGGCGAGGACCACCGAGGCGATCTTCAGCCCTTTGTTGTGCAGCAGCAAACCCCTGATTCGTTCCAGCTTACTCGCCATTTTTCTCGAACTCCTCCGCCATGATCGAATCGGTCTTCGCGACGCCTTCCGGCGTCAGGTCCATCTGCTCGCGCGCCCGCATCCAGCGGTTCTTCGCCTTCGGGTTCTTCAGCAGGACGGCCGACAGGACGCGGCGCAGGCGTTCCTCGTCCAGCCCCCGGCTCAACCGCCCCTTGTAGGCCACGGAGATCGTTCCCGTCTCCTCCGAAACCACAACGACGATCGAGTCGGTTTCCTCCGTCATTCCGATCGCGGCGCGATGGCGCGTCCCAAGCGCCTTGTTCAGCTCCTGGCGCTGGGAAAGCGGAAACAGGCAGCCGGCCGCAACGATGCGATCCTCCTTGATGATCAGCCCGCCGTCGTGAAGCGGCGTGTGGGGGTAGAAAATGCTCGCCAGCAGCTCCGGCGTGACCAGGCTGTCGATCTTCGTACCCGTCTCCTGCGTCACCCGCGTGCCGATCTCCCGCTCCACGGCGATGAGCGCGCCGATCTTGCGCTCGGCCAGCAGGTTGACCGCCTGCACGATCTGGTCCACGAGCGTCCGCTCGCGGGCCGTCGTAAAGACATGCTGCTTGCCGAGCTCCGCGAGCGCGCGCCGGATTTCGGGCTGGAAGATGATCACGAAGGCGATGGCGAGGTACACCGAGAATCGCTTCAGGAGCCAGTTCACGGCGTCGAGGTGGAAGAGCTGGGTCAGGACCAGGAGCGTGACCAGCACGAACGTCAGACCGAGCATCACCTGCGCGCTTCGCGTGCCGCGGAAGAAAAGAATGATGTAGTAGAAGACAACGGTCAGCACCAGGATTTCGAGCAGGCCCGCCGGGCCCGGCACGTGGATCTGGCTAAACATCGACATCGCTCGATTCCTCTCGCCTCAAGATATCCACGAGACGCGCCACATCGCAAGACTCCTTTACGTCGTGCACGCGAATCACGTGGGCCCCGCGGCGGATCGCGTAGGCCATCGCCGCAAGGCTTCCGGGCAACCGATCCTGCACCTCCCGCCCGGTGATCTTCCCAATGAAGCTCTTCCGGGAAAGGCCCACGACGACCGGCCTCCCCAGGCCGGCAAGCTCGTCGAGGCGCGCCAGCAGGCTCACGTTGTGCTCGACCGTCTTTCCGAAGCCGATGCCGGGGTCCACCGCTATCGCATCCGTCAGCACTCCCTGTTCCTTCAACTGCCGTATCCGGCCCCGAAGGTAGCCGGCCACTTCTTTGACCACGTTGCCGTATTTCGGTTCAATCTGCATCGTCTTTGGGTCGCCCCGCATGTGCATCAGGATGACGCCGGCGCCGCTATCCCTCGCCACAGCCGGCATGGAGGGGTCAAAGGTCAGTGCGGTGATGTCGTTGATGATGTGCGCGCCGGCCGCCAAGGCTTCTTGCGCGACACGCGCCTTGCGCGTGTCCACCGAGAGCAGGCAGTCCGTCTCCCGGCTCAGGGCCTTGATCACGGGAACCACCCTCTTCAGTTCTTCCTCGGCCGGGACAACATCGGCGCCGGGACGGCTCGATTCGCCTCCGACATCGATGATCTCCGCCCCGTCGCGAACCATCTGGAGACCTTGCTCGATGGCCTGGCGGGAATCGAGGAACCGGCCGCCGTCGGAAAACGAATCCGGAGTCACATTGAGGATGCCCATGACCAGCGTACGGTCGCCGAGTTCAAGGCGTCGGTCGCCGCACTGCCAGACGAGGGATTGCTGTTGATCCATGTTCATGGCGTGTAGCCCAAAACAACTTCCGACCCACCCCGGTCCCGATCCGCTTCGCGATCGGGACCACCCCTCCAAAGGAGGGGATTCGCGTTTCCTTCCCCTCCTCGGGAGGGGTGCCCGAAGGGCGGGGTGGGTTTGACCGACAGCTCTTTATGACCGCGTCTTGAGAAGCTAGGCCGGCGGCGCAATAATCACCTGATCGCCCGCTGGAGCCTTCCCCTCGGCGGCCTTGGCGTCCGCCTCCGTCCGCTCGACCTCCGAAAGAATCCGGCCGTGCTTGACGATCTCCTCGACGTCGCGCCCTTCCAGCGTTTCCCGCTCCAACAGCAGGTTCGCCACCGTGTCGAGGTGCTGCCGGTGCTGTCTCAGAATATCGAGCGCCTTGTCGTGGCTCTCCCGGATGATCCGACTGACTTCCTCATCGATCCTGCGCGCGGTTTCCTCGCTGTACTCCTGGCTGCGGGACACCTCGCGACCGAGGAACAGAAGCTCCTCGCGCTCGCCGAAACTCTGCGGACCGAGCGCCTGGCTCATGCCCCACTCGCAGACCATCATGCGCGCGATGTGCGAGGCCTGCCGGATGTCGCTGTGCGCGCCGGTCGTGATGTCGCCGAAGACGAGCTCCTCCGCCGTACGACCGCCCATCAAACCGGTCAGCATGCTCAACAGCTTCCTGCGGCTCTCGGTGTAGCGGTCCTTCTCGGGCAACTGCATCGTGGAGCCCAGCGACGCGCCTCGCGGGATGATCGTGACCTTGTGCAGCGGCTCGCTCTCTTCCACGAGCTGGAGCACGATGGCGTGGCCCGCCTCGTGATACGCGGTGAGGCGCTTTTCCTTGTCGTCCATCACGCGGCTGCGCCGCTCGCGGCCCCAGCGCACCTTGTCCCGCGCCTCTTCCATATCCTTCAGCTCGATCGCGTCGGCATTCCGCCGCGCGGCAAGCAATGCGGCCTCGTTGATCAGGTTGGAGAGATCCGCGCCCGAGAAACCGGGCGTACCGCGCGCAACCCGCCGCAAGTCCGCGCCCTGCGCCAGCTTCACGCGGCGCGAATGGATCTTCAGGATCGCCTCGCGTCCTTCCAGCGTCGGCAGCTCGATGGCAATCTGCCGGTCGAATCGGCCGGGCCGCAGGAGCGCCGGGTCGAGAACGTCCGGCCTGTTCGTGGCCGCGAGGATGATGACGCCGTCCTTCGTGTCGAAACCGTCCATCTCGACCAGCAGGGCGTTGAGCGTCTGTTCGCGCTCGTCGTGCCCGCCGCCGATGCCGCTGAAGCGGCTCCGGCCCACGGCGTCGATTTCGTCGATGAAGATGATGCAGGGCGCGCTCTTCTTCCCCTGCTCGAACATGTCGCGCACGCGGGACGCGCCCACGCCGACGAACATTTCCACGAAG
>CAYQYB010000036.1:0-15956 GCA_964421535.1 uncultured Verrucomicrobiota bacterium | reverse complement strand
GGCAACAAGGTCACGGTACTCGGCAGCGACGCGGCCTGCTCGAGGCGGATCGAGGCGGAGGTCCGCGAGGGGAAGATCCAGTTCGTTGTCGGCAATGTGATCGCGCTGCCGTTTCCGGACCGGTCCTTCGACGTCGTGATTTCCGTCCGGCTGCTGCCGCACTGCGAGCGCTGGCCCGAGCTGATCCGCGAGCTCTGCCGCGTCGCGCGCAAATCGGTCGTCGTGGACTATCCGGTCGAGAGCAAGTTGTCTTCCCTCCTGTTCGGCGTGAAGAAGAAGCTGGAGGGCAACACGCGGACGTGGCTGTCGTTCCGGCACGCCGTCGTTCGTTGCGAGTTCGAGCGGAACGGGTTCAGGTTCAAGCGGCGCCGCGGCCAGTTCTTCCTGCCGATGGTTCTGCACCGGACGCTGAGATGCCGCCCGCTCTCGGAGTTCCTGGAAAACATCTGCCGCAAGCTCGGTTTGACCCGCCGCTGGGCCTCGCCGGTGCTGGTGGAGATGGAGCGGGTGTAGATTTCCAGTGGTTGGAAGAATTCCGGGCGTTTTTCCCAACGATTGGAGGACGTCCTCCTCCTCTTGACTTCGGGTAACGATTGTGTACTCTATTGTGTACACAATAGAGGTGCAACATGAAGTTCCTGTCCGTTCGGGAATTGCGGGCGAATTCCGCGAAAGTGTGGGGAGAGTTGCCGGAGCAGAAGGAGATGGTTGTCACGAGCAACGGACATCCGATCGCCGTGCTTTCGTCGGTCAGCGAGGCGAATCTCGAACAATCGCTGGCGGCATTCCGGCAGGCGCGCGCCATCGAGGCGGCTGCATCCATTCAGCGCCGGTCCGTGGCGAGGGGGACCGATCGTCTGACGACGGAGCAGGTCGGCGCGGAAATCAAAGAGGTTCGCAAGAGACGCGCTGGATGAAGGTTGTCCTCGATACCAACGTGCTTGTTTCCGGCTTGCTGTCGCCGTATGGGCCGTGTGGGGAGATTGTGCGCATGGTGACCGGTGGGGCAATCCAAGTCTGCTACGATGCGCGGATTCTTGCCGAATATGGCGAGGTCCTGAGGCGGCCATTGTTCAGAATGAATCCCGACGACCTTGCCTCGGTGCTCGATTACATCGAGTCGGCGGGCCAATCCGTGGCTTCCGTCCCGTTGTCTCATCCTCTGCCGGACAAAGATGACGAGGCGTTTCTTGAGGTCGCTCTGGGTGCCGGTGCGCGATGTCTGGTTACGGGGAATATGAGGCTTTACCCGGAGAAGCTGAGAATGGGCATGAGGGTCATTGCGCCCGCGCAGTTCACGACGTTCTACAGAGCGCGTCGATACGAGTAAGAAGCCATTCACGCGGCAGGCACGTGGCAGGCGCTTGACGGCATTACTCCCGCCTGACACTATCGTTCCCATGACGGAACAACGCGAGATTCTCGACATCCAGCAGCACATGGTCCGCAGCGAGGCGTCCTCGCTGTCCAAGTACCAGGCCCTGGTCGTCGGGCGCACCGGCTGGTGGAACCTGCTGCGCTACGAATTGATCGCGACGTTCTGCACGGCGATGCCGGGCGCGCTCGGGCTGGTCCTGCGTAAGAAGTTGTACCCGAGCCTCCTGGGCCGCTGCGGGCGCAACGTGGTGTTCGGCGCGAACGTGGTGCTCCGGCATCCCCACAAGATCTTCATCGGCGACAACGTGGTGATCGACGACAACTGCCTGCTCGACGCCAAGGGCGATTCCAACGCGGGCATCTCCATCGGGTCGGGCGTGTTCGTCGGCCGCAACACGATCCTGCACTGCAAGAACGGCGACATCGTGATCGGCAACGATGTGAACATCGGCTTCAACTGCGACCTCGCTTCCTCCAACCGCATCGAGGTCGGGCCCAAGGTGCTGATCGCGGCGTACAGTTACATCGTCGGCGGCGGGCACGACTTCTCGCGGACGGACGTGACGGTCATGGACCAGAAGCGCGTGGCGCACGGGGTCAAGATCGAGGCCGGGGCGTGGATCGGCGCGGGGGTGACGGTTCAGGACGGAGTCACGATCGGCGAGGGGAGCATCGTGGGGGCGGGCGCCGTGGTGAACGAGGACCTGCCGTCCAACGTGATCGCCGCCGGGCTGCCCGCGCGCGTCCTGCGCGAGCGCGACGATCAGAAGCTGGCCTGAACGCAGATGCGCGGATTCGCGCGATCTTACAGGGCGTCTCCGAAAGCCTGTGCAATCACTTCGTTGCCGACCTCGTTGGGATGAAGGCCGTCGTCCAGCATCAGGCCTTCCCCGCTGCCGAATTCGGCTTCGAGGTCCACGAGCCGGGCGCCTTCGGACGAGGCCATGCTTCGTATGAGGCTGCTCAAGGCCCGCGCTTCGCCGGCCCACAGTTCATGGACGTACATCATGGGCAGCATGGTGGCGACGACGGGGGTTGTTTGGTTTGCCTTCGCCTGTTGGACGATGCCCCGCAGGTGTGCGACGATACTCTCCGGTGTGGAGCCTCCGATCACGTCGTTCGCGCCCAGCAAGATCAGCAGCGCCGCCGGTTTGTCCTTGATCAGGATGTCGCCGACTTCTCCCAGTCCGGCGCCCGATGATTTGCCGCTGTCGGCTCGGTTGACGACCGTCTTGCCGGTCATGGCGGACAACCGGGGCGGATAGGGGTCGCCCCCTCCGTTTCCTCCCGCAGTGATGCTGTCGCCCAAGGCGGAGTAGACGTCGGGGTTGTTCGAGCCGATGTCGCCCATTCCGCCGTCGGAGCTTCCATCGCTGCCGGTGTCGCAGCCAATGAGACATCCCGCGAGCATCATCAAGACGGTTCCAAGAATTCCGCGTTTCAGTAGGGGTGTTCTCATAGGCTGGGTCTTTTCTTTCTAGTACGTCCTGCCGAGCATGCGCCGGATGTGGTAGAGCATGAGCGTCCACAGATACACCACGAACCCGATCTCGCCGCTGCTCATCTTCAGCCGGAAAATGTGCGTGTAGCCTTTGAACGCGCGGTACACGAGCTTGTAGATGATGTTGCTCGGCCAGCGGATCAGCTTGCGCGACAGCGGGATCAGCGACGGGAACTCGATGCAGATCGCGAAGAACTTGTGCAGGTTCTCGAACTCGCGCTTCGTCTGTCCCTTGTTGATCGGTGACTCGACCTGGTAGGAGGCGTGCTGGACGTGCGCGGGATCGAGGATTCCCTTTTCGATGCAGTAGCGGTGCAGTTCGGTGCGCGGGTACGGCTGGAAGATCGATGACCACGCGTATTCGGGGCGCACGCGGACGTTGACGGCGATCGTCTCGTACGCGTTCTCGATCGTCTCCTCCGGCAGGCCCACCATGTTCTGCGTCATGATCGAGATGCCGTACTTGTGGAACAGGTCCGCCGCCTCGATGATCTTCGCGTTGGTCATGTCGCGCTTCAGGACCATCTTGCGCAGCTCCTCGTTGCCGCTCTCGATGCCCATGGCGATGGTGATGCAGTTCGCCTTCTTGAGCGCCTGCACGACCTCTTCGTTGATCAGGTTCGCGCGCACGTAGCAGATCATCGGCAGTCCGACGCGCTTGCTGTACAGCTCGGCGAACTCGTTCAGCCACTTGCGGTTCATGATGAACAGGTCGTCGTGGAAGTAGACGATCTTCAGCGGGTATTTCGCCTTGACCTGCTCCACCTCGGCGACGACGTTCTCCGCGCTGCGCATCCTGCAGTACTGGCCGACACCCGCCTCGTCGCGGTACAGCTTCTTCAGCATGTGGTTGAAGCAATAGGTGCAGTCGTAAGGGCAGCCGCGGCCGCCGAGGAAGTGCTTCACGCTGCTGTGCGCGTAGGCGTAGTACTTGAGGAACGAGTCGCGGTCGGGGAAGGGCAGGCGATCGAGGTCCTGCACCAGCGGCCGCATCGGGTTCTTGACGACCTGGCCGTCCTTCTTGACCCAGAGGTTGGGGATCTTCGAGTAGTCCTCGCCGGCCTTGAGCTTGTCGAGCAGTTCCGGCAGCGCGTCGTCGCCCTCGCCGCGGCAGATGATGTCCACCTCGGGCAGGTCGATGATCTCCGGGAAGAACGTGGGGTGCGGGCCGCCGACGACGGAAATGAATTGGGCGTGCTTGCGCAGGCGGCGGATGAGCTCGAAGTAGTAGGGCTCGGAGCCGCTGGTCACGGAGAACCCGATCACGTCGGGCTTGTACTCCGCGACGGCGCGGAAGAGGTTCGGCTCGAGGTTGGTGAGGAAGAGGTCCGCCTCGTGGCCGCGCTGTTTGACGCTCGCGATCAGGCACATGATCCCCATGGGATCCGTGATGTCGAGGGAGGCCGTCTTATAGACAAAGAGACACTTCATTGATATATGAAACTTTCCCTTTAAATTCGGGCCGAAACCATACAAAGTCCACGGTAGCGGTAACAAGCCAAATGAGACAAATCACAGTCCTGCATCTTTGCGAGCATTTCGGGAGTCGCCAGGCTTCTTTCCATGGCGTCTCGCGCTCATTTGAGCTCTGGGTGCCGGCCTATGACAAGAACCGTTTTCGCGTTCTGCTGTGCAGCCGCGAGGGCCGGGCCGAGACATCCGACACGCGCCTGCGGGCCGCTGGCATCGAGCCGCTGTACCTCGGATACGGCAAGCTCGATCCACGTAACCTGTTCAGGCTCATTGAGTTACTGCGACGTGAACATGTGGATATTATTCACGCGCACGGCTACGGCGCGTGCACGTGGGGGCGGATCGCGGGCGTGTTGATGCGCATTCCCGTGGTCGTGCACGAGCGGTGCAATTACCACACCGTTCCGGTGTACCAGCGGCCGGTCGAATGGGTGCTGGGCCATTTCACGCGCTACGCGTTCGCCGTCTCGGAATCCACGCGCCAGTTCACGATTCAGAAGCGCTTCATTCCGGCATCCATCGTGAAGACGCTTTACAGCGGCATACCGCTGGAGGCGATCCGCCGCGCGAGCCCGGACTGGATCGCGCAGTTCCGGCGCGAGCACGGGCGCGGCCCGTCGGACAAGATTCTCGGAATCGTCGGTCGGCTCGAAAGCCACAAGGGGCACATCGATGCGTTCAAGGCCCTGCAGTTGATCCTGAAGGAGCGGTCGGACGTTTACCTCTGGATCATCGGCAACGGCATTTACGAGGACACGCTTCGCCAGTGGGTGGCCGAACACGGGCTGAACGAGCGCGTCCAGTTCCTGGGCTACATCGACAACGTCGTGAACGCCATCCAATGCCTGGATGTCCAAATCTTTCCGAGCCACAAGGAAGGCACGCCGAACACGCTGTACGAGTCCATGGCCGTCGGCAACGCGGCGGTGGCTTCGACCGCGGACGGGCAGGGGGAGATCCTGGAGGACGGCAAGACCGCGCTGATGTTCGCGCCGGGCGATCACGAGGCGATGGCGCGCCAGATCCTGCGCGCGCTGAACGACGCGGCCCTGGCCGACTCGCTCCGGCGGAACGCGCTGGCGCGGATCAAGGACTTCGACATGAAGCGGACGATCGAGACGATGCAGGATACGTACGAAGCCATCATGGCTGGGAAGATCTGACGGTACGAATGGCTGCGAGCATTCCTTTTACTGAAAGCAAGAGCCCGTGGCGGGGCGTGCTCGACCTCGCCTGCGGATGCTATCCGGCGTTCCTGTTCGGAGGCTCCCTCGGCCGCTGGCTGCCCGTCTTCCATTTTCACGAGGTCACGCAGGAGCACCTCGAGCCGTATCTCGCGTACCTTTCGGAGAACGGCTATCGCACGGTGACGTCCGACGCCATCGCGCGCTACGTCCGCGACGGCGTACACCCCGGCCCGAACTCGGTCGCGCTGTGCTTCGACGACGCGTGGGTCAGCCTCTGCACGGTCGCGGAGCCGCTGCTCCGCCGCTACGGCTTTCGAGCCATCACCTATGTCAGCCCCGCGCGGGTGCCGGATGCGCCGACGCCCATGCCGCCTCCGAACGAGCGGTTCGCCACGTGGGACGAACTGCGCGCTCTGCAGGCGTCCGGGACCATCGACATCCAGGCCCATTCCCTGCGTCACGCCGCGGTGTTCTGCGACAGCGAGTGCATCGGATTCATCACGCCCGACATGGTGCGCCATGTTCATCTCCATCCGTGGACGGCGACCGCGGCGGGTGATCGATTCCTGTCGTCCGCCGACCTCGGCGCGCCGCTGTACCTTCAGCGTTCGCGATACTCCGACGCGTTGAAATACGACAACGCCGAGGCGTTCGAGGCGTGCACCCGGTTCGTTCGCGAGAACGGCGGCGCGGATTTTTTCCGGCGCGCAGGTTGGGAGCTCAAGCTGCGCCAGCTTGCGGCGGCGACTCCCGGACGGCAGGAGACGTCCGCCCAGCGCGATGCCGCGATCCGGGAAGATCTCGTCGCCGCGCGCGAAACGCTGAACGCGAAGCTGAACACGACCTCGGTGCGGCACATGTGTTTTCCGTGGGCGGTCGCCGGTGCGTCTGCTGTGAGGATCGCCGCCGAAGCCGGATATGAAACCGCGTTCTCCGACCGGCTGTTCGGCAAGCGCGCCGTGCGCGCGGGCGACCCGCCGCACCGGCTGATGCGCCTCAAGCACCAGTACATCACCTGCCTGCCCGGCAGCGGCCGTCGGACTTTTTTCGCGATCCGGAAACAGACTCGGAGTCAGCGGTCGATATCTTCGTCGCCGCGGGTCTGCCTGCTGATCAGTTCGTTCCATCCCGTGGTCGGCGGCGGCGAGACGCATGCGCGCCTCCTCTGCGCGGAGCTCCGGCGGCGGGGGATCGATGTGTTCGTCGTGACGCGCCGTAGGATCAGGACGACGGCGGCGTGTGAGGTGATCGACGACATTCCAGTGCACCGCGTGCCGCCTTCCGGCGTTCCTCGCTTCGGCAAGTACCTGATGATGCTGCCCGCGTTCGCAGCGTTGGTTCGCGCGCGCCGGAATTACGACCTCATCTACGTGTGCGGCCTGCGCATCCTTGGCCTCGTCGGCATCCTGGCCGCGCTGTGCGCCGGAAAACGCTGCGTGCTTCGCTCCGAATCGCGCGGCGAGCTGTCGGGTGCGTTCATCTGGCAGACGATCGACGGCCGGACGAAATCGGGACTGAAGGCGTTGTTCGTCCTTCCGATCCTGCTCCGCAACTGGTTTCTCAAAAAGGCTGACGCGTTTCTCAGTATCAGCGGAGTCATCCGCGAGGAGTACGAGGCGTGCGGGATCGCGAAATCCGCCATCGCCGATATTCCCAACGGGATCGACACGAGCCGGTTCACGCCGATCGCGGGAGATCGCGCGGAACTTCGGCGCCGGCTGAACCTGCCCGACGGGCGGCTGTTTGCTTTTTCCGGGAAGCTGAACCAGGGGAAGGGCCTGGAGTTTATCGTACGGGTCTGGAAGGATTGGGCGGGCAAGCACCCGGACTGCAAGCTCGTGCTCATCGGATCCGGCGCCAACCAATTTCTGTCGTGTGAAGACGATCTGCGCGTGTTCGTGCGCGCGCACGGCCTGGAATCGTCGGTGCTGTTCGTTGGCAGCGTCACGAATGTGAACGAGTATCTCCAGGCATCGGACTTCTTCGTGTTCCCGTCCGAGAGCGAGGCGATGCCGCTGGCCCTGCTGGAAGCATTGGCAACGGGCCTGCCCACGCTGGCGTCGAGAATCGGCGGCGTCACGGATGTTGTTGAGGATGGAAGCAACGGCCGCCTGCTGCCGGTGAACGACGCGGCGGCGTGGGCGCAGGCTCTCACGGACATGGTCGAGCGTCCGGACGCCGCGCGGGAGATGGGGCGGCGCGGACGCGATACCGTGCTCGCGCGGTTCAGCATTCCGCATGTTGCCGACGAGCACCTGAAGCTTTTCCAGTCACTGGGGTCGAAAGGATCATGACGGCGGACAGCAACACAACTTCGTTGCCGGGCGGAAAGCGGATCGCCCGCAACACGTTCTGGAATATTGTCGGGTTGTGCACGCCGATTCTCGTCGCGATCTTCTGCATGCCCCCGATGATCCGCGGGCTGGGGACGGACCAGTTCGGCCTGCTGTCGCTCGTGTGGATGCTGGTCGGCTACTTCACCATCTTCGACATGGGCATCGGGCGCGCGCTGACGCGGATCGCGGCGGAGCGGATCGGCCAGGGCCGCGAGCAGGACCTGCCGGCGCTCTTCTGGACGTCCTGCGTGATCATGTTCGTCCTGGGGCTTGTCGCGACGGCGATTGTCTGGGTCATCGCGCCGTGGCTGGCGACTTCGGCCCTGCGCGTCCCGGTCGAGATGCAGGCCGAGACGCTGAAATCGTTCCGGGTGGTGGCGCTGAGCCTGCCGGTGGTCGTGATGACCGCCGGCATGATCGGCATGCTGGAGGCGCGGCAGCGGTTCGGCATCATCAACCTCATTCGCATTCCCGTCGGATCGTTCACGTTCATCGGGCCGCTGCTGGTTCTGCCGTTTTCCAGGAACCTGTTTCCGGTGGTGCTGGTCCTGCTCGCGGGGCGGGTGGTGGAGTGGCTCAGCTACTTCACCATGTGCCTGCGCGAGATGCCGGAGTTGCGGCACGGGTTCCGCTGGGACTCGAAGGAAGTGAAACCGCTGATGTGTACCGGCGGCTGGATCACGGTCTCGACGCTCATCATGCCGTTCATGGTCCACATCGACCGATTCCTGATCGGGAGCCTGCTCACGGTCGGGGCGGTCACATACTACGCCACGGCGTCGGAGATCGTGGTCAAGCTCCTCGTCTTTCCGCGCGCCTGGGTCTCGGTTCTCTTCCCGACGTTTGCCGCGCACTTCGGCCAGCGGCAGGGCCAGACGACCGACCTGTTCGCCCGGAGCCTCAGCGGGCTCATGGGCATGCTCCTGCCGGTGATCCTGGTCGTCATCGCGTTCACACCCGAGGGTTTTCGCATCTGGTTGGGAGAGGATTTCGCCGTCCGGAGCACGCCCATCATGCGCTGGCTCTCCACAGGCATCTTCATCTACTGCCTGACGTACATTCCGTTCTCGTTCCTGCAGGGGATCGGCCGGCCGGACATTCCGGCGCGCATCCACCTGGTCGAGTTTCCCCTGTTCGTCGCGCTGGCGGTTGCGATGATCAAGGCGTTCGGAATCAGCGGCGCCGCGATGGCGTGGGCGATCCGGGCGATTCTTGAATTCATCGTCATGCTCCATTTCTCCCGCCGTTTTGCGCCCGTCATCGGGCAGTATGTCGCCCGGTGGGCGGTGTGCGGAGTTGTTGCATTATTCTTGATCGTGTCTATTGTGTCTTGCGGTCCGCTGCTGTGGCGGAGCCTCGTGACGATGGTCTCGTTGCTGGGCTGGGCTGCCCTGGTTTGGTACTATCTGTTTGACGACTCGGACCGCGGCGAGCTGTTCAGAATTCTGAGAGCCCGGTCGGGATCGGGCATCGTGGAAGTGAACACGGACATATGAATATGACACCGAATGAAGGCGCGAACTTGGGAGCCGAAGCGAAGCAGGGCAAGTACCTGGTGGTCATGATTCCCGCCTTGAACGAGGAGCTGACGATTGCCTCGGTGATCAAGGCCATCCCGCGTCAGTTTCCGGGGATCGCGGAAACGGGTGTCCTGGTCATCGACGATGGGAGCACGGACGGCACCAAGGCTCGAGCCATCGAGGCGGGCGCCAGGGTGGTTTCGCATCGGCGGAACATGGGCGTGGGCAAGAGCTACGTCACGGGGCTGAACGAGGCGTTGCTGATGGGTGCGGATGTCATCGTCAGCATCGATGCCGACGGCCAGTTCAACCCGGCCGACATTCCCACGCTGATCGAGCCCCTTCTCAAGGGCGAGGCCGAAGTGGCCACGGCGTCGCGGTTCAAGGACCGCTCCAAGACTCCGCAGATGCCGCCGGGCCGCTACTACGGCAACCTGATCCTGAGCCAGCTGTTGAGCTACATCATGAAGAACCGGGTCCACGACATTTCGTGCGGATTCCGCGCGTGCACCCGCGATGCGGCGATGAAGCTCAATCTCAGCGGCGCGTACACGTACACCCAGGAGATGCTGCTGGACTTCGCGTTCAAGGGAATCACCGTCGCGGAGGTCCCGATCGTCGTGCGCGGCACGCGGGAGCACGGGGAAGCCAAGATGTCGTCGAACCTGTTCCGCTACGCGTTCAGGTCCTCGCGGATCATCGCGAGGGCATTTCGCGATTATCAGCCGTGGCGGTTTTTCTTCTCCCTGGCGTGCCTCTGTTTCTTCGTCGCGGCGATTGGCGTTGTGTGGATGGCCTACTGGCTCATATCCACCGGGGAGATCACGCCGTACAAGTGGACGGGCTTTGCGTCTGCGTTTGCATTCGTAGTCGGCATGATCCTGACGATCACCGGCGTGGTGGCGGACATGCTTCGGATGCTCCGCCTGAACAGCGAGAAGACGCTCTATTTCAACAAGCGACACTACTACGAGAGCCTCTGCGCCGGTGGACGGGCTCGCGAGAAACAGGAGTAGACCGTCGTGAAGCGACTGCTGCTGATTCTTGCCGTCGTCCTCGCCGTTGGCGCTGTCTCTATCCGCATCGCCATGTTTGGAACCGGCGTTCGTGCCATTCCGGCGTTCGACGACGAGTGCAAGATATCTCTCCAGGCGAAGCAGATCGCCCGCGGGCATTTCCCGCTCCTGATCCTCGCGTCCCCGTACATTTTTCCGCTCGAAGCCTACCTCCAGGCGCCCTTCATTCACATCCTGCCGCGCAACGCGTTCGGGGCGCGCATCCAGGTGTTCGGGATGGGGTTCGTGGCGATTCTTCTGTCCCTGCTGATTCTAAGACGATGGGGTTCGTGGAGGGACGTCTGGCCCGGGATTGCGCTCGTTCTCTTCCCTTCGGCGTACCTGATGATCCTGCAGGTGGGCTGTGCCCTGCCGGGCTATCCAACGCTGATGCTGCTGGCGGTGCTGATTGTCTGGCTGGGGCAGCGCCACGCCGAGACGGAGCGCCGGCTCTGGGCCTACGCGCTGCTGGGCGGAATCGCCGGCGGCCTCGCCGCGAGCGATACGATGCTGGCCCTGCCGCTCCTGATCGCGGGCGGCGCGATGATTGCGGTCGGAAGGAATTTCAAGACGGCGCTCATCTCCGCGCCGGTGTTCGCCATCGGCGCGTTTATCGGCCTGTCGCCGCACCTTGCGGCCAAGTACCTGAACAAGAGCGCCTTTCACGCGGTCCAGCAGAACGTTTCGTTCAAGGAAGGCCTTGAGAAAATCGTCTCGCCGACGCTGGACCCGGCTTTGCCGACCGCGTTCGGGTGGGGGCCGACGATCTTCCCGGACCACAAGGACCGGATCCCGTGGATCGAGGGGTTCGATTTGCATGTTGGAGCCGCGCTGGTCGTCCTTCTGAGCATCTTCACCGTCGTCGTCCTGTGGAATTTCTTCCGGCGTTGGAAGCAGGAACGCTGGCCGCGCGTGGATGCCGGAATGGCCTTCGCCGGAATCGCATGGATGTGCCTGGCGCTGTTCGTATTCAGCGGGCGGTCGCACTCGCACACGTATCGCTACTGCATCCCGTTCGTCCTCAGTTTCCCGTTCCTGCTCGCGTACACCTATCGGCAATCGGGAAGATCCGTGCGCTGGATTCTCGGGCTCCTCACCGTGCTGCTGGTCGCGATGAACATCGTCGCCTCGGCCGGCGTCATTCGCCGCTGGGCCACTCCCGGGTTCGCCGACTACCTCAAGAGCTACGACATGAAGCCGGTGTTCGCGTACCTGGACCAGCGCGGCATCACCCGGTGCTACGCCACGTACACCGACGCGTACCGCATCACCTTCGAAACGGACGAGAGGATTCTCTGCAGCCAGCCGTTCAACGAACGTTTCCCCGGCTGGCATGTGCCGTTCAGCGACATCGTCAACGCGGCCACTAACGTGGCGTTTGTTCTTTCCGATTCCTACAGGTTCCAGCCCGACGTGCTGGAGAGGGACTGCGCGACGATGCAGGTGACCTACCGCGTCGAGACCTGCGGCCACTACCGGGTCTACACCGATTTCGAATCGCAGTTGCCGCTGCCGGGCCGGGAGGTCCCCGCGAAAGACCTTTCGATCGTCGCTTTCAGCAACCTCGAGGATCTCGGACGGCTGACCGACGGCGACTTGCTGACGCGGTGGCAGAGCCGCAAGGCGCAGGAGAAGGGCATGGCCATCGAGATCCACATGGCATCGCCGCGGCCGGTATCCATCGTGAAGGTCTACTACAACCAGTACCGGCACGACCGCGCGCGTGTCGCGCGCCTGCAGGTGTTTCAGAAGGGCAAGTGGACGACGGTGCTCAACAGCATCTCGCGCAAGCTGGACTGTTTCGATTTCCTGAACGGGCATCCGGTCTATATGAACGATCTGCAGACGCTTCGATTCCCGCGCGTCAAAACCGACCGGCTGCGGCTGGAGATCGTGGACCCGGAGCCCGGCCGCGATTGGACGATGGGGGAGATCAAGGTGTTCGAGCCGGATTGATTTTCGCTCCGGCAGGGGAGCGGCCGGTTGACCATGGAGGAAGGTTGCGACGGAGCGCAACCCTCCGAGGAGCGGAGGGCGCCGCTTCGTCGGCGCCGGAAGACTAATCGTCGAATTTCTTCGTCATGGCTTCTTCAGCGAACTGGCGCGCCGCCGCTCCAGCAGCAGGTAGACCAGTCCGCATCCCGAGATCGCGAAGCCGGACAGAAGAATGATGCCGTGCATGATGAAGCCCGTGGCGATCGCGTCCGCCTTGCTCACCCCGCACAGCATGTAGCCCGCCGCCCAGCCCGCCTCCATCGTTCCGAAACTCCCCAGCGTGTTCGGCAGGAACGTGGTGACCAGTTCGCCCAGCGACGCCAGCATGTTCTTGAAAAACCCGATATCGATCCCCATGAACACCATCGTGCAGTAGAAGAGGGTGTAGTTGATCACCGTCACGGCGACGCTCGAGGCGGGCAGGAAGATGAACTTCTGCCGCGTGTCCAGCGCGCGGATATCGGCCACCATGCGCTGGACGGCCTGCTCGACGCGGTCGGCCGCGCCCTTGCCCGCGCGCCCCAGCCAGCGCAGGCACCGGCAGGCCGCGCCGCCGAAAATCGTCAGCGCGAATTCCAAATGCCGGAAGACCAGGAGGAAGACGATCACGACCAGGATGGAAGAGGCCCACATCGCGTGCCGCGCCGACGGCGCGAATTCGCTTCCCACGACGAGCAGGGAGACGACGGACAGGAGGGCGATGCTGACCGCGTCGTAGAGCCGGATCACGACGAGCGACAGCGAGCCGGACGCGAGCCCGCGCGCCGTGAACCCTTTGATCAGGAACGGAAGCGAAAGCTCGCCCATGCGGAAGGGAAGGATGTGATTCAGGAATGCGTGTATGGCGGCGATCGAGGTGAGCCGCGCGTGGTTCGGATCCTGGATCACGTACCCGAGCCGGATTCCTCGGCTGTACGCCATCAGCAGGTACAGCCCGCTGAGCAGCAGGAACTGGGCGGCCGTCAACTGGCCGGCGAGGCGTTGAATGTCCGAGAGCGTAATCTGCCGGACCAGCAGAATCACCAGCGCGATGGACAGCACCACGAAGAAGACCGTGACCGCCGCCCGTTTCAGATTTCGGTTCTCAGGCATACGTTCCTTCACCCCGCGCGGTCGAAGCTCACCGCCGGCAGCGAGTCCGGCCTCAGCCCGAGCGCGTCCGTCTCGAGACAGCTGAAGACGGCGCCGGCGTTCCGCAGTTTTCCGACCAGCGACTTCAGGCAGGAGAAGCCGTTCATCCACGCGCCCGCCAGGTACATCAGCCGCAGCCCCGCCGGCAGGCCGCTCATGGACGGGTAGTGGGTGAACAGATTGTGGAAGTGGATGTCGACCACCGAGGATTGCCGCAGGAGCCTCGCGGCCAGCGGCGCGCCGATCAGGTTGATGAACGACATGCCGGCCGGCACGGAATTCGTCAGCATGCCGAACGGCATTTCGACAAGCGAAGTTCCTTCCCACCGGAACGGGGTGCGGGGGAGGGCGGAGAAATCGAAGCGGCCGGGACGGCGCACGGGGAAAACGCTTGCGTCGTAGCGGAGCCCGAGCTGGCTGAGGAGGCGAATGTCCTCGCGGCTCACGATCCCCAGCGGCGCGCGGTAGCCTGCGGGCGGACGCCCGATGCGTTTGACGTACGCGTCGACGCCGCGCCGGATTTCGTCCTCGTGCGAGGTGTTCATCGTGCCGAAGTTCTCCGTGCTGTGCTCGAACCCGTGCACGCCGATGGGAACGCCGGCAGACTGAAAGGAGTCGATCACCGCATGGCCGCGCTCGAGGAGCCGGCCGGTGATGAAGGCCGTGAGAGGAACCTGCTCGCGCCGCAGCCACTCGAAGAACGGGCCCGTGCGGTCGAGAATCTCGTAGCGGTCGGACCGGCCGTAGTCCGATTCCACGTCAATGGTCAGACACACCCGGAAACTGTTCTGGATTTCCATGCTCACTCAATCCTTGGTCCAAGGATCCACTGGAGTCGCCCTTTTCTGGGGCGCGAGGATATCGGAAGGGGGTGGAAATGCAACACGGAACACGGTTCGCGAGTGGGCGCGTGGCCGGGGAGGAACTATTGACACCTCGGCACTTCTGTGCAAAATCCAGTACCGTTGTAGTTTCTTCAATGTGTGCAGGATCAAGGGGTTAGGTTGCCTATGGATCGGGATGGCAAGTCAAGGGGCCGGAGTGTGATCGACTGGATCTGCAGGCTGGCCGCGCTGGGGTTTCTCGCCTTGGGCGCGCTGTGCCTGTTCCTGGTTGCCGGGATGGTTTACGAGGGCGGTGTTTGGGCGCATCTCATCTACGCCGAGAAGCCGATTCCGCATTTCCTTTGCGGGCTTGGCGCCCTGTTCATGGCCTATCTCTTCTCGTACGGACGTCGGAACACGGCGAGGGATTGGGGGCGGTTCGTCGGCAAGGTCCTGATGGCCTCCTTCAGCCTGGTCCTCTCGCTGCTTGTTGCGGAGGTTGCGCTGCGCGCCTATTACTCGGCGCTACAGAACGCCAACTCCATGGAGAAGTTCAAGGCGGCCCGCCGCGAGGGCAAGCCCATCAAAGTGCGCAGCACGCACGCCTTGGGGTGCATCATCCAGCCCAGCGAGAACCTGAAGGTGATGTACGAGCTTCAGCCGGACCTGGACATGGATTTCGGGCACAGGCGCCTGATCACCAACTCCAAGGGGATGAGGGATACGAAGGAGTACCCCGAACCGCGCTTGCCCAACAGCGTCCGGATCGTCGGCATCGGCGACTCCGGCATGTTCGGATGGGACGTGGAGCCCGACGAGGACTACCTGTCCGTACTGGAATCCAATCTCAACGCGCGCAACGACGGCACCGTCTACGAAGTCCTGAACATGGCCGTCCCCGGCTACAACACCCAGCTCGAACTGGAGGCGCTGAAAGACAAGGGCCTGAAGTACAAGCCCGACCTGGTCATCGTGGGTTGGTGCGAGAACGATTACGGCCTGCCGTTCTTCCTTCTCGAGAAGGAAGACTACCGCCGGCGCGACATGTCGTTCCTCTACAATCTCCTGTTCAAGCGGGCCAGCACCAAGGACAACCACACGCAGGTGGCGCCGGGCTTCGCGCTCCGCGACCAGCGCGACTTCGACAGGGAGCTGGTCGTGCCGGAGCTGACGACGGGGTCCGACATCGATCGCGTCCGCAAGGCGCTGACCGAACTGAAGGCGCTCTCCGAGCAGGAGGGGTTCAAGCTGCTCGTCTTCGGGCCGATGAAGAGCATCATCTGCAAGCTGTGCGCGGAAGTCGGGGTGCCGTACAGCAGCTCCTACGACCTGATCCCGGACGGAACCTATCCGAAGGAGTACCTCGTCTACTGGATGCATCCGAACAAGGACGGGCATCGCGTGCTGGCGAAGCACCTGGAAGACGATCTCGTCAAGCGCGGGTGGCTGCCGCCGCCCCGGCCGAAGTAGTTATCGATGGCCGATTGGATTGAACGTCGAACGCTCAACGCTGAACGCCGAACGCTGAAGTGGGCGAGGGGGTGCTTCGCTCACTTC
>CAYQYB010000035.1:0-15997 GCA_964421535.1 uncultured Verrucomicrobiota bacterium | reverse complement strand
CGGTCCATGTCCTTGATGTCGTACTGTTTAAGAAAGACGGAGAGCCGGGAGACGGGAATGCAGGAAAGAACCTCGAGTTCATGAGTATCAATAGTGCGCCATGGCGCACTATTCTCTGAATCGCCATGCGCCAGGAGGCCGAACTTACGGAGAACGGGCTCCGCCTCCGGAAGCCACGCGCCCACCCTTGCGTACATGAACGCCTGGCGTCGCTGGATTGCGACTTCAGTTTTGCACCATTCCAGCCAGATGAGGGTGTTTTCACAGAGGCCCTTCGCCTCGTAAATCTTCTTTGCCACCAGGATCGTCAGCTGCTGGCACTTCAAAAGGGCAGTTCGGACCTCAGACGCGATCGCCTTAAGCTGAGCGGATTCAGTTTTCATTTCACGGCCTCGTTCTTTTTCTCCCGCAGGTCCTTATCGGGGCATCAAGCGGGATTGAGACTTTTGTTCGGTAAGCATTTCTTGAGCGCGTTCTTTGCTTTCTGTTGCAATTTGCACAAGTGGGGTGCCGACTTAGTCTTCCACAGCGCCAACACAGGCCCATGGCATTTCGCTTTTTTTGCCAGATTCTCTGTCTAGAAAGATGAATCATGGCTTGTCGCCTTAAGGATCATGCGAATTCGCTTTCTCAGATGGGCGTTGACGCGCCTCTTCATTTCGCCCGCAGCTCCCTTCGTACTGTTGCGAAGAATCGCGACGTAAGCCTTGCGGAAATCGTCTATTTGAAGATCCTTGCAGACTTGGGGGAGAGTGGTCTGTGCAGCCGCGAGTTGGCTCTTCAGGCGCCACCGAATTCGGGGGTCGTATCGGTTAACCTTTACTCGCGATGTCGAGGGCTGTATCATATCGGTGTTAACAAGATGTGCTGATATGGTTAACTATCATGGTTAACTATGTACGCTTGCTCACAGTGACCGTCAAGGGGAAAAGTGCCAAAAAAATCATATAGGGGTGCGGGGGCCAGACTGAGGCAGGTGAGGCTGGCAAGAAACCTCAGCTTGACGGAGATGGCAGACGCCTTGGGCATCTCCGCCAGCCACTACGGGAACATCGAATACGAGACCGCTCATCCGAGCGTGACACCGCTCATCGAATGCGCGACTAAGTTCTCGATCTCCCTGGAATGGCTAAAGACGGGGAGGGGCGAGATGGACATCGGCCGGGAAGAACGGACGCTTCTGCTCAGGTCGAGGGGAATTGGATTTTCAGAGGGGGCCGCGACGGTTAAGGAGAATCCCGGCAAGTACGTTGTTCCTGACCGCTGGGAAAAACGGCTTCATGAACTGATTGCAGAGGACAGGGAGAAAATCCAGTACGCCATGCGAGAGCATGGCGTTACTTTACACGAGGCGCTCGAAAATCTCGGAAGGAGGATAGAGGATGAAAACAAGAAGAGCTGACGTACTGGCGCTCACTTTTGTCGGACTCTTCATTGTGGCTGCCGCGTCCGGCGCGGAGCCGCTCACTGGGCCGATCGATCCGACCGCCGTATTTGGGCGAACCCGCGAGGCTGTGCAGCAGTATTTCCCAGGAACAGAACTGGAAATCAAAGGGTGGAACGGCTGGAAGTCTGTCGAGCTGGATTTCGAGAACGGTCTTCTGTCCGCAATCTATTTGACGCCCACGGCCCCGATGGCCCGGCTTGATGCTGCTGATGTCGTCGAGAAGCAATTCGCCATTTCGCTGCCCATGGCAAACTTTCGCTTCGCTCCGGTCAGGACGTGGCTCGAAGATCCGGCCGGGGTCGTGAAGTACGTGGCGTTTATAACCAGGGCTTCTGACGGTGAGCACCTGGCGACGGCCGTTATTCTCAATTGCGAAATACCCTAGCTCGCCGGCCCGAATCTTTTCTTCCACTCGGCCTCGAACTGCGTCCGCAGATCCTCGTCGTGGATGATGCTGAAGTCCGGATCCTGGAATGCCTTCGCGGGGTCGCTCTCGAACACGAAGCCGGATTCGTTGGGCATGAGTTCCGTGGCGCGGCCGTTGAAGTCGAGTTTGCCGGTCTCGCTGCCGTCGGGCTGCGTCCGGATCCCCGCGGTCTTGCCGTTCGCGGGCTCGTCGGTATCCGTGACGATGCACCGGCAGTTGAACTCCCACGGCGGGTAGTGCGTGTTCCAGAACGGATCGTCTTTCGGCAGGACCAGGCCGTCGAGTTCAGCGTGAGTGTCGCGGGTGTTCTCGTCCATGACGGCGTGATACTTGTAGTTCGGGTACAGCTCCTTGACCGCCGCATTCTCCGAGACTTCGCGCTGGCCGATGGCGTGTGCCATGGCGACATTCTGGCGCAGGATCAGGTTCAGTCTCGCCGTGCTCGGCAGGGTTCCCATGTCGCGGGCTTCGGCGGTTCCGGCGCCGGGTATGACGTAGCCCTGGCGGCCGAGGAAGTCTTTCAGGCGGGCCCTTGCGGAAACGTAGTCGGTTTGCCCGGAGCGGATCTTCTCAACCTCGGCGCGGAGGTTCTCCAGGATGTGTGCGCTCGCGACGCCGGCGGAGAAGAATGAAGCCATTCGGATCCGCGCCGGGGCCCGGTTCGAAATCTCGCGCGAATTCAGCCCGGTCGGAAGATTGACCTTCTGCTCGAGCCATCGCTCGGCGCCGGTGAATGTCAACGGCGTTGTGGCGAAATCCGTCATTTGGTTGCCACCGCCAGGCGGCCGTTCGTGTCAGCTGCGAACATGGCTTGCGTGAGCTTCTCCTCGAGCGCGGCCGTGTCCATCTTCTTTCGGAGCGCGGGGATTCCATCGAGCAAAGCGCCGAGGCGATCCGAGAACGCCGCGACGTCGGCCGGCGTGGGGTCTTTCTCGGGCAGGCCGGCGAGGGCTTCGGCGATCGCGTTGGCGACGGGGCCGAGCCAGCTTTCGGCGAGCGCGACGTCCTTCACGATGTCCTGCATAGCCGTCGCGACAATCTTCTCGTTTGCGGCTTGCGCGGCAATGCCCGCGGCCCGGGCCTGTGCAGTACGGCTCATGCGTCGATCGCTGAGGGCGAGAGGCGGTTCCTGTGCGGCCTTCTTTCTGAGCGTCATTCCGAACTCGGCGCTGAGTTCCTGGTCGTCGCTTTCATAGCCGGCGTCGGACAGATTCTTGACGACGATGGATTTCTTCTCGAGATCCTCCGGCTCCTCGATCTCGAACTCGATTTCCGGGACTGGAGCGTCCGGACCGAATCTGAACATCGTGATTGGGGCCAGCAAATCGCGACGCAGGGTCGCCGAAATGGCCATGCAATCGTTCCGAAGGATATCCTGTCGAACCTCGGACTGAGCCTGGCCCTTTGAGAATCCGCCGGCGTCGCCACTTGTTGCCGTCTGTCCAAGGATTACCTTCGTCTTGGCAGCGGCGAAATAGTCCATGAGCTTGAAGTAGACTTCGCCGTTGTTCTGGGCGGCGTCAATGAACTCGAGTTCGACGGCCTTGGTGAAGATCGCGCCGCCGTCGCTGCCGAAGTTTCGGATGAGGGAGATGAGCTTTCCGCGCTCCTGCTCCCAAACGTTCTCGTCCACGCGGGCCGACACGAACGGCATGCCGAACTTTTCAACGAAGCGGACCAAGTCTTTGACCCCGAGCATCGAGAAGAGGAACATCCAGCCCAGCGGACGGATCAGTCCGCCGCGAGCCGGATCGCCGCTCATTGCGGCGTGCCGGTGGAAAATGAACTTGTACGGCGCGAGCGGGCGGCCTTCCGGCGAGTTGGTGCTGACGATCATCGGCTCCCGGCTGTTGATGAACTTGATGAACGACGTGTCAATGGGATCCGCCGCAACAACCGTTCGTCCGCCGTCGGCCCAGACGAGTTCCTGGCAGGAGTATCCGGACAAGAGTCCGGTGAGCGTGTTCTGAATGATGCCATGAAGGACTTCCTCTTCCAGGGATTGGAAGATTTCGTCAGCCACTTTCCGAGCCTTTGAATCTTTCTCGAGAGACTTCTTCGGCCTGATGCTTTTCTCGAGGCCGAGCACGGCGGCCCTGCGAGTCTGCAACGCCTGGATGGAATCCCAATCCTTTTCCTCGATCTCGCGCGCGAGGCGCGCCTGTTCACGCGGGTCCCCAGAATTTGCCTGGCTGAATATCGAGTCCAGGCGAACCGGGCTGAGTCCGCGCGAGGCGTCGGCGCCGTAACGATCCTGCGGCTCCCAGGTTACAAGGCGCTTCCCGTCCGCGGGCGGAGTTGTCTTCGAGCCTTCAATCGGCCTGTTCGCGTGGTCGTACAGCATAAGTCACCTCAGTGTGTGTAGTTCTTCTTGAGCCATTCGATCGTCCAGTTAAACGCCGCCGGCTCGAGCGCATGATCGAAATGCAGCGTTCCGCGCGGATGGCCGAAATTCGGCCAGATCACCTTGACACGCGAGTCGCCGGTGGATTCCTCGATGGCGTCGTAGTTCTGATCCAGACAGAGCCAGTCGATGTACATTTTCAGAGCGGTCAACATCCCGGACTTTCTGCCGTAGGACTCCGGCGGAGCGCTGGCTACAAGCAGCCACACCTCATCGTAGTCGCGCCAGTCCAGCGGCAGCGGAAGATTTTTCCTGCATCCGCCATCGAAGTACTGCTCGCCGTCGATTTCGACGGGAGGAAATACGCCGGGAATGGACATCGAGGCGAGCACCGCCTCGTGCACGTTCACGCCGGGGATCCGAAGCATGTTCCACGCGGAGGCCGACGGATACTTGGTTGCCCAGACGGCGAGTGGCTTGTCGAGTTTCGACTTGTCAATCGGGATGTGCTTGCGGGCGATGTCGATGATGGGCTCATGGAGTAGGAATGAGTTTATCCAGGGGATTCTGACTTTCCATGCGAAGCGCTCTTTGCGGACGTTGTCGTCGCTCAACCTGAGGATGAAATCGGAGAAGTACTTCGCGGAGTATCCGGCCGAGTCGAACGCCGCGGTGATCGCGCCGGCGGAGGTGCCATGATTATTCGTGCTGAAGATTCCGGCAAACTCCAAAGCTCTCCAGATCCCAGCGTGTACGTCGAGTCCGGGCATGCCGCCGCCGCTGCGGCAGAAAAGGATCTTCTTCGATGTCATGGGGACTTTCCTCGTGCATCCTTGAGCGCAAGCAGCGTCTTGTCGTGTTCCATGTCGGCGATCCGGCGAGACAAGTCCTTGACGGTCTCCTCGTCGCGCTGGCTTCGGGCAACTTTCATGTTTCTCTCGAAGACGATGATCTTCTGATTGATCGCCTCAATCCCGTCTTTGCTCATCGGCGGCATTGTGCATCAGGGGAATGCCATTTTTCCGAATATTTTCGGAAAAACTGACTCGCCGTAATGCTAAACATCAGGCAGTGCCGGCCGCGAGTTGGCCGTCGGAGACACAATGGAAAATACAATTCTGCAGGCTCTCGTCGCGGCGCTGTGTGGCGGCCTCGTCAATCTTCTCTTCTGGTACGGATTCAATCGGCGGGAGGCAAGGAGGGACAAAGAAGTGGGGGACCTTCAATCTGAAGTGAAGACGCTCCGTGACGAGAAGATCAGGACCATCGAGGACCGCTTGACAAAGGACCACGAGGCGCACGGGCAGCTGCACGAGAAAATCAACAAGCTTCCCGCATCGTTCATCACCCGCGGAGAATGCGCGCTGTTGTGCGGCGATTCAATGCAGCGAATCGAGAAGGCCATCGGGTTGCACTCGGCGCAGATCCAGGAAGTCCGCGACGATGCCGTCGCCACGAAGACGATCGTCGAACTGATCGCCCAGCACATGAACATCTCCGTCGGGAGAAAGACCCATGAACCGAATTGAGCAGATCCGCACCGAGATCCTGACGCAGTGCTACGGCTACCGGCCGCAGTCACGCGACGCCGAGCGCATGTCTGCCATGGCGCGGCGCGAGGGCGAGATGGTCGATGCGAACGCGGCGGAGTTCGAGCGGGAGGCGGCGTATCTCGTCGGCAAGGGACTTCTCGAAGTTGACCTGGTGGATTACGCGCAGTCGCACCGGCGGTACCGGATCACGTCCGAAGGAATCGATTTCCTCGAAAGCAAGGGACTCATCTGATGGCAACCGAACGCGGAAAGATCGGGCGGCTCAGTTTCGATGTCCGGGAACAGATCAACCGGATGATTCGGGACAACAAGACCCATGACGATATCCTCGGATATCTGGCCGGGAAGGGAATCACCGAGGTCACGCCGCAGAACATCTCCGCATGGAAAGAGTTCGGCTACCAGAAGTGGCTGCGCCAGCAGGAGCGGATCGACGAGATGGGCAACCGCGTCGACTTCGCCAGGTCAATCGTGGCGAAGGCCCGCGAGTCCGGAGAAGATCCGTCGGCGATGGTATCCGACACAGCCAGCCAGCTGGCCGTGGACACGATGCTCGCCGTTCTCGAGGACTTCGATCCGGCTACTCTCCGCGGCGCCCTGGCGGAGAAGCCGGAGAAGTTTCTCGACATGGTATGGGCACTTTCCGCCATCCGCAAGGGCGACCAGGCCGGGATCCTGTTGCGGCAGAAGGTTGACGAGTACCAGCGGAAGATCAAACAGCTGGAGGCCATCGTCGACGAGCATGGCGTCGCGACGAAGGACGACCTGAAATCTGTGTTCGCCGAATCCTACGGAGCCTGATGAACGCAGACGACAAGATGCGTCCAGAGATCGAGGAGGATGTCCTCAAAGAGACATCCGCAGACGAGCTCATTGCGAAGAGCGATCTGACCTACGCGGACGTTGAACACGCCGAGGAACTGGCGAAAGAGACCCGCAAAGGCCGGCCGCTCGTCACGCTTACCGAGTACCAGAAGCTGATCGTCACGGCAGTCCGCAAATTCATCGCGATCATGATCTGCCGGCAGGGCGGAAAGACCTTTGCGAGCGCGCTGCGGGTGGCCCGCAAGGTGCTTGAAACGAGGATGCCGTACTACATCCTGAGCCGGAGCGAACGGCAGTCCGCGAACGCGATCGCGCAGACGGCAACGCATCTTCGCGCGATCGAAAAGGCGCTGGCGGTTCGCGGAAAGAAAATCTCTGCCGCCGCGAAGTACTACTCCCAGAGGGTCAAGTTCAGGCACCACGACGACACCGAGCTCGAGTACACCCGCCTTACGATCCAGCTTCCGAACGGGTCAAAAGTGGTTGGTCTGCCCGCCAGCGCGGACACCGTCATGGGCATCACCGGATCCGTCTACGGGGATGAGTTTGCCCTGCATCGCGACAGCCGTGAAATGTACGGGCGGCTGTTCCCGGTGATTTCCCGCCGCGCGGAGTACGAGATGGTGTTGACGTCGACCCCGCGCGGGACGGGCAACAAGTTCTACGAGATTATGACCGCAACGGACTACGAGGACATTTTTCTGCGGCTGACGGTTGACATCTTCAAGGCGGTCCAGCAGGGCCTCGTGCTTTTCGATTACAAGGGAAATCCGATCAAGGACGCCGAAGGAATCGAGAGACTGCGCCGGGCTCTGAAAGACCCGGACATGTGGGATGAAGAGTATCTCTGCAAGTTCATCGACGACGTCCTGAACTTGTTGACCTACGAGATGATCGGCCGCTGCGAAAAGCTGCACGACGTCGACGGAAAGCCTTACACAATCCTCGAACTGAGCGGAGATTTTGATCCGGCCCGGGGCGACCTGGCGAAGCAGTTGATCGGGTTCACGCGCGGCGGGCCGCTCTTCCTCGGGTTCGACCAGGCGCGCAGCCGGAACCTGTCCGTGATCTGGATCGACGAGGAACTGAACGCCCAGCTCTGGCAGCGGGCGCTGATCGTGATGGAGGCCAAGGACTTCGAGTTCCAGGAGGCTGTGCTCTGGCAGTTCCTGGCGATGCCGCAGGTCAAGAAGGCCGGCATCGACGCCACGGGGCTTGGAATGAGAACGGCGGAACGTTCCGCCACGCGGTTTGGGAGCAAGGTGGTGCCGATCAACTTCAGCTCGGCGCTGAAGGACCGGAACGGAACGTCGCACCCGGTCAAATCTCTGCTCGCGCGCGTGATCATGGAACGCCACCAGGACGCCACAGATCACTATCCGATCCGAGACGATATCCGGGAGGATCTGCACAAGGTGCGCCGGAAGCGCGGCGCCGCAAACCCGGATTCCTTCACGTACTTCGCGGACGACGACGATACCGGACACGCGGATATTTTCACGGCGAAGGCGCTGTCCGACGTCGTGTACCAGGAACTACGCGAGTACGGAGGCCGCGTTGATGGAGTCACGATCTCTCGGAAGGATCCTGATCGACAACTTACCGATGACGAAAAGAACCGGCCCGACCACAGCGGCGATTTCGACCGCAAGGAAGAAGAGTGGTCCGGAATTGGAGCAGTTTTGTGAGCACAGACACATGGATTGAACAAATCGGCGGGACGCAGGATATCTCCGCGGCGGCCAAGGGCCAAATGGTGCGAAAGTTCCTTGCGCCGTTGGACGGTGGAATCGAGAAGGCGCGGTCCGAAGGGTTCGTCGAAGGCAACACAACCATCGTAGACGGCGAAACGTACATCATCGATCGTCTTCGCGCGACGAATTACGAAGGTGCCTATGACCTGGTTGAAGTGATGTTCGTTTCACAGCAGGGCGCCGGCGGAGGCGGGGGCGGCGGCCGCGATGGAAAGGTCCATAAGGCGAACGACGAGGAGTGGACGTTTGAATGCCAGCTGCAGCAGATGACCGCCATAGAGGCAATCAACAAGGGATACATCTCGTCGATTTCCGTTCTTCCATCCGAAAGTGATCCGAACACATTTCTCGTTGGGATCCCAATACCCACGCTAGTTCGCAAATTGTGGATGAAGGGAATCAAAGCGCAGAGACCTCTTCCGGATTCGGCGGGATCAGCGATCAGCGAATTCGAACCATGGCTGTTGGAGGTCGGGAAGAAACTTGAAGGCACGAACTGGCTTTGCGAGGACATGCTTGCGCGGGCCGACGGCTTCCTTCAGCTGCTCGAATTTCGCTATGCGTACCGCAGGTACGAGCCAGAGATCACGTATACATGAGCACGACGGCAAAGCTTGCACTCGAGCTGACGATGACCGGCGTATCGGCCGTGTCGGGCGCGGTCCACGGAATTGTGGGGGGCGTGAAAGGGATGGGCGCGGCGATCTCGGAAGCGAACGCCCAATTCTTCTACATGGTGAACAACGCAAAGTCGTTGATCGCCATGGGGAAGAGCCTCGGCGAGGCGATCATCGCTCCGAATGTGAAGTACGACGAGCAGCGAGAGATGATCGAGTTTCTTCTGAAGTCAGCGCCGGCGGCACGGGCGAAGATTGGAGAGATGTTCAAGGCGGCATCCGGCGCCGGGTTCAAGAAAGATGAACTCGTCGGGATGTACATCAACCTCGAACGGATCAGCCACGGGGCGCTGACGTCGAAGGACGACATGGAGTTGTGGGCGCGCGCGGCGAAGCTCACCGGGCAGGACGCCGCGTCGATGGGCCAGACGCTTTCAGAGTTGTGGGCCGCGTTTGAGTCGGGCGACAACGTTGGAAGGATAACCAAGCAGCTTCGCAACCTTGGCCTGATTACCCCGGAAGTATCGAAGGAGTTGACGGCCATGTCGGAGTCCGGGTCCAGCGCCGCCTCGATGTTCGGAACCGTCCGGTCGGCAATCGCGTCAGCGACCAGCGGAGTCGAAAGATCCGGCGAGACGTGGACGGACATCCAGAACCGGATGAGCAACTTCTTCGACGAGGCCAAGCGGCTGACGGGTCAGGGTATTTTCGAGGCGCTGAAGGCAGATCTCGGAGAGATGTCCGGATCGATCCAGTCGCTCTTCGATTCCGGGCGCGTGCAGAAGTGGGCGGGCGGGATCAGCCAGGAGATCGCAAAGGCGTACAGCAAGATGAAGGACCTGTCGCTTGGCGGAGTCACGATGGACGATCTCGTCGCGTCCCTGGACCAAGGGCGTTTTGGATCGCTCCTGTCCGCGATGCTGACAACCGCGGGGAAGAATTTCTGGGAAATCATGCGGTGGGGCGCCGTCGAGTACGGGCCTGCAATTCAGAAGGCTCTCATTCCAGAACGGCTGCATTCAATCCTCGGAATCGGAAGTCAGTCGGTGCGCGACCTTGGGATGGACATCGGATGGAAGTGGTCCGGCGGAAAGGGCCCTCGGCCTCAAACGGAAAACCAAATGAACCTGAGCGGAGTTGATTCTGAATTACTCTACTCCCTCAGGAATGCCGACATCATGCCGGCGCTTGCCTCTCTTCAGCCGGCGGCTCTTCAGCTCAACGCCGCCGGACTGAACGTCAGCGGATACCGATACATGAGCGCGGGCCAGGAGACGTTTGTCGCGAAGGAAGAGTTGCCCGGCATTCTGAAGAATATGGGATTGGCTGCTGATCAGATCCGGCGGGCGTCAGACGCGCTGACATCAGCCGCAAGAAATCTCGAGGACAAGACGGCGACGTTTTAACCAGGAGGAGTGACCATGGCGGAAGAGAAGAAGCTGACATGCCAGGCGTGCGGCAAGGAAATTCAGAAGGGCGAACGAGTGACCGTGTGGAGCGACGGGACGCGCCGCGAACACTATCACCGGGAGTGCTGGAAGAAGGCCGAACTTGCGCGGGCTGAAAAAGCCAAGGCTGAAAAGGAAAAGCCGGCTTCAGCGGCGAAGATCTGAACCGTGAAACGGCTTTGCATGGCGCTTGCCTTGTGCGCGCTTTGCGCCTGCTCCGGCCCGCGGCCGGCGGCAACAGATTACCCGATCACAGGGCCACAACGCCGCGGCGACGGAACCGCGGTTCCGGTTCCGTCCTACGCGAATCCACCCGAGGTCTTCCGTGCGCCTTAAGTTCCAGGTGATCCCAAGCGGCCGGGCTCGACACATCCGGCTCCGGTCCGGATCTGACCAGGCGCCGCTGCGCGAGATCGATTGGCAGCAGGTCCTCATCCCGTCGAGCTTCCAGGAAGAGGGGTCGTGCGTATTCCACTCAACGTGTCAGTGGCTGGCGACGATGCTCCGGTTCTACTTCGGGCGCGAAGTGATTCCGCAGGGCTGCCACTTCGACGCGCAGAAGATGTACTGGCAGAACCGCAAGGAGCAGTACGGCGACCAGTCGGACGAAGGCTCGCAACTGAACGACGGGTTCAACTTCATGATCCGCCACGGGATCATTCCCGAGTCGTGCGTCGTCAAAGAGATCAACCCGACTCTTGAGGACATCGCAGATGCGCTGTACGAGACGCCGCTTGTCGCCGGCGGGCTGGCGGACACGAACTGGGAAGCGGACCAGGTGAACCGGGAGAACGGCGGGATCCCGTTCAAGCGCGTCGATCAGAGCAGCGCGCTGGGATACCACTCCATTCTTCTCGTCGGTTTCAGAAAGCAACAGGACTGCAACACCCTTCCGCTGCAGAACTGGTGGCCTCGGTGGGGATGGCACGGGACAGGACTTCTGTCCTGGGAGAACTACAGCGAGTTCACGCGATGGCTCGGCGACGGGCCGTACACGATCGCGAACCCGGATTTGCTTCTCACCGACACGGCAAAGGAGTGGCGCAATTGGCTCGTCAAATAATTTCAACTTTTTTGGTAAATCGTCTTTGACATGGTGTTAAATGCGCGTCATGGACCTGCTCATCGCAAATACGCTGAAGCTCTCAGACTCCCAGGCGATCGTCCGTGACTCCGCCGGGATTCCGACCGCGTTCCGCGTTCTGCGTTCAGGCAAGAATGCACTGACACTGAACGGTGAACCCTTCGAACTCGACCTGACTCCCGCCCGGCTTGCCGCGATCGTCGACTACGCCGCGATGAAGGGCGAAGCGATCCCGGTCGACGCGGAGCACTTCCTGCACCACATGGCGAATGCCATGAAGCTTGAAGAGGCGGACCTGGTGAAAGCGAATCCGAAGCTCGGCGAGATCGCGGCGCACGGGTTCGTGAAACTCTCGGCGCGCGATGGCGAACTCTGGGCGAGCGTCGTGAAGTGGTCCGCGAGGGCGAAGCAGGTTCTTTCCGGAGCGGCCGACTCGATGGCCGGATTCATCTCGCCGGTGATTCGCGGAATCAAGGACGGCAACCTGCGCGTGACGTCCATCGCTTTGACCAACGAGCCCGCGTTGAACGACCAGGATCTGCTCGTCGCGCGCGGCGAGGAATTTCTGAGCAGAGGAAAAACCACAACGGAGAAACCGATGAAGGACTTGATCACGAAACTCGCAACGCTTCTGAAGCTGGACGGCGTGGCCCTCACCGCCGAGCACGCGGATCTCGCCCCCCTGTTGACCGCATCGTGCGCTGCGATCGTCGCCGGCCAGGCCGCGATCGATGGTTCGAAGGCGTTTGTTGCCGGCGTCAAGGATGCGCTGTCCCTGACGGATACCGACACGCTCCAGCTCATCCAGGGCAAGGTCCTCTCGCTGGCCGAGAAGTCCAAGGCGGATACGGTCGCTTTGACCGACGCGCAGTCGAAACTCGCCGCGCACGACAAAGCCGCGAAAGCCGGAATGATCAAGGACCTCAAGGCCGCCGGGAAGTTGACGGATGGCATGACGGCCTGGGCGGAAGGGCTCGACGTTGTTGCGCTCACGGCCTGGGCGAAGGATGCCCCGGTGATTGTGCCGGTCGGCCGCGAACTGAAGCCCGGCGAGAAGCCGGCGGATACCGTCGCGCTGACCGATGCGGACACGACCGTCGCGCGCGCTTGCGGGCTGGATCCGAAGCACGTCCAGGAGACGATGAAGGGCAAGTAGGATTTCGAAGGCGAAGGAACAACAAGTACTCGGAGGAAGAAGAAATGAGATTCTCGAAGATGTTATCGGTTGTGAGTGTGTCCGCGGTGCTCGCGCTTCTCTCGGTGTCTGCTTTTTCAACGGCGCTGACCGACGATCGCGACACTGCGCAGCGTGCCGGCGACTTCGCCGAGATCCTGCAGGGCTCGAACGTTATCTACGGCGGCTCGATGGTTGCCGTGAATCTCTCCGGCTACGCGGTTCCCGCCGCCGACACCGCCGGCCTGAGCGTGATCGGCCGGGCCGAGGCGTACTCGGACAATACCGGAGCGAACTACCTCTCGACGAAAACGATCCAGATCGGGCGTGGGGTTTTCCGTTGGGCGAATGGCAGCTCGATCACGAATGGCGAGATCGGGCAGCTCGCGTACTGCCTGGACGATCAGACGGTGAAGACGTCCGGCATCACGAACAACATCATCGCCGGCGTGATCGTTGAGGTCGACACCTCCGGCGTATGGGTGGACACCTTCGACATCGGATCGCAGGGGTCCGTGACGCCGTCATCGCTTGCGGTTTCCGGAGCCGGGACCGTGGGCAGCACTCTTGCCGTCGGAAGCACTTTGACGGCCGGTAACCTGACATCCACTGGAGCGACCTCCCTCGGAGCGACGACGGCGACAGGCGCAACGGGTCTGCGCGGAACGACCACGGCGAACATTATCAACGCGACCGGTGCCGTCACGGCAGCTTCCACGGTTGGCCTACGGGGTACCACGACCATCAATGATCTCGTTGTGACCGGGGCCTGGACTTACGTCGAGACGATGAACGCCGGCACGAACACGGCTTTGTGGACAACCAACTGCCCAGGGCCCCTGGCGAACAACCAGCCGACGTGGTTTAAGTTTGAGGCGGCCAACGGCACGAATTACGTGTTTCCCGCTTTTACGGCACCGTAACGATCGAGGAAGAAAAACAGCAACGAAGGAGAGAATGCCATGTTGATCAACAGAGAGAATCTTGAGGCCCTGTACAAGTCACTGTCCACCGCGTTTCAGGATGGCATTGCCCTCCCTCCGCCGGCGGACCTCGCGTTCATGTTCACGGACTTCCCGTCGGACACGTCCGAGAACCTGTATGCCTGGGTGGACTTCATCCAGGGCTTCAGGGAGTGGGTTGGCGAGCGCGTGTGGAACAACGTGCGCGGGCAGAAGTTCTCGGTGACGAACCGCGACTTCGAGTGCTCCACCTCCATCGGCCGCAATGACCTGCTCGACAACCGCTACGGGATCGCCGCGACGATCCTGAAGCAGAAGGCCGCGGCCTGGCCGCTGAAGCTCCAGCAGCTCGTCGCCGAGGTCCTAACCGGCAACAAGCTCTGCTACACCGGCAAGGCGCTTTGCGCGACCAACCACAAGCTAGGCGATCAGACCCTGAGCAACCTCGTGACGGATGCGCTCTCGAAGACGTCCTTCGAAGCGGCGCTCGTCGCGGCGGCCGCCTGGAAGTTCGCGAACGGCGAACTGATCAAGCCGAATTTCACGCACCTGGTCGTTGGCGAGAAGCTGCGGACGACGGCGTTCGGAATCGTCAAGGCGGACAAGCGGCTTGTGACGGTCGAGAACAAGGCCGGAACGGAGAACGTCGGAGCCGGCGAAGAGCCGAATGCCAACTTCGGCCGTTGCCAGCTCGTTGTTCTTCCGGACCTCTCCGGCGACTACGACGATTACTGGTTCCTCCTGGACTGCTCGAAGCCGATCAAGCCGGTGGCCCGGCAGATCCGCGAGGTGCCGACCCCGAAGATGGATCGCGATCCGGACATCGTCGAGAAGACCGGCAAGGCCGACTTCTTCGCGACCGGCCGCGCCGCGGCGGCTCCGACCATGCCGTGGCTCGTGTACGGCGGCATTCTGTAGATCGAATACCAAAGCGCATCGGCAGGCGTGTAGGTGGTGGGGCCGGCGGTTCCTTTCCCGCCGGCCCCGTTTTTGAGGCGGAGCGATGTCGAGCTACATACAACAGGCTGACGTCGAGTCGAGGCTGCGGGATAACTTCGCGGCACTCTACAAGCTGCCGTCTCAGCGCGACGACCTGTCCATGGACATCGACCGCGCCGAAAGCATCGTCAACGGCTATCTCGCCGCGAAATATACGGTTCCCGTCACTGCATCCGGCTCCATGGCTTTCGTTCAAAGCCTGTGCCTTGATCTGTTCGAGGAGCTCGCCTGGGGCCGGTCGATCGGCGACGAGATCCCAAAGAAGGTCGCAGAACGCGCCAAGACCGCCAGGGAACAGCTTAAATCAATCTCCGATGGAACTATCGCCCTCGTCGGCGCGATCCCACTTACGGCGCCGCCAGGGGCCTCAGGCGGCAGCGTGGCGGCTGTGGAGGGGAATGACGCCGAATTCACGCGCGAAAAGATGACGGGATTCTGATGCCGCCACTCATCCAGATCGTCCGAGACGACGTGACCCCAATGCTGCGGCGGCTGTTGCTCAAGCTCGATTCCTCCGGACAGCGCAAGATACTCCTCCAGTGGGGGGCCACCGTCCGCAAACTGGCCCAGGAAACGGCCATCGGCAAGGGCGGGCGTCGGTTCTGGCGCGACATCGCCAGGTCAACCAACGTCCGCGAGGTGGGTGCAGGGGCCGTGCAGGTCGCCAGCGACCACGTTGCAGCTGCCCAGATGCAGTACGGCGGCGACATCTCCGCGCCGGGGAAACACTCTGCGGATCCAGCCATGGCTTTGACCATTCCGTTCCCGGGATCCGCTGGCGAGGGTCATCGGACCTCTGAGTTCAGCCAAAAGCTCTTTTCCATCAAGTCGAAGTCAGGAAGCGGCATCCTCGGCTACGCTGCCGATGGTGATTTCGTGCCTCTGTTCATCCTGAAGAAGCGCGTGCGCGGCCACAAGGATCCATGGTTTCCGACTCAGGAAAAGGCGGGCGAGCTTGGCGAGCAGCACGCGAGGAAGGTGCTTGCGGCATGAGGAAGACGATCGAGATATGGAACGAGCTGCGGAAATCCGCCGATGAACTGAAGCTATTCAAGGCTGTCGTCAACTATCCGCTCAACAGGATCGTGGATGCGGCGTTCTTGAAGAATGTCGAGGCGTTATCGCTTCCCGCTTGCCTCATGATTCTCGACAGCCGTGATCAGAAGATCGAGGCACAGACCAAGACGCGCGAGCTGTCGTGGATTGCGCTCATCGTCGCCCAGGATGCCGGCGGAGAAGCCTACACCGAGGCCGTGGATCTCCTCGACCAGCTCGTCGACAAGATGCTCGAGACTACAATTTTCGACAGAGAGGTCGTGATTCTCGGAACGCACACGGCAGACGTCGAGCCGTCTGGCCCGAG
>CAYQYB010000034.1:0-16250 GCA_964421535.1 uncultured Verrucomicrobiota bacterium | reverse complement strand
CAGAGGGTCAGCGCCGGGTCGGCGGGCACACCTTTGATAAAGAGGCCGGCGATGAGGCCGACGAGGAAGGTGACGCCGAAAGAGAAGGGGAAGTAGTATATCCAGTGGACCTTGACGGCGTACTGGATGTACAGCGTCGCGGGGATCGCGATCGCGGCGCCGGCGACCCAGCCGGCGAACCGCGCGTGCCGGGAGAGGACCCCCAGCAGAAACAGCGCCAGCACGGGCCCGCTGAAGAGGCTGATGATGGCCGTGTACGCCTTGATGATGTGTTCGAACGACGAGATATAGAACGCGACGCCGGTCGCCAGCGCGCCGAGCCCGATCGTGAGCCAGCGCGCCATCTTCAGGTCCGCGCGGTCGTCCGAGGCGCGAGCCCTCAACGGTTTGACGAAGTCGTTCACGATCACGGTCGCGAGCGAACTGATCCCCGAGTCCATGCTCGACATCGCCGCGGCGAAGATCGCGGTGATCAGCAGGCCGGAGACGCCGTCGGGCAGGGCGTGGATGATGTAGTAGGGCATGACGCGGTCGCCGGGGACGTCCGCGGGGATCAGGGCGGGAAATGCGGCGTAGTAGGCGAACATACCGATGCCGATGAACAGGAGCAGGCCGACGATCAGGAAGTCGGTGAGCGCGTTGAACAGGATGGCCTTCACGACACCGCGGAAGCTGGACGTGGTCATGAGCCGCTGGACGGTGACCTGGTCGGTGCCGTAGTCCTGCATGAGTTGGAAGAAGAAGGTGATGGCGACGACCGCGCCGGTCATCTCGTACAGGCTGAAGTGCCAGTCGAGAACGCGCAGGTGGCCGGCGTCGCCGGCGGTGGCGATGATTCCCTCGACGCCCCCGGGCACGCGGTGGATCAGCGTGACCGCGAGCCACGCCGCGCCGACGACCATGATGACGAACTGGACGACGTCGGTCCAGATGTCCGCCGAGATGCCGCCGAGCGCGGTGTAGCCGGTCGCGATGACGCCCATCAGGACGATGCTGGCCCAGAGGGGCAGGCCGGTGACCACGGACAAGGCGACGGCCGGCGCGTAGATCACCGTGCCGAGCCAGCCGAGCCGGGCGAGGATGAAAAGGCCGGAGACCGAGAACCGCGCCGCGCGGCCGAAGCGCAGGCCGATGTATTCATAGGAAGTGGTCACCCGCAGGCGGCTGTAGAAGGGATAGAATACGTAGATCAGGACCGGCGCGACGAGGGGGCTGATGACGCAGACGACGATGAGGGCGATGTTCTCCTGGTACGCGGCGGACGGCAGGCCCATATACGTGACGGCGCTGGTCAGCGAGGCGTACATGCTCATCGCGACGACGAGCCACGGCATCCTGCGGCCGGCGAGGAAGAAATCCTCCGTGCTCTTCTGCCGGCCCGCGAACAGCCAGCCGATGGCCAGCATGCCCGCGAGATAGGCGAAGAGGATCGCGTAGTTGAGCGGACTGAAGGTCATGGGTCTGTTACGATCTCATCCGCGCCGCGGCCGGCTCGGCGAGCCGGCCCTACCCAAGGTGCCCGCCAGGTCTCACGACGCCACGTTGCCGAGGATGATCTTGAAACTGCGGATCGCGGTGAACGTTTCCATGACATTGTCCACCTGGATCGGCTTGATGAGATAGTGCTGGACCTCGCGCGCGCGCCCGAACTCGATGTCGCGCTCGTAGTCGGACGTGCTGATGATCACGACGGGGATCGACTTCATGTGCGAGTCTTTGTGGAGCTTGTCGAGCACGTCGCGGCCGTCGATGCCGGGGAGGTTGAGGTCGAGGAGGATCAGGCCGGGGCGGGGGTACTTCGTGCGGTCGGTGAAGTTGCCCTGGTTGTAGATGTAGTCGAGGGCTTCCTGGCCGCTGCGAACGACGTCCATCTTGTTCCAGATGTTGGCCCGCTCGAACGCGCGCTGGGCGAGCATGATGTCGGCCTCGTCGTCCTCGACCAGCAAAATCCGGATGGGTTCAACTTGCACGCGGCTCATGGATGTCCCCCTTCTTCGTATCTGACGACTTGTTGGTTGTTTCTTCCTGCAATTGCCGTGTCGACTTGGGCAGCGTCAGCCAGAACGTGCTGCCCTTGCCCGGTTCCGCCGTCACCCCGATTTCGCCGCCATGCCGCGTCACGATACGGCGGCAGATGGCCAGCCCGATCCCGGTGCCCTCGAACTCCTGCTGCGTGTGGAGCCGCTTGAACGGAGCGAAGATCAGCTGCCGCTCCGACTCCCGCAGGCCAATCCCGTTATCTTTAACAGAAATCTTCCACTCGTCACGGCTTTCCTCGGCGTGGACCTCAACTTTCGGGTTCGGCGACTTGTTGAATTTCAAACCGTTTCCGACGAGGTTCTGGAAGAGCTGGATCATCTGGGTTTCGTCGCCGAAGACGGTGGGCAGCGGGCCGACGACCACTTCCGCATGCTGGTCCTCGATGCGGCCGGAGAGGTTGTCCCTCGCGATCGCCAGCACCTGGTTGAGGTCCACGGCGGAGAAGGGCTTCTCGACGGTGCCCGCGCGCGAGAACGCGAGCACGTCCCGGATCAGCCGGCGCATCCGGTTCGCGGCGTCGACCATGATGTCGAGGTAGGTCTTGGCCTGCTTGTCGAGCTTGTCGCCGAAGTCCTCGACCAGGACCTGCGCGAAGCTTTCGATCTTGCGGAGCGGCTCCTGCAGGTCGTGCGAGGCGACGCGCGCGTACTCTTCCAGCGCGGCGTTGCTCTCCTTCAGCGCGGCCTGCGCCAGCTGGGCGTCCTGCATCAGGCTGAGGGCCGCGCGGCGGGCTTCCTCGCGCATCTGGATTTCCTCGCGGAGCTTGGCGTTCGTGGACGAGAGCTCCTGGATCAGGCGCTCCCTTTCGCGCTGCACGCGGCGCAGCTCGGTGACGTCCCGGAACACGATCACGGCGCCCATGATCCAGCCGTCGGCGTCGAGGATCGGGGCGGCGTTGTACGCGATCGGTCGCTCCGAGCCGTCCCGCCCGACGAGGAGCACCTGGACCTCCTCGCGGATGCGCTTGCCGGTGTTGAGCACGCGCCGCGCGGGATCCTCCACCGGCTCGCGGGACTGGGCGTTGACCAGGTGGAACAGGTCCGCGGCCCGCTGTCCCACGGCCTTCGACAGGGGCCAGCCGGTGAACTGGACGGCGATGTCGTTGAGAAGCGTCACGACGCCGTCGACGTCCGTGGAAATCACGCCGTCCCCGATGCTGCGAAGCGTGGTGTTCAGGCGCTCGCTGAGGATGTACAGCTCTTCCGCGCTCTCCTGTTCGCTCTTCTCCGTGGTCTCGGCGTTCCGCGCCTCGATGAACAGGAAGGCGGCGAGCGCGCCGAGGGCCGAGTAGACGAGAAGCAGGATCAGCTTGGTCGTGAGCGAGGGAGGGGTGGGCGCGGAATGCATCGGCCCGATGATGATGATGGCGAGAAGGATGGCCACGCAGAGCACGAGGGCCGCCGGCGCGTAGCGCCGCAGCGGGACCACCCAGATCGGCTCGACATGCCTTGTACCGTAGTCTCTCATGGCGTTCCCGGCCGGAGCCTACTTCTTCTCCGGCGCCGTGTTCGAAGCGTTCTCCTCGGATTCCTTCCAGACCGGCGGGTAGCGGGGAGGGCGCCCCAGTTCGCCCAGCAGCTGGTTCACTTCCTCCTTCAGCTCGATGACCCGCCCTTCGCGCCCGACCATGGCGCGGTTGAAGCCTTCCAGCTCCACGTTCGCCCGCTTCGCATCCTCGACCGCGCCACGCAGCGCGCCGCGCGCGCGCGCGACCTGGAGTGCGTTTCCAAGGACCTCGGCCAGCAGGGCGATGTGCAGCATCTGGGCCTCGGATACCTCGCGCCGGGTGATCCGGTTGTCCACGCTGATGACGCCGAAGATGTCGCCTTTGCCGCCCTGCCGCAGCGCGATCAGGGTCGAGTACACGCCTTCCTCGCCCGGCTGTGTGTCCGGCGCGCCCAGGGGAAAGCCGGTCTTGTACGAGCCTTCCGCGAACAGGTCGGCCACATCTCTCTCCAGCGCAATGTCCCACGCCCGGCCGTGCTCGTCCGTCGTGTTTCCCTTCAGGTCGGTCCCGTACGTTCCGCGGAACGGCGGGTTCTCGGGATCGCCCAGGAACAGCCCGCAGCGATCGACGCCCATGCGCTTGCGGATCCCCTCGACGACCACCCGGCAGATCGCGTCCTCCGTTTCGCAGCCGGCGATCTCGGCGGACAGCATCAGCACCGCGTTTCGGAGATCCTCCTGCAGCTTCCGGTCGGTGATGTCCTCCTTGACGGCGACGTAGTGCGTCACGACGCTGTCCGTGTTGGTGACGGGCGAGATCGTGGAGAAATCCCAGTACAGCTCGGCGTTCTTCTTGCGGTTGTGGAACTCGCCGCGCCACTCGTGGCCGGCGATGATGGTCTCCCACAGCTTCCGGTACTCCTCCACGCTTTTCTCGCCGGACTTCAGTATCCGCGGGTTCCGGGACACGACTTCGTCGGCGCTGTAGCCGGTCATCTGCGTGAACCTCGGGTTCACGTACTCGATGTTGCCCTTCGCGTCGGTGATCATGACCGCGCTCGCGCTCTGCTCGACCGCGCGCGACAGCTTGCGGATCTCCTCGTGGATCTGGCGGAGCTGGGCCTGCGTCTGCCAGCGGTCGATGTACTGCCCGAGGCGGTCAGAGATCGCGCGCAGCAGCTCCTGCTCTTCCGGGGAAAAAATGTCGAACTCGAGCGAGGGCGGTTTCTCGCGGTACCCCACTTCGATCGCGCCGATGGTTTTCCCCATCGCCTTGATGGCGAACGACTTGCGCCACTGAGTCTCCCGGAAATTATCCGAAAGATACTCCTGGTTGTTCGTCCGGATCCGGGCGCAGCAGATCGTGTCGTGCCGACAGGCGCGCGGGATGAGGTTGGCGACGCCGTTGAAGATGGGCTCGAGGGCTTCGCCGCCGGTCGCGAACAGCTTCTCCATGCCGTAGAGGCAGCTCAGTTCCTTCACGCGCTGCTTCAGCTCGTGCAGCCAGCGGTTGCGGTCTTCCCCCGCGCGCCGCAGGGATTCCATTTCCGCGTGCCGGGCGAGGACCGCCTCGATCGCGTCGGGCAGCGTGTTCAGGAACTGCGCGGCCGGGTTCTTCATGATGTAGTCCATCGCGCCGAGCTTGAAGGCCTCGGTGGCCACGTCGTCCTGGCCGAGCGCGGAGATCATGAGGATGGGGGGGAGGGGGCCGCGCCGCTTCAGCTCGCGGATCACTTCGGTCCCGGAGAGCCGCGGCATCTTGTAGTCGATGATGAGGAGGTCGTAGTAGCCGTCGCGTAGCATCTCCAGGCCCTTCTTCCCGTCCTCGGCGACGGCGACGGAGAAGCCGAGAGACTGCAGGTGCACCTGGATCATCCGCGCGACGCTGGCCTCGTCCTCCATCAGGAGGATGTGGATCAGCTTCGTTCTGTTCTGAGCGGTCTTCACAGGACGTCCGGCATTATATCGAAACGACAGGGAGCCGCAAAAGCCCTATCCGCGCGCATGGCTACTGCCGCAGGCGGACGAACCGCACCTGGTTCGTGATATCCCGGTTGACGCCGCGGTAGCCGGCGAATTTGCCGCCCGAATCGATGATCGGCTCGGCCGTCGTTTCCTGGATGACCACGCGTCCGTCCCTGGTGAGCAGGCGGAACCGCTCGCGGAAGATGCGGGCGCCCGTTCCCAGTCCCTTCTGTCCGAGAGCCATGAGGCGCTCCTTCTCGGCGGTCGCAAACAGGTCGAAGTGGCTCTTCCCGATGATCTCGTCCGCCCGGTACCCGAGCATCTGCTCCACGATCGAGCTGGAATACGTGAAGCCGCCCGCGGCATCCGTCTCCCAGATCCAGTCGGCCGAGCACGAGGCGATGTGCTCGAAGCGCGCGACGCTCTCGCGCAGCGCCGCCTCGGCGCGCTTTCGCTCGACGATCTCCGCCGCCAGCGCGCGGTTCAGCGCCGTCACGTAGAGGATCACCAGCAGCATGACGATCATCAGCGCGCCGGCGCCGATGAACCAGTACATGTACTGGCGGATCACCTCCACAAACGAAATCTGGCCGAAGTTCTCGTAGGGCGCGACCCTCAGTTCCTGCAGGCATTCGTGCACCGCGAGATCCGAGCGCGGGAACGTCCACCCCGCCGCCTGCGGACGATCGACGAGCTCGGGAACTTTCCGGGACATCGCGAGCAGGGCCGCGGCCACGTCTTTGACCAGGTCCGGCGCGGCGCGGGGGCAGGAGACGAAGGCTACGTCCGGGTACAGCCGCGTGCTGACCTCCGCGGGGATGCGCACCCACGGGTTCGGGTCGTGGATGTCCTTGAACTTGATCACGCGGAAAATGCCCTTGTCCAGCTTCTGCTCCGCGACGACGCGCTCGATCGTTCCGGCGCTCACGCAGCCCGCCTCGACGTCGCCCTTCAACACCGCGGCGACCACGTTATCTTCGCTGCCAAGAACCTGGGTCTTCACGTCCAGGTCCGGCCTGAAGCCGATGTCGCGGAACTCCCTGACAACGGCCAGCCAGCCCGGCAGGGATTTCCGGTCCGCGAACGCGATCGTGCGGCCCTTCAGGTCCTGCGGCCGGGCCAGCCCCTCTTTGCTCGAAAGGCAGAACAGCGTGCCGCCGGACAGGGCGAAATTGACGCCCTTGAAACGGCGCTGGAGCGTCGCGATGTTTTCGATGCCGTAACGCATCTTGAGCTGGGCGAGAAACACGGGATCGACGATCGCGAAGTCGATCTGGTTGTGGTGGATCCTGGAGGTGATCTGCTCGCGGGAGAGAGGGATGATTTCGAAGGAGCATTCAGGAATCCTGTCTTTAAGGTACCGCGTGACCGATGCCCACGACAGGCTTTCATCGCCCGGGACGCAGTTGGTCGGCACGCCGATCTGAACCACGCAGTCCTTGTTCAGGCTGTCCTGCGCGGGCGCGTTGCATGAAGCGGCAAGAAGGATGATCAGTGCCCCGGCGAATCGTCGAAACCCGATGAAGGGAAATGATTGATCCTGCAACATCATGCACCTCCAAACGATACGGCCCCCCGCGACACAAGTCGTTATATTGTCACGGGTTGCGGCTGGTGTCTGCAAGAAATAAAAACCGCTGACTGTAGGACCATCCCTACAGCGCCCGAAATCCCGCTGCCCGGCCGTCCGAAAGCATTGGCTCTATACACGATGGGTATATTATCTTGAGTCAAACATGTCCGACAAGTTTCAGCCGATAGCGATGGAGCAGTTGGCGGCGTGGGTCTTTGCCGAGTTCGAGACCCGCGGCTCCATCTTCGGCGTTCCCCGCGAGCTTTTCTTCGTCCCGAGGGCTGCCGACGCATTTGCGACCACCGTGTACGGCCGCCGGCTGGAAACCCCGTTCGGGGTGGCGGCGGGCCCGCATTCGCAGATGGCCCAGAACATCATCGTCGCCTGGCTGTGCGGCGCGCGCTTCATCGAGTTGAAAACCGTCCAGACCCTGGATGAGATCGAGGTCTCCAAGCCCTGCATCGACATGCAGGACGAGGGGTACAACGTCGAATGGTCCCAGGAGCTGAAGGTCCGGCAGTCCCTGGACGAGTACGTCCGGGCGTGGGTGCTGATTCACGCGCTGCACCGCAAGCTCGGATTTCCCGGCGAGGCGCCGGGCGTCGTCTTCAACGCGAGCGTCGGCTACAACATGGAGGGCATCCTCAAGCCCAACATGCAGGGCTACCTGAAGAGCCTTCAGGACGCGTCGGAGTTTGTCCGGCCGTACGCCGGCATCGTGGCGAAGCACTTCCCCGCGATGGGCGGCATGGAGATCCCGGACCGCATGACCGACAACGTCACGCTCTCCACGATGCACGGTTGTCCGCCGGACGAGATCGAGAAGATCGCCGCGTACCTGATCAGCGAGTGGGGCTTCCACACGAACGTCAAGTTGAACCCGACCCTGCTCGGCCCGGAACACCTGAGGCAGATCCTCAACAAGCAGACCGGCTTCGCCGATGTCGTCGTGCCCGATTCCGCGTTCGGCCACGACTTGAAGTATGCCGACGCGGTTCCGATGCTGGAGCGGCTGCGCGCGGCGGCGAAGGCCCGTTCGGTGCAGTTCGGCGTGAAACTTTCCAACACGCTGGAGGTCGAAAACCACCGCGACGCGTTCCAGAAGAAGGAAAAGATGATGTACATGTCCGGCCGCGCCCTGCACGCGGTCACCGTGAACCTCGCCGCGAAGCTTTCCGCCGAGTTCAGCGGCGGGCTGATGATGTCCTTCTCGGGCGGGGCGGACGCGTTCAACGTGGCGCATTTGCTCCGCAGCGGAATGAAGACCGTCACCGTCTGCTCCGACATCCTCAAGACCGGCGGCTACCTGCGCATGCGGCAGTACATCGAGAACACGGCGGACGCGATGAAGGCCGCGCGGGCCGCGGACCTGCCGGACTTCATCTGCAAATCCGCGCGCAAGGTGGAGAGCTTCGGCGGCGGGTTCGAGAGCGTGCTGTTCGACGCGCTGAAGGGCCACGAGGCCCTCGCGGCCAGCCGGACCGCCTGCAAGAATATCGCCCGATGCCTGATCCAGCTGCCCGCGACGAGCCGGGTCAGCTCGGTGATCCGCGGGTGGGCCGCCGAGCAGGCGCAGACGGAACACGCGGACGAACTCATGCAGGGAGTGGCCGAGGCGTGCGCGAGGGTCAACCTGGAGCAGTATGCCGAAGCGGTCCTTGCCGATCGGACGCTGATGAAGCGCAGCTTCGAGCGGCAGAGGACAAAGACGACGCGGCCGCTCGGGCTGTACGACTGCATCAAGGCGCCGTGCACGGACGAATGCCCCGTCAACCAGAAGGTCCCCTCGTACATGGGCCTTGTCCGGCAGGGCAAGTTCCAGGAGGCGATCGAAGTCACGCGTTCCGACAACCCCCTGCCGTCGATCCTGGGACGCGCGTGCAACCATCTTTGCGAGGAGGTCTGTGTCCGGACGCACCTCGATGAGCCGCTGGCGATCCGCGAGATGAAGCGGTTCATCATGGACCAGGAAAAGAAGCCGCGCTATCGGACCAAGGTGAGCGCCCGGCGCAGGAAAGTGGCCGTGATCGGGGGAGGGCCCTGCGGCCTGTCCGTCGCGTATTTCCTGGCGCAGGAGGGGTACGGCGTCACGATTTTCGAGGCGCGGCCGTACGTCGGCGGGATGGTGTCCGGGACGATCCCGGCCTACCGGGCGGCGCAAGCGATCGTCGACCAGGATCTCAGGATCATCCGGGAGTTGGGCGTGGAGATTCTGTGCAACCGGAAGGCCGGCCGCGATTTCACGCTGGAAAGCCTGCGGGAGCAGGGCTTCGGACATGTGGTTGTCGGGGTCGGCGCGCAGCAGGGGAAGAAGCTCGGGATCGCGGGCGACGCATCCGAAGGAGTCCTCGACGCGCTTGAGTTCCTCCGGAGCGTGAAGGAAGGGAAGCCGATGCCGCTCGGAGAGCGGGTGGGAGTGATCGGCGGCGGCGACGTGGCGGTGGACTGCGCGCGTTCCGCGTGGCGGCTGAAGGGCGGGAAGGTCAGCATCATCTACCGCCGCACGATCGACCAGATGCCGGCCGCTCGCGAGGAAATCGACGACGTGATCGCGGAGGGGATTGAAATCGTCGAGCTGGCGAAGCCGCTGAAGGTGGTTTCCAAGCGCGGCAAAATGACCGGGTTGGAGTGCCTGCGTGTGACGCTGGGCGAGAAGGACAGCTCGGGCAGGCGGCGGCCGGTGGACGTTCCGAATTCCGAATTCGTCATTCCGGTCGACACGCTGATTGTCGCGGTGAGCCAGGCGCCGGACTTCGGCTTCCTGGCCGACCGGAAGCCGGAGCTGACGACTTCGGGGTATCTCAAGATCAATCCGGACACGATGGAAACGTCGATTCCCGGCGTGTATGCCGGCGGCGACATCGCGCTGAACGGGCCGGAGTCGATCGTCAAGGCGTTGGGCGACGGCAGAAAGATCGCTGAAAGCATCCGCCGAAAGGAAGAATCGTGGATCGCCGCCGCCGAACTGTCGGTCATGAGCCCGGATGCCGATGCAGTCGATCTGATCCGCCGCAAGGCGCACCGCAAGTTCCGCGTGCCGATTCCGCATCTGCCGGCGGCGGGCCGAAAGAACTTCGAGGAAGTCATCCTGACGATGACGGAGGATGCCGCGCGCGAGGAAGCCGGGCGCTGCCTGGACTGCCAGCTCATGTGCAGCATTTGCACCGGCGTGTGCCCGAATCTGGCTATCATGACGTACCGCATGGACCCGTTCGCGATGAAGCTTCCGGAACTCAAGTTCCAGGGCGGCCGGATCGAGGCGGGCGCGGCGACGCTCTACAAGGTGGACCAGGCGTTTCAGATTGCGATCCTGAACGATTTCTGCAACGAGTGCGGAAACTGCGCGACGTTCTGCCCGACGGCGGGCCGGCCGTACAAGGACAAGCCGCGGCTTTATCTCCGTCGCTCCGAGTTCGAAGCAGAAGCCGATAACGCGTTCATGGTGTACCACGGCAACGGCATCTGGAGCCTGTGCGGGCGGTTCGGCGGGGAGACCCACGAGATCGTGCTTGGAGATGAAACCGTCTACTCCTCGCCGAAGTTCAAGGCCTACCTTGACCCGAAGTCGCTTGCCATCAAGGGCATGGTCCCCGTGGGGACCCTCGCCGAAGGTGAAAGCCTTTCCCTTGAGCCGTGCGCGAAGATGCTCGCGCTGCTGAGCGGAATCCGGAAATCGCTTTCACACCTGCCGGTCGCAACGTAGGTTGACCCGCCGGATACACACGTGTTTCGAATCCCCGAAATGTTACGACTTCCTTTGGTGTGATATATCGGAGTCCGATATATGCACGTACAACAGGAAGCAAGAGTGATGTGACGTTTGGTGAATGAACAAAATGAAAAGAGGAAGCGAGGCGGTTTGAATCGTCCGGGCGGGCTCTTACTCCGCCTTGATCGTCAGCGGGACGACGGCGATGTCGATCTTGCCGTCGGCTTCATCGGTGATCTTGACCTGGAGGTTGTACTGGCCGGGCTCGATCGTCTTGGGCAGGTTCAGGTACTGAGCGATGAAGAAGTCGCGGCGGCGGCTTGAGGCCGTGTCGGTCACGGAAACCTCCCGCTCCTTCCAGACCTCCGTGGCGTCGCCGGTCGCGGTGGTGAGGGACAACTCCTCCTTCAGTTTCACGACGAACCGGCCGTCGTCGCCGGCGCTGGACTTGAAGTTCGCGAGCTCGCTGTAGACGAGGATCATGGGCGGCGAGTTCTTCGGGAATTCGTTGCCGTCGAATGCCTCGTACCGGCCGAACCCGCTGACGCGCTGGCAGAGAACCACTTTGCCGATCTGAAGCCCCTGCCAGCTCTCCACGCTTTCACGCAGGCGGCCCTGCTCGGCGGCGAGGAAGTCGATGTCGGCCAGCACGTTCCCGTCCTTGCCGAGCTGTTCGCCCATGCGCTTGAACATGTCCTGGTAGGCGGACGCGAGGACCTTGGCATCCGGGTTCTGGCCTTTCAGGTCGTCGTCGGTCAGGCCGTAGACGGGGTCGATGAGGCTCAGCCCGGCCTTGCCGATCAGCGGCTTGAGCCCGCCTTCGCCGGTCGTGATCTCCGCAGTCAGCTTCCGATAGAGTTCGGCGAGCATGTCCTTCCCGGCGGGCGGAACCGGCGCCGCGTCCAACTCGGCATCGGTCGGCACGGGCACGCTCACTCGCGGCTCCATGGGAACGGGTTTTGCGACAGGAGCCGGCTTGGCGATCATCTCCGGTTCCTCCCCGCCCTTCATCATCGGCAACCCGATGAACAGGAACGCGAGGATGGCGACGGATGCCGCGATCAGGATCCAGAGCAGCGCGCCGACCTTGGATTTCTGCTTCGGCGGCTCCGCCTGGGCAACGGGCTCCTCCGCAGCGGCAGGCTCGACCGGCTCGGCGGCCTGCGCTTCGCTGCGCTCCTGCATCTTCGCGAGCTGATCGAACAGCTTGGGCGGAGGGAGCGGCGCGGGTTCGATCTGTTCCGGCTCTGTGTTGTTATCCGTCACGCAGAATTCCCGCTTCTCGGTCTATTCCCTTATTCCATCGGCGCGGCGGCCGGCGGAGTCATATCGGTGCCCGCTTCCGGGGCCGGAGCGGCGTGCTTCGGCTTGCGCGGCTTGCGGGGGTGCGCGGCAGGCGCGGGAGCGGGCCGCTCGGCGGCTTCCACCCGGGCCGTCACTCCGCCGCCGATCGCACTCTGGATCTGGGAGAGCCGCGAAGAAAGGGCCTGTTCGCGCTGGCGCAGGCGCGCGATCTCCTCGGCGTCCAGCTTCTGCTGCTGGGCCAGGGAGCGTTCCTTGACGCGCATCGCGGCGACGGCTTCCTGGTACGACTTCTTGAACTGCTGGAGTTCCGCGTCGCGCTGGCGGCGCTGGTCGCGTTCGGTGTCGTAGAACTTCTTCTGCTGGTCGAGGCGGGCGGTGAGCGCCTGGTTCTCGTGCTGCAGCTGGGCGATCCGCTGTTCGAACTCGCCGCCCTTGAGCAGGTAGTTCTCCTGCTCGTCCTGGAAGAGATTCTTCTGCTGCTCGAGCTCGGCGGCCGTCTGGGCGAGCTGGCCTTCCATCGTGTCGTGGTCGCGCCGCAGCTGGTCGAGCTGCTGCTGGAGGTCTTCTTCGCGCAGGGCGGCCTGGCGGAGCTTGCTCTCGCCGAGCTGTTCCTGGCGCTCGATGCTCCGCTGGGCGTCGGCAAGCTGCTTGTTGAGCTGCTTGATCTCCGCCTGAAGATCCGCGGCCTGCTGGGCGGAGGACTGTATTTCGCGCTTCGCGTTTTCCTCGGCGGCGCGCGCGGCCTGGTCGGACTCGGTCACCTTCGACTGCAGGGACTGGATGCTGTCGGTCGCGTCGCGGAGCTGGTTTTCCTGCTCGAGGATCTGGCCTTCCGCATGCTGGCGGCGGGCGAGTTCCTCGCCATATGCCTTGCGGGTCGCCGCGAGCTCGGCGTCGCGCCGCTGGGCGCGCTGCCACTCGTCGTCCAGCAGCTGCTTGTACTGCTCGAGGCTCTCCGCGAGCTTCTTGTACTTGATCTGCTCGTCGCCGATCGCCTTCTTGCCCTGCTCGAGCTGGAGGGTGTGCGTCTCGACTTCCTGCCGTAGGCCCGCGATGGTCATTTCGGATTCGCGGATCTTCTGCTTCAGCCCGCTGATCTGCTCGGAAAGCTTCTCCTTCTCCTGCTCGGCCTTCTCGGCCTGCTCGGACCACGCCGTCTGCTTCTGGTTCAGGTCCCACTCGAGCTGGTCGGCCTTTTCCGTGGCGACGTGTGCCTGCTCGCGGAGGGACTCCACGCTGGAGGACAGCTCCTGTTCGTGCAGCGCCGAGTCTTCCTGCAGCTTGGCGAGGGCGGCCTGGGCGACGGAAAGCTCCTGGTCCTTGTGAGCGATGAGGTCCTGGACATCCGCCTCGGCCTTGAGCTTCTCGTCGAGCTGGATCTGGACCTCGGCCAGCTTCTGGGTGAGGGCCTGGACCTCGGACTCGGCGCGCTCGGCGCGCTGGGTCGCGGACTGCTCCATCCGCTTGCCGTGCTCCTGGAGCGTACGGATGCGGTCGCGGAGCTGTTCGATCTGGGCTTCCTTCTCGGTGCTCTGGCCCATCGCCGCCTGCGCCTGGGCGTTCAGGGCGGCGACCTGCTGGGTCAGCGCCTGCTGGCGGCTCGTGGATTCCTCGACCTGGAGCTTGAGAGTCTCGATCTGGCCGGCCAGGTCGTGCTGGCGGGCCGCGCTCTCCTCCTGGAGGGAGCGGTTCAGCTCGTTCAGCCGCGCGATTTCCTCGGGCCCGCCGGCGGCCTTCACGGCCTCCAGCTGGGCGGTCAGCGCGCGGACCTGCTCGAGCATCTGCTGGTCGCGGCGGTTGCTCTGATCCTGTACGGAGCGGAGCTTCTCCTTGAACTGCTCGATCTGCTGTTCCTTCTCGGAGAGCATGCCGGAGGCGACCTGCGCCTGGCCGGTCAACTCGTCGACCTTCTGGTTCAGCTCCTGGACGCGGCGGCCGAATTCGGTCTTGTCCGTCGAGGCCTTGAGATCGGCGATCTGCTGTCCGAGCTCCTGCTCGCGGGCCGCGCTTTCCTCCTGCGCCCGGGCGAGCTGCTCCTTCAGTTCCGCGATATCCTTCGCGGCGGCTTCGTCCTTCGCCGCCTTCGCAGCCTTGAGCTGGTGCTTGAGGTCGGAGACCTGCTTCTGCAGTTCTTCCTCGTGACGGTGGCTCTCCTCCTGCGCGACCTGGAGTTCCTTCATCGCGCCTTCGGCCGGCGCGGCCCCGGCCGGCGCGGCGGCCTTGAGCTCTTCAATCTGCTTCAGGAGTTCCTGCTCGCGCGCGGCGGCCGCGGCTTCCGCTTTGCGGAGCTGTTCGGCCTGCGCGGCCTTGAGCTCGGCGGACGAGTCTTTCGTTTCGGCGGCGGGAGCCCTCTCCGACGCGGCAGGCGCCGCGGCCGGAGCTTCGGCCTTCTTCTCCGCCTTCTCCGCGGGCGCGGCCTCGGCCTTGCGCAGGTTCGGCGGCGGGCGGTTCTTCGGGGGCGGCTGGATTTGAGCTTCAGCGAGCTTGGACGACGAAAGGAGCTTGTCGGCGGTGGTCTTTTCGCCGGTGGCCTTGTGGTAGACCTTGGAGTTCGGAAGCACGGCGCCGGACTTCAGGAAGTCCGTGATGGCCTTGGAGTTGATCGGACCGAACGCCTTGCCGTTCGCGAGCTCGACCATCCAGTTCATATCGACTTCGGGCAGGCTTTCGACTTTCACCCAGGACTTCTTATCGAGGGAGACCTCATTGCCGGGGGCTACGCGGCAGTCTTCCGCCCAGCTCCGCAGTTGGGTCACGTCGAGCGGGCCATAGACGGAGCCGTCGCCGGTGCGGAGGAACCAGGCCGATCCGCCGCTTTCGGGTTTCTGGCTGTCGTAAATCTTAGACATGTTTCAAACTCCCCCTTCCGGGAAGTGGGGCTCCCGGAGTTCTTCAGGCATCAATACATTCTGGCACGCGCGGAATATAACACAGCCATTTTTTTCAATCATTAGTTTTTTTGGCGAAAAACCGGAGCGGGCGCCGCGGTTTCAAGTCGCCGGAGCGGGCGAGGCCAGGGGCGTCACCACGATCCGCTCGCTCGCGCCCGGCGGGTTGTTCGCCGCCTGCCCGTTCATCTTCTCCGCCTCGGCGAGGCCCTCGGGGCTGATGTTCAAATCGGCTTCGAGCACGGCGCCGTCCTCCACGATGAGCCGCCCGCCGCAGATCGAGCCCGCAAACTGCGCGGTCGCGCGGAGAGTGACGAGGCCCGTCGCATAGAGGGTGGCCTTGAGCGCGCCGATCACCTCCACGTTGCGGTACGCGGCCGGGCTGCGGAGAACCACTTCGCCGCCGGCCTCGATCTTCAGGTCGGGCGCCTTGAAGTCGCCGCGGGTGAATTCGGCGCCGGGGTACAGGATCAGCTCGCGGAACGCCTCGACGCTGCTGCCGGTCACCTTTCCGGCGAGGTCGATGTCTGTTCCGAGGAGCTGCGCGGAGTTCACGATGCCGCGCGGCGTGATCTTGATCTTGCCCAGCGTTTTCAGCGTCTCGCGGCACTCGGCGTCGATCGTGTAGCCGGCGAGGTCGAGCGCGGCGCGGCATTTCGGGCAGTGCGTCGTGCCCATGCGGCCGGTGAGGTCGAACTCATAGGAGCACTCGTAGCAGCGGATGTGCTGTTTTGTCGGGAGCGTGGTGCGCGCAGGCGACGCCGCGTTGGTTGCGCCGGGGGCGCCGGGGGGTGTCGCGGACGCGGGGCGGGTGTCCTGGGACGAGCGGAAACGCGGGCCGCCGGCGCGCTGAAGATTCGCGCCTATGCCTGCGCTGAGCGGCAGCGACGGAGTGGGTCCGTCACTGCTTCCTGCGCCGCCAGGTTGTCGATATTCGGGCACGTGGCCTCCCCGCCTGAAAGTGCTCTCGCCCCCGCCGGGAAGACCGGCCGGGAGCACGTTTCGGTCGGGTTATGTCACGTTCAGGGAAGGAATCCGGGGCGTGCCGTAGGAGGTATCCTTCTCGGGCATCGCCGCGGCGCCGCCGCCCGGGTTCACTTCGGCCTTGCCGATGAACGTGACGCCGTCTTCGACGGAAAGCCGCTTGGACTTGATGTCGCCAGTGATGCGGGCGGCCGCCTTCATCTCGATCTTGTCGCGGGCGGCGATCGTCCCGTTGATCGTTCCCTCGACCACCACGTTGTTCCCTGAAATATTGCCCTTCATCGTCGCGGTCTTGCCGAGGATCGAGTCGCCCTGGCTGGCCAGGTCGCCGTCGAGCTTG
>CAYQYB010000033.1:0-16399 GCA_964421535.1 uncultured Verrucomicrobiota bacterium | reverse complement strand
GCGATGCTCGTGATCATGGCGCAGATGGGCTCGTTCGTGCCCGCCGCTGAAGCGGAGATCGGGATGGTGGACCGCGTGTTCACGCGCGTCGGCGCGAGCGACGACCTGGCGCGCGGCCGCAGCACGTTCATGGTGGAAATGCAGGAAACCGCGAACATCCTGAACAACGCCACGGCGCGGAGCCTGATCGTGCTCGACGAAATCGGGCGCGGCACCAGCACGTTCGACGGCATCAGCATCGCGTGGGCCGTCGCCGAGTTCCTGCACAACAACCCGCGTGTGAAGGCGAAGACGCTTTTTGCCACCCACTACCACGAGTTGACCGACCTCGCGCTGACGATGCCGGGCGTGAAGAACTACAACGTGCTGGTGCGCGAACGGAACGACAAGATCGCGTTCCTGCGCAAGATCGTGGCCGGCGCGTCTGACAAGAGCTACGGTATCCAGGTGGCGCGGCTCGCCGGCCTGCCGCCCGAAGTCATCGACCGCGCGAAGGAAATCCTCGCGAACCTGGAAGAAGGGGAGTTCGGCGAGGGCGGCCAGCCGAAGATCGCGAAGCACGAGGCGAGGAAGGCCAAGGAATCGCCGGGGCAGTTGAAGCTGTTCGGGGAGGAATAGTCCAAAGTCCAATGTCTAAAGTCCAAGGTTCTTGTCGGAATCACTTTGGACCTTGGACTTTGGACGTTGGACTTAACCTTGTTCGGTTTGCGATCTGATGTAGGATGCTCAGAACCATCTGGTGAGCCATGAGAAAAGAAAAAGATTCCCTCGGCGTAAAAGCGGTTCCGGACGATGCGCACTATGGCGTTCACACCGCCCGTTCCCTCGAAAATTTCAACGTGGCCGGCGAGCGCATGCCGCTGGAGATCGTTTACGGGATGGTGAAGCTCAAGTGGGCGTGCGCGAAGGCCAACCAGCAGCTGGGCCTGCTTCCGGCGAAGAAGGCCGACGCGATCGTCCGCGCGTGCCGCCGCGTCCTCGGCGGGAAGCTGGACACCCAATTCGCCGTGGATGTCTTCCAAGCCGGTTCCGGCACCTCGTCGAACATGAACGTCAACGAAGTCGTGGCCAATGTCGCGTGCGTCGATCTCGGCGGCAAGCGCGGTGACCGGAAACTGGTTCATCCGAACGACGACGTGAACAAGGGCGAATCGACGAACAACGTGTTTCCTTCCGCGATCCGGATCGCCTCGGTTGAACTCTCGGATTCCCTCCTGAAGAGCGCCAGCGCGCTGATCGTGCAGCTGAAGCGAAAGGGCTCGGCGTTTGCCGGCGTCATCAAGAGCGGCCGCACGCATCTGCAGGATGCGGTGCCTGTGACGCTCGGGCAGGAATTCAACGCGTATGCCCGCGCGCTGGAGAAGGCGGTCGCGCGGGTGGAGCAGGCGGCCGGCAAGCTCCTGGAGCTGGGCGTCGGCGGCAACGCGATCGGCACGGGAGTGAATACGAAAAAGGCTTTCCGCCCGCTGATCCTTCGGGAACTCAACAGGGTCACGGGAAAGAACTACCGCGTCGCGAAGGACGGGATCGAAGCCACGCAGTTCATGACGGATTTGGCCGAGATGTCCTCGGCACTCAAACTGCTCGCGCTGGATCTCCTGAAGATCTGCAACGATCTTCGTCTCCTGAGTTCCGGGCCGAACACGGGCCTCGGCGAAATCGTTCTGCCGCCGGTCGAGCCGGGTTCATCCATCATGCCCGGCAAGATCAACCCGAGCATTTGCGAGGCGATGTGCATGGCCTGTATCCAGGTTGTCGGCCTGGACCACGCCGTGGCCATGGCGTGCGGGGCGGGGCAGCTGGAGCTGAACACGCACATGCCGCTGATCGGCTGCAACCTGGTGAAGTCGTTCCGCATCCTGGAGCGCGGCTGCGCGATGCTGGCGAGGAAATGCATTTCCGGGATCAAGGCGAACCCCGACGTGTGCAGGCTGAACTTCGAGCGCAGCGCCGGGCTGGCGACGGTGCTGAACCCCAAGCTGGGCTACGACCGGGTTGCGGAGCTGGTGAAGGAATCCCTGCGGACGCAAAAGAACCTGCGCCAGCTTGTCCTCGAAAAGAACATCGTGAGCGAGAAAGAGTTGAACCGCATCCTCGCGCGGTCGACGGGGCCGAACCTGTAGAAGACCCACCCCGCCCATTCGGGCACCCCTCCAAAGGAGGGGAACGAACGAAAATCCCCTCCCTGGGAGGGGTGGCGAAGCCGGGGTGGGTTCTTCCTAGAAGAAGAACCGCATTCCGAGCTCGAAGCGCATGTCCGTGCTGCTGGAGTCGTCGTCGCCTTCCATGTAGATGTCGTCCGTGGCGGCTTCGCCGACGAACGCGACGGAAATCGCGGCGTACTCGGTGATGAAGAACTTGGAGCCCAATTCAAGCGCGGCGACGCCGGCGTTGTCGGTCCGGTCGATATCCTTGTTTTCGGTCGACGCGAATTTCAGCGCGCCGCCGATGTACGGAACGGCCGAGTAACCGAGATCGAAGTTGTACTCCGCTTTCGGGCCGATGGACCACACGCGGTACTGGTTGTTGTTGATCATCCCGAAGGCCACGCCGGTCTCGAGGTAATCCATGACGAAGTAGCCGTAGAAGATGTCGAGCGCGGTGTATGTCCCGTACGCGGTGTCGAAATCGAGCATGCCGGAAAGGCTGAGCTCGCTTGTTCCTTCCTCGAGAAACATGCCTTGGGCGGACACCGTCGCCATCACCGCGACCAACGCAATGACCAGGATATTCTTCATGACGTTTGCTCCTCTTGTTGATTCCGACTCGCGGCAGAAAGTACGAAATAGGCCTGTGTGCGGCAAGGCTAAACTCAGTTCGGAGCCGGTTGGAACACCCGCGTCTGCATCGCCGGGTTCTGGAGAATATCGTCGACCAGGAGCCGGCTGAGCATTTTGAAAACCCGCCCCGGCGTCCCGCCGCCCACCGGTTCGCCGTTGAACTCGACGACGGCGGTGACGTCCGGCGTCGTTCCGAAAATCAGCACCTCGGCGGCCGCGGCTACATCAGCCTTTGTGATGTCTGCGGTTTCCACTCCGGCCAATTGCCTGGAGGTCAGCAGTTCCCCGGCCAGTTCCATGACGCGGAGCATGGTGGTTCCCGCGAGAATGCGCTCGGGCTTTGGCACGCGGAGCCGGCCGTCGCGCGTCACGATGCCGGCGTTCTCCGTCGGCCCTTCGGCGAGGTGCCCGTTTTCGTCGAACGAGACGACGAAGTCGACGTCCGCGTCGACCGCCTCCTTCTTCATCAGCACGTTGGTGAGATAGTTGACGCTCTTGAGGTTCGCGAACGGCGCGGTTTTGACGGGGAGCGAGCTGGCCATGGCCGTTGCGCCCTCCGGGTGAAGCTCCATGAAGGGCTTCTTGTATTCCGAGACGACGACGTAAAGGGCCGGCGCGGGGCAGTCGTAGGGGTTGACCCCGAGGCTGCCGGGGCCGCGGGAAAGGAGAAGGCGGACAAGGCAGTCCGGGCGCCCGCCCGCGAGCACAGTCTGGACGACAATTTCGGACAGCTCTTTTTCACTGCACGGCAGGTCGAGCGACAGGCCGCGCGCGGAAGACGCGAGCCGTTCGAGATGGGCGCGCATGTTGTAGATGCCGCCTCGTACGCACTTGAGCGTTTCGAAGACCGCGTCGCCGCGATGGACCATGTGGTCGTCGACCGGGACCAGCATCAGGAGAGGGTCGGTGACGATTCCCTCGAAGACGCTGGAGTACATGGCGTGGTACTGGGAGTGATACGCGCGCCGCGTCTTGAGAATCCAGGAGCTGAAGTGCGAGGGATCGAGGTGACGAATGCTGCTCATGGCTTGAAGGTAGGGGCAGAGGGGGGCGGTTCCAAGTGAAAAAGGATGGCGGCGGCCCGGCGTGCCGGTATACTGCCGGGCCATGCGCGAAATCAGAGACAGCAGCCTGGTCACGGCGGCCGCGTGGGCCCACGGGATTCCGTTCGCGGTGTGGCTTGCCCTGATGTCGGTGCCCGGGCTTCCGCCGGCGTGGAACTACGCGCTTCGAACGGCGGTCTGCCTCGTGCTGTTTGCCTGGCTGTGCCCGTCGTGCTGGTACATGCATCTGCAGGTTCGCAACCTGCCGCTGGCGTTCGCCGCCGGCGTGGCGGTCTTCGCGGTTTGGGTCCTGCCGGAAAGTCCATGGGCCGCGCGCTGGCCCGCACTGCAGGATTCCTACCTGCGGTGGGCGGTCCTTCCGTTGGGAAAGATCCCCGAGGCGCTGTCCGTGTTTCCCTATGCGCCGGAAGTGTGCGGCTGGCCGCTGGCGCTGGTGCGGCTTGCGGGTTCGGCTTTCGTGATCGCGCCGATCGAGGAGTTCTTCTGGCGCGGGATGGCGTACCGCTGGCTGATCGGCAAGGAGTTCACGAAGGTCGACCTTGGCAGCCTGCGCTGGCCGATCCTGCTCGCGGTGTCGGTGTGCTTCGGCCTGGAGCACGACCGCTGGCTGGCCGGCGTTGTCGCGGGTCTAGCCTACGGGCTTGTCGCGATCCGCACGCGGGACATCTGGGCCGCGGCGGTCGCGCACATCGTGACGAATCTTCTGCTGGGATTGTACGTGCTGGCGGCGGGGGCGTATCGGTTCTGGTGAGGGTTGTTCAGGGTTCTCCGTTCACGGTTCCCGGTTTGAGTGAGAGAAGTCTTGCGTTCCTTTCGCTCTAACCGGGAACTGTGAACAGAGAACAGGGAACCATTCTCCCTCACGTCATCAGCTCGTCGCCGCTGCGGATGGCTTCGAGCGCTTCCGCGGGCGAACGAGCGTTGATGAGACGATCCCAGACGTAGACGCTTTCGCGGAGGGCGGCGATGCGGGCGAGCAGGCGGATCTGCATTCGCGGAACGCTGCCCGGCGTCAGAAGGAGAAAGAGCCCCTGCGCTTTTTCCTCCGGCAGTTGGGGGTCGAACACAACGCCTTCGGCGGAGCGCGCGAAGTACAGGACCGGCGCCTTGATCGAGTCGAGTCGCGCGTGCGGAACGGCCAGGCCCTCCCCGAGATACGTGGACAGGCTCTTCTCGCGCGCCTGGACGGCTTCCACCACGGACTGAGGGGAGGAGGAGGTTTCCTCCGCGCCGCATCGGCGGATGATCTCGGCGATGGCGTCCGGCGCGGTGGCCGCCTGCAGATCGATCAGGATGCGGCTTTCTTTCAGAACATCGCCGAGGCGGAGAGGGGCTTCCTTCTCGAACTCGTCCTCGATCGAGCCGACGAGCTGCTCGATGATGTCCTCCATCGTGATCAGTCCGCAAAGCTGGCCTTTCGAGTCCTGCACGAGGGCCATGTGAATCCGCCGCCGCCGCAGCTCGGTCAGCAGCTGTTCCAGCGGCGCGTCGGGCGTGGTGATGAACGTCTTGTGCGCGATGGCTTTGAAGTCGGTCGGATCGGGCCATGGCGTGTTCGCGCGGGCGAGGTCCTTGATATGCACGATGCCGAGCGCGCGCGGCGGGTTGCCCTCGAGCAGGGGGAACCGGGTGTGCAGGGTGGATTCGATCTTCTGGCGGTTTTCTTCCCAGGGGCGGTCCGCGTACAGCACGGTCGACTGGTCGAGGGGGCGTATCTCATCCCGCACCCGCACGTCGCCGAAGTCGAAGACGTTCTCCATCAGCAGCAGCCTGCGGAACGGCATCATGCCTTCCTGCTGGGATTTTTCGAGGATGAGCCGGACCTCGGCCTCGGACGGGGCGGATTCCTTGGGAAGGGCAAAGAGGCCCAGCATCTTGAGGATGAGATTGGCCGACCCGTTGAGCACGACGAGGGGCAGGTAGAGAATGTACCGGAACCAGACCATGGGCTGGGCGGTAAACAGCGCGGAGCGCTCGGCAAACCGGATTGCAATGCTTTTGGGAAGAAGCTCGCTCAGCAGAATGTGGAGAAACGACACCAGGATGTAGCTGATGGTGATGGCCACCGCGTGGGCGGCTTCGACGCTTCCGAGAAGCGGCATCAGCAGCTGCGCGATAGCCGGCTCGCCCACGAAACCGAGTCCGATGCTGGCAAAGGTGATGCCCAGCTGGCAGACGGCGAGGTACTCGTCGAGCTTCTCGTGAACAAGCCGGAGGGCTGCGGCACCGCGGCGCCCCTTCTCCTCCATCTCGCTCACCTGCGTGCCCCGCACGCGCACCGCCGCGAACTCGGCGAGCACGAAGAACGCGTTCAGCAGCAGAAGCAGGATCAGGATGAGTATGTAGACAAGTGTCATAGCCTCACGCTTGCGCGTCTGACCGGCAAGCATACCAGAACTCCCGCCGCGGTCAAACAGGGCCGCCGCCCTTGTGTGCGGGCGGGTATTCCTTATAATGCAGCCGCTATGAAGAAGTTTATCGTGCGCACGCAGGGGCGGACCCAGTTCGTCGACGTCACCGGAGAGGTCCAGTCCGCGGTTTCCGAATTCGGGATCAAGGAGGGCGTGGTCACCGTGTTCGTGCCGCACACGACGGCGGGCGTCACGATCAACGAGCACGCCGACCCGGACGTGATGTCCGATATCGAGGGGATCCTGGACCGCATGGTGCCGTGGGCCGGGCCGTACGCGCACGGGGAGGGGAACTCGGCCGCCCACGCGAAGGCCAGCCTGGTGGGGTCCTCGGCGCGGATCATCGTCTCCGGCGGCCGGCTCAGGCTGGGGACGTGGCAGGGAATCTTTTTCTGCGAGTTCGACGGCCCGCGCGAGCGGGAGGTCTGGGTTCAATAGTCTTCATTCGTCATTGATTAGTCCTTTGTCATTGGGCATTAGTCATTGAAATCCTTATGAAACATTTCTTTCTGGCCCTGCTGCTGGGGGGCGCGATCCTCGGGGCGGTCCTCGGATGCGGAGGCGGACCGGGCGTGAGCGAGTACCGGAACGGCGTGCGCGAGTACGAGCGCGGCAGTTACGTTCGCGCCAAGGCTCTGTTCGAGAAGTCCATCAACGAACGGCCGGGCAGCGCGGAGAACGCGGCCGCGTACAACTACATCGGCCTCGCCGAATGGAAGCTCGGACAACTGCAGCGGGCCATCGAGGCCTTCGAGTACAGCCGCAGCATGGATCCCTCGCTGGTGGAGCCGAAGTACAACCTGGCGGCGATCCTGTACGAAAGCGGCGACCTCTCCCGCGCGGCGATTCTCCTCGATGAGGCGGCTCTGGCCGACCCCGCCGACGCGCGCCCTCTCGAGTTCCTCGGAAGCATCTACATGCAGGCGGGGAAGTGGCAGGACGCGCGGCGCGTGCTCTTCGGCGCGCTGGCCCGCGCCCCGCAGTCGCCGCGCGTGCTCGCCGCGCTCGCGCTCGCGGAGATGCACGCGAGCGGCGCGGACAAGGCGGTTTTCTATCTCATGCAGGCTCTCGAGCGGCAGACGGATTATCCGCCCGCGCTCTTCAACCTCGGCGTGATCTACCTTCAGGACCTGAAGGACAAGGCGCAGGCCACGGCCTACTTCAAAAAATATCTCGAGGTCGCGGGAGACGATCCCCACAAGGAGTATGCGAGTCGGATCATCGAGGACCTGACAGGCGTCCCGGCCGCGCCGGTTGCCCTCGTCCCTGTCGCCACCGTGTCCGTCCCGCGCGTTCAGCAGCCGGTCGTCCAGGCGCCGGCGGCCGCGGCACGTCCCGCAGCCCGCGTTGAGCCGCCCGCGGGCCAGCCTGCGACCGCTGACCGGACCGTTGACAGCCTGCTCAAGAGCGCGAAGGCGGAGAGCGAGAAGGCGAATGTGCAGGCGGCCCTGAACCTTTGCCTGGAGGCAGCGGGGAAAGCCGAGAGGGCGGGGGACGCGGCGGCGCAGGAGAAGGCGCTTCGCGAGGGCGTGAAGCTCTGCTTCGACCAGCCGCGCGCGCACTACGCGCTCGGGCGGTTCCTGTACGACCGCGGCCAGTACGAGGCCGCCCTCAAGGCGTTCAAGCAGGCCAACGTGCTCGACGCGAAATTTGCGCTGGCCCAGCTGGGCCTCGCGGACGCGGCCGTGAAGACCGGCGAGATCGACGCCGCGCTGGTCGCCATCAAGCAGGCCATCCAGATCGAGCCCGGCAACCCCGATGCGTTGTGGTCGCTCGCCGTTCTGTACGACCGCGAGCTTCAGAGCAAGGACAAGTCGGAGCAGGCTTACCGCCAGTTCGTGGACCGTTTCCCCGGCGACCCCCGCGTGCTCAAGGCGCAGGAGAGGCTGGACGAGATCGCGCCGCCGGTCCGCCGCGCGGCGCCGGCCGCTCCCGTTGCGCAGGCGCCCGCGGCCGCGCCCAAGCCCAGGGCCTCCGAGGCGGCCACGTCCCGGCTGCGGATCAAGCCGACGATGGTCCGCAACACGCACGCGGCGGTGCAGGCCTACAACCGCGGCACGATTTACCAGCAGCAGGAGGACTACGACCGCGCGATCTACTACTACACGCGCGCGGTGGAGAACGACGACACGTTCGCCACGGCGTTCTTCAACCTCGGCTCGGTGTACTGGGCGAAGGGAGAGTACGCGCTGGCCCGGGAGGCGTACGCGCGCACGGTCCAGCTCCAGCCCGACATGATCGCGGCGCGCTACAACCTCGCCCTGATCCACCGAGAGCTGAGGGAGAAGCCGGCCGCGATCGAACAGCTCACGGTCCTGCTGAAGGCTCATCCGGATTACGCCCCGGGCCACTATCTTCTCGGCATGCTCTACGCCGAGGATCCGGCCAGGGTCGCGCTCGCGAAGGAGCAGTACAAGGCGTTTCTCGGGCTCGCGCCGAACGATCCCGCTGCGCCGGTCGTCCGCAACTGGCTCGACGCGCATTAGCGAGTGGTACGAAATCGGAGGGCGCCGCTCTGTCGGCGCCGGGCGCAACCCGAGAATGTTCCTAGGAGTTCGATTTCCACGGTGTGGCAGCCGCTCTATGAGCGGCTATTCCTGAATCAGCGGCTCGCAGAGCCGCTGCCACAGCACGCGCAAGGAGCGGCTCCAGGCGGTGCAATCACCGGCCGGCTTGCAGGGCCTCAAGCTCCGCGCGCGCCGTGACGCAGACATCCATGTTCCTCAGGAGGCCGTCGGCGATGTCGTAGATCCAGCCGTGGATGGCGAGGTTCTGCCCGCGCTGCCACGCGTCCTGGACGATCGTCGTGTTGCCGACGTTGATGACCTGCTCCACGACGTTCATTTCGCAGAGGCGGTCCAGTCGTTCGGCCTCGCCGGCGATCGAATCGATCTTCGCCTGCTGGCGGTAGTAGATGTCCCTGACGTGCCTCAGCCAGTTGTCGACCAGGCCGTGAGGATGAGGGCTCATCGCGGCCTTGATGCCGCCGCACCCGTAGTGCCCGCAGACGATCACGTGTTTGATCTTGAGGATGTCCACGGCGTACTGGAGCACGGAGAGGCAGTTGAAATCCGAGTGGATGACCAGGTTCCCGACGTTGCGATGGACGAACAGTTCGCCCGGCAGCAACCCCACGATTTCATTGGCGGGAACCCTGCTGTCCGAGCAGCCGATCCAGAGATACTCCGGTGTCTGCTGAGCGGCCAGCCTGGAAAAGAACTCGGGATGGGAGGCTCGGACTTCCGACGCCCATTTCCTGTTGTTCTCGAAAAGCTGCGGCAGCGTCTTCATTCCTCTCCCTCCGGAGCTTCAGGCGCCTCGGGCTCGGGCGGCGGCTGGATCTCCGGCGTCTCGCCGAGGGCCGCGCCGACAAGGTTCGCCAGGTCGCAGGACGGGAGCGCCTCGCCGGCTTCCAGCAGCTCGACGGTGATCAGGTTCTGCAGGGTCTCGCCGGGCAGAAGCGCCTTCTCCACGCTGAGCGTTTCGATTTCGGAGTAGCCAAGCCCCGCGTTCGAGTACATCTCGACGGTGCAGCCTCCGTCCGGGTGCGTGCCGTCGGTGTCTTCCGAGGACGTGCGTTCCACAATGACCGCGCCGCCTTTCTGCGCCGCGATCCACGCGCGCTTCGAATCGGAGCAAAGCTTGTGCTCGCCCCGGGTCGCGTCGTACACCAGCGCGCCGCCGCAGGACGTCAGCCGCTGGTCGTCCGGCATCGCGAAGAGGAGGGCCTTCACGCCCGCCTCGAGGATCGAGTCCGGACCTTTGGGGAGGACGACGCGGCTCGCGCCGGCGACCTGGCTGATGTTCCAGAGGACGACCGGCACGTCCGACGGCGCGGTGCGCTCGATCCGCTGGCGGATCGTGAAGCGCGCGGCTTCGCGGTCCAGCTTGACCAGGCGGCTGACCTTGATGTTCACGGGCTCGCCGTACTCGCGGGCCATCTGGCAGCACAGCGTGCCGTCGGCGTCCTTCCAGGCCGACCCGGTCCAGGGCTGCTCGGCGAGGGCCGCGGGCGGCGGCCAGTCCGCTCCGGCCATCGCGGTCCACCGGGCCTGGGCCACCGGCCAGATCCAGTCTCCGCCGTAGTTGAGCCAGGTCGAGCCGTCGTCCTTGAGCCTCGCGTCCAACCGCAGCAGGTTGCCGCCGCCCCTGAAGCTGATTTTCGCGATGCGGCCGATGGAGGGGACGACGACAACCGACACGGCGGGGTTCTGAAGCTCAAAGGCGTTCGTCCACGACTCGAAGGAGATGGCGGGAAATGGCGCGACGGGCAGGTCCGCGTTGTCGGCCGGCTGCGCGGTTGCGATCGATGCCGTCAACAGAACCGCCGCGAGCAGGCCTTGCATTTTCATGGCGTCAGGCTACCCCATGGCGGATGGTGTGGCAAGTCTATCGGAATGGATGCGCTCCACAGCCCCTTGAAATAAACTCCGTCGCGACCGCTTGAGAACGGGGTCGCTACGACAGGAAGAAGTTCGTCATGTCTTCGAACGACTCGAACAGCCGCGTCGCGAGTTCGCCGCCCTGTTCGCCCATGCCGTACTTGATGAACCCGCTGCGGACGCCCGCGCGGCGCGCCGCCTCCAGGTCGGTCTTGTGGTCGCCGATCATCCATGAGTCGTCGGGAGCGGCGCGAGTCCTGGCCATGGCCGCCAGCAGGGGCTCGGGATGCGGCTTGAGGTGGGGCGTGTCGTCGCCGCCGAGGATGGCCGAGAAGAGCGGGGTGATCTTGAAGTGGGTGAGGATTTCGCGGCACGCCGGGCCCGGCTTGTTGCTGATGAGGGCGAGGAGATATCCCCCCTCGCGCAATCTCTGGAGCCCGTCGAAGACGCCGGGGTACAGGGTGGTATTGTCGTGCAGGTGCCGCCGGTAGAACTCGGCGCACTCGCGCGTCGCCTTCTCGATGTTCACCGGGTATCCCCGGAGAGAACGTTCGACCAGCTTGTCGATGCCGTCGCCGATGTAGCTTGTGACCGTCTCGATCGGGAGCGGCGCCAGGTCGTAGTTGGCGCGCAGGAGATTCACCGCCGTGCAGATATCGTGGCGGGAGTCGATCAGCGTCCCGTCGAGATCGAACATCAGCAAACGCCGTTGTGGTTCCGCGCTCATGTGCCTGAAGGGGAGGGAACGACAACGTCCCTCCCCATTCAAGCTTTTTCCGCTCACGCCGCGGCGGCGTTCTGCAGGACCCGGTCGCGCAGGCGCCGGGCCACGTCCTGGTGCCGCGTTCCCAGCGACACGCGCACGCGCTGCTTCGTGTAGTCCGGCCGGTGGACCGTGTAGTGGCACCACCACGTTCCGTTGTTGTTCCAGAGGTGATGGTCCGGGTTGTCCGGGAGGACCCGTATGGATATGACTGTGCTGTTCATGATGCGTTCTCCAATCTGTTCGCCCTTTCGGCGGCGAACTGGCCCAACGCACCAGGCTTTCGGCGGAAAAAGTTAAGCCATCCTTCACCAGGATGGCTTTTCCGCCCGGGACTTTCTGTTCGGGCTTTCTCGCCCGCACATCGGAAGGAGAACCGGTCTCCATCCAAGCCACCGTGGGTATCCCGTCCCCGGTTGGCAGAACCTCCAATCGTTCAGAGGCTCGTTCCTGATGCTGGAGAGAGAATACCACGGCGCCCGGAAAAAGAAAGGGGCGCTTGTGTCATAGACGGCTGTTGACAAATCTCATTAAAAATACTATTTAATATCCATAAAAGGATATTATGAACTACTTGGCCATCAAGGACTTAAAGAAAACCAAGGCGGTGCGCGAGAAGCTCGGGCAGGAGCATGAGCTAATCGTCACGAAGGATGGAGAGCCCTTTGCCGTCCTGGTGAGCGTGTCGCCGGACAGCGTGGAAGAGTCGGTTTCCGAAATCCGCCGGGCCATGTTTTCCGCGGCGGTCATGAAGGCTCGCGGCCGGATAAGGGGTGCGCCGCCGTCCGCTGAGGACATTCAGCGGGAAATCGGCCGGAGTCGCGAGGCCCGCGGCCTGAAATGAAGATCGTCTTGGACACGAATGTTCTGGTCTCGGGCCTGCTGAATGCGGACGGAGCCCCGGGCCGGATTGTCGACCTTCTCCGGTCCGGCGCCGTGCAGGCGGCGGTCGACGACAGAATCCTTGCGGAGTACCGCGACGTTCTGCGCCGCGATTATTTCTCCAGGTACTTCACGGAATTCGAGCGCGAGAGTATTTTGGAGTATCTTTCGTCCAACTCTGCCTACTCGACGAGCGCAATCGTGGTGCTCGGATTGCCCGACAGAGGCGATATCCCGTTTCTTGAGATCGCGTTGACAGAGAAGGTGCCTTTGGTTACGGGCAACGCGAAGCATTTCCCGCCGCGCCTTTGCCGGGAGGCGGTAATCCTGACGCCGGCCGAATTCCTGAAGCAGATGAGCGAGTACGATTGATCTGTTTCAGCCGGCAGCCGAGCCGGATACCGAGGAGGGGAGCAATAACAGAATCCCCTCCTTTGGAGGGGTGCCCGCAGGGCGGGGTGGGTTTGAGCGCCAATTTGGTCCTAGTACCTGAAGCTGCTCCGGCCGATGAACTCGCGGAGGATGGACGTCGGCGGGACCAGGTGGTCCGAAACGGTCAGGAAGCTCGCGAGGAAATCCTGCATGCGCCGCGCTTCGGCATACTGGATCATGTTGGGTTTCACTTCCGACAGCAGCGGCTCGACGAGCGGCTTGAGCACGGCTAGCTCGTAGTCGAGCGCGGAGTTGAACACGGTGTCCGCCTCCTGCTGGTACGGGAAGATCCAGGTCTTCTCGCCGCGCCGCACGCTCGGCCACATGGAGAGCGTGGTCAGCGCGGAGTTGCCGCGGAACATGTGGTCGCGCACGAGCCGGCGCACGAGCCGGTTGTCCGTGGTCGAGATCCGGTTGTTCGAGTCGAGGTTCAGCTGCGTCAGCGCGCTGATGTACACCTTGAACTTGTGCTCGATCGGCAGGGATCGGGTCAGGCGCGGGTTCAGAGAGTGGATCCCCTCGACGAGCACCAGCTGGTCCCCGGCGATCCTCAGCTTCTCGCCGCGGTACTCCCGCTTGCCGGCCTCGAAGTTGAAGCGCGGCATTTCGACTTCCTCGCCGTGGTCGAGTTTCTCGAGATGCGCGTTGAAGAGCGCCAGGTCGATCGTCTCGATGTTTTCGAAATCGAATTCGCCCGCCTCGTCGCGCGGCGTCTTCTCGCGGTCCACGAAGTAGTTGTCCGTCGAGATCGTCACCGGCCGCAGGCCGTTGACCTTGAGCTGCACGGCGAGCCGCTTGGCGAACGTCGTCTTGCCGGAGGACGACGGCCCGGCGATCAGGATCCATTTCAGGCGGCCGCGGTTCGCGTGGATGTGGTCCGCGACCTGCGCGATCTTCTTCTCGTGGAACGCCTCGGCGATCTTAATGAAGTCGCCGATCTCGCGCTTCGCGATGATCTCGTTCAGGCGGCCGACCGTGCTGACGCCGAGGATCCGGCCCCATTCCTTGTGTTCCTTGAAGATGTTGAAGAGCTGCGGCTGCGGCTCGAACCGGGCCATCTTCTCCGGGTTCTCGCGCTCGGGGAACTGGATCACGAAGCCCGGCGGATAGGGGATGAGCTTGAAGTACGCGAGCGAGCTCGTGTTCTCCGCGAGAGGGCCGTGGCCGAGGTCGGTGAACCCGTCGCACCAGAACACGACGATCTTCGGCGGGTTGCGGAAGCGGAGCAGGTTGTACTTGTCCATCTGCTTCTCCGCCTCGAACTGCTTCATCGCGTCCGTGAACGAGATCTTGCGGCGCTCGATCGGGATGTTCTTCGCGGCGAGCTCGCGCATCCGCTTCTCGATCGCGTCGAGCTGCCCCTTGGAGATGCCGGGGTGCGAGCCCTCGCCGCCGTTCAGCTCGAAGCTGCAGTAGAAGCCGTTGCCGAGCGAGTGTTCGACGGAGAAGTGCGCGCTCGGAAAAATTTCGCGGATGGTCTTGGCCAGCAGGAAGCAGATCGAGCGGCGGTAGATGCGCTGGCCGTGCGAGTCGGCGAGCGTGAGCAGCTTGACCGTGCTGTCGACTTCGAGCGGGTACGAAATGGAGACGACGTCGTTGTTCACCAGCGCGCCGATATAGTCGAGCCCGCTCGGCGCCTTGAGGGAGGGGATGACCGCCTTGACGGGGGTGCCCATCAGGCACTTGATCTTCTGGCCGTCTTCCAGCGTGACGGTAACCGAATTGGTTTTGTCTGCCATGCCCGTTTTTTCCAAGGGTTGGAAAATTCCGACGGCTTTTTTCCAAACCTTGGAAAAATATACACGGAGCGCCTCTGGATTGAAAGGCCGGACAGCCGCCTGCCTATCAGGATCGTCGGGTGGCGGGTATTCTAAGGAAGAGGTCCATGAAAGCCGTCATCCAGGGAATTTTTGCGGCCGCGCTTCTGGTCCAGGCCGCGGCCGCGGGCGAAGAGCCGGTCGTGTCGCGGTGGATGGATCCGTCGGGCGCGCCGCGGCCCGCGCACGCGCCTGCGCCGGGCAAGGGTCCTCTGCGGCTGGCGGCCGATGCCGCGGCGTTCCGGTGCGATCTGCCGCCGCCCGGCATCGAAACAAACCGGATCTGCGTGGTCGTGCACTCCAACGTCTACGCGTCGATTTCAAACGCGCTGGCGCAGTACCGGGCCGACCTGCAGGCCGACGGCTTCACGCCGGTCGTGTACCGCTACGATTCCGGGACGGCCGAGGACCTGCGTGCGTACCTTGCCGGTTTGTACGGCGAGCCGAATTCGCTGAAAGGCGCGGTGCTGGTCGGCGAGATTCCTTACATCATCTTTGAGATGTCGCAGAACTGGGGCTCGGGCGACGAGTACGAGGACTTCCCGTGCGACGTGTTCTACATGGACCTGAACGGAACGTGGGAGGACCTGACGAACGGCGGCAGCTTTGCCGCGGGGAAATACGACACGCGGCGCGGCAACCTGGCGTCCGAAATCTGGGTGAGCCGGATGAAGACGGCGAACCTGTCCAGCCTTGGGAACCAGACGAACCTGCTCATCAAGTACTTCGGCAAGAACCATCGCTACCGCACCGGCAAGCTTGTGCCGAACCGCCGCGCGCTGACCTATGCGGACGACGATTGGGGCTACATGGCGTACGACGACGCGGAGAGCCTCGCGTGGATCTACAGCGACGCGCATTCGGCCGGGAAATCCCCGACCCCAACCCCGACCTGCGACGCAACGGGATAGAGAACCTGGTGCCGGTGATCCGCACCCGCGAGATCGAGTCGGTGATGCGCGTCGCCAACGGCCAGATCGCCGTCCTCGGCGGCCTGATGGAAGACGGCATCGACCACCGCAACCAGCGTATACCGCTACTCGGCGAAATCCCCGGCGCCGGAGAGCTCTTCAGCAATCGCGACAACCGGGCGCACAAAACCGAACTGGTCATTTTCCTGCGCCCCATTGTCATCCGGGAAGCCAGCCTGAGCGGCGATTATTCCCGACAAGCCGACACCCTGCCGGACACCGGTTTCTTTCCATCGCCGCGACAGATTTCGCCAGCCGCGGGAGCGCCCCAGTGAAAACCCTCGCCACCCTCTTCCTCACGCTACTCTCGATACACGGCGTCCGTGCTGGTGAGCCAATTCACCTCGGCTTCGTCGAGCACGCCAATCGACAACTGACGCAGTTGCCCCTGAGCGAACGTGAAAGCCATTTGCGCACGATGATCGCCGAGTTTCCCGGTGAAGCCGCATTGCACTTTCGACTCGGCAATCTGCTGGCCGAACAGCGCCGCTGGCCGGAAGCCCGCTTCGCCTATGCCCAGGCGAACCAGCTCGACCCCGGGCATCCGGATATCCACCACAACCTGGCGATAGCCCTGGATCATCTCGAACAGTTCGCCGACGCCAGCCGCCACTACCGCGCCGCGCTCGACGCCGCAGCCCCAGGCATGACGTACCTCGGTTGGGAAATTGTTCCTTCACGTCTTCGAAGGCCTCACACCAAGGATTGTCGCGAAACCGCTGCGGTTGTTTCTGGCTACCTTTGCCTACGATGTAGGCATCCGGGCCAGGAGGTCCGCGGGGGCCACCACCACGCGCTGCGGACCGCGCACGCCGACGAAGGCGAGCCCCGAGCGCCGCAGGACCGCCACCGGCCCGGAGGGCGGTCGCTCGCTCCAGGCGAAGCCATCCGCCTCGT
>CAYQYB010000032.1:0-16650 GCA_964421535.1 uncultured Verrucomicrobiota bacterium | reverse complement strand
CGGCGGAGAGACCCCGGCTCGATGTGGTGCCGTTCGAGTCCCAGCGCATGTTCATGGCGACTTTGAACCGGGTTGGTTCAGAGAGCCTGGTCTACGTCAAAGGATCCGCCGAGCGCGTGCTGGAGGCCTGCGTGAATGCCATGGACAACTCGGGGAACGCCACGGCTCTTGATGCGGCGGGCGTGCGCCGCCAGATCGACGAGATGAGCCGAGACGGCCTTCGCGTCCTGGCGTTCGCGAGCCGGAAGATCGAGGGGCAGCCCGCCGGACTGTCTGCGGATGAGGCTGGACGGCAACTGACCTTCCTCGGCCTGCAGGCGATGATCGACCCCCCGCGCGCGGAAGCCATCCGCGCCGTCGGCGAGTGCCAGAAGGCCGGCATCGAGGTCAAGATGATCACCGGCGACCATCCCGGGACAGCCGCGGCCATCGGCGCGCAGTTGGGGCTGCAGGGCTCGAAGAGTTCCGCGGGCCGCGAGGTGGCGGTCGTCACCGGAAAAGAGCTGGAGTCCGTGAACGACGAGTCGCTGCCGGAACTTGCCGACCGTACAGCCGTGTTCGCGCGGGTGGCGCCCGAGCAGAAACTCAAGCTCGTGCGGGCGCTCCAGAAACGCGGGCATATCGTCACGATGACGGGCGACGGGGTCAACGATGCGCCGGCGTTGAAGCAGGCGGATGTGGGCGTGGCCATGGGCATCACCGGCACGGACGTGGCGAAAGGGGCGGCGCACGCCATCCTGGCCGACGACAATTTCGCGTCGATCGAGGCCGCGGTGGAGGAAGGCCGGACGGTCTTCGACAACCTGGCGAAATTCATCACGTGGACGATCCCGACCAACGGCGGCGAGGCCCTGGTCATTCTTCTCGCCGTCATCTTCGGCCTCCAGCTCCCCCTCCTCCCCGTGCAACTCCTGTGGATCAACCTTCTGACCGCCGTGCTTCTCGGCACGGCATTGATCTTCGAGCCGAAGGAAGACGGGATCATGCGCCGCAGGCCCCGCGATCCCGCGCAGCCGATCCTCACACCCGAACTGCTCGGGCGCACCGCGCTGGTGTCCGCGCTCATGGCCGCGGGCGCCTTCGCGCTGTTCGCGTGGGAGCAGAACCGCGGCGCGCCGATTGCCGAAGCGCGCACGATCGTCGTGAACCTGATCATCGGCGTGGAGGCCTTCTACCTGCTCAGCTGCAGGACGCTGAACCGCGCCCTGCTGACGGCGAGGCTTGCGCCGAACGGCTGGATCTGGGTGGGCATCGGCGCGACCGCTCTGGCGCAGGCGGCGTTCACCTATCTGCCGATGTTCGGCAAGCTGTTTCACACTCAACCCATCACCCCGTCGGCATGGGCCCGCATCCTGATGGTGGGCGCGCTCGTGTTCATCGTCGTCGAATCGATCAAATCGTTCACCCAGCGCAGCGAGGCCCGCGCACGGCCCCGCGGCGTGCCCGGCAACCGCTGAAAGCCCGGCCGGCCGGCAACTCGCCTTGCGCGCGGGGCACGGCCGGCCTATCATGTCTTCGTTTCAGCCGTTGAAGGCCCCATGGGAGAACGACTATGAAGACATGCTTCCTGCCCCTTGCCTGCGTCCTTCTTGCTTGCGCCCCCTGCCTGGCGGCGGAACCCGCAGAAGATCCTCAGAACCCGCTGGAGGAAACCAAGAGCAACATCCTCGTCGTGGAAAAGAAGCTCGACGAGCAGGTGGCCGACTCGGAAAAGCGATTGTCCGTGCTGGAGAAGAAGATCGCCGAGCTGTCCGCCAAGCTTGGAACAAGCTTCGGATCAACCACCATCGAACGTCGCCTCACCGACCTCGACCGCCGGCTGGCGAAAATCGAGCGGGACATCGACCAGCTGAAAAGCCGCCTGAGCAAGGTGGAGAGCCGGAAGTAGGAAGGACACGTGCTCAGGATTTCCGACAAGGGGAATTGGCACATCGAGCGGGCTGACGGGTTCCTAGATCTGAACATGATCGACCAAGCGCGGCGGGAACTGGAGCAGGTCGATTCGTTCGACTGTCGCTACGACAACTACATCAACTGCGCAATGCGCTTGGCACTGGCGGAGAAACGCTGGGTCGACGCCGCGGAGTTTGCTCGGAAGCTGATCGAACGGCGGCCGCAGGAACCGGCTTACCACATCCAGCTCGCCTACGCCGTCCGGCGCGCCGAGAGCATTGATGCCGCGCGCAAGATCCTGCTCGACGCCAGGAAACTCTTCCCGAAGGTCGCCGTCATCCCGTTCAACCTGGCCTGCTACGAGTGCCAGCTCGGGCACCACGACGAGGCGATGTCCCTTCTCCAAAAGTCGTTCAAGCTCGATCCGGGTTTCATCGACCAGGCGGCCGAGGACGACGACTTGAAACCGATTTGGGACAGGCTGGAAAGCTGACGCAGCCTGTCCCACGACCTCAAAACTTCCGCCCTTGTAAACACTTACGAAGCAAGCCGGTATATTAGTAAAAGTAGCTGAAAAATAGTTATGTAAAGCGTTTTACTAGGCAGGAATCGCGCTGTATATTCCATGTAGTTGCACTGCTCCAATGAAACACTGTCCGGAGGATCGATCATGAGGTCAGCATCAATCGGCAAAACAGTTCTGTTTTGCGCCACTCTCGTTCTTGCCCTGAGCGCTCAAGCGGAGGTCATGCTCCAGTGGTTCGAGACGGAATGGGATGAAATGTACCGGCGCACCCCCGAGGTCGCGGAGGCCGGCTACAACTACATCTGGACTCCCCCGCCGACAAAGGCGCCGACCGGACTCGGTTCAAAATGGGGCAACGTGGGCTACAGCCTCTACGACCGGTTCGACCTCGGCGACATCCCGCAGCGCGGCTCGCTGGCCACCCGCTACGGCACGCGCGGATCCCTCCGCAACATGGTCAATCAGATGCACCAGTGCGACGTGAAGATCGTCCCCGACATCGTCATGAACCACACCGGCAACGGGCCGGACATCCGCGAGTACCCGGCCACGCGCGTCACGGACTTCCACGTCTGGTACCAGAACGGCTACTGCAACACTCTGAACTACAAGCGCGCCCCGCGTATGACCCAGTGGACCCCCGACAACGGCTACGGCGCCACAATGTACCAGGACCTCTGCAACCTCCTCGACCTGCGCACGGAGGACTGCAAGCTGACCCGACCCGGAACGGGCGACAGCACCGCCGACCGCTTCACCACCGGGTATCCCAGCGGCCCGCAGTTCGTCGCGGGCGAATCGTACCTCCGGCAGATCGGCCAATACGACAAGTATCCCTACTATCCCTCCGGCTACGGCAACGAGGAAGCCTCCGACATGCTGTACCGCTGGATCGCGTGGCTGGGTTACGCGATCGACTACGACGGCCTCCGGCTCGACGCGGGCAAGCACACGCCCTGGGAGTTCTTCGGCAACGACACGGACGGTTTCCTGCACGAGGCCCAATACAACCAGAGCCAGCGCCGCGGCTACACGAACTACAACGACAACACGGATGTGTTCCGCAACGACATCAACCGCAAGCGCGGGCTCATCTTTGCGGAAATCCTGAGCGGCTGGAGCGAGATCACCTACTGGGCGAATCACAATCCGATGCGGTTCCTCGACTACGCCATCAAGAAGACCGCGGACAGCGCGCTCAATGGGAGCATCGGCAACTTCTACGGTTCCGGAAAGGACTTCGGCCCCGAAAAAGGGATCTACTACATTTGGGGCCATGATGAAGGGCCCGCCAGCAAGGTGGACCTCGGCTACGCCTACACGCTCACTCACATCGGCATCCCCATGGTCTACTTCACCGGAAAGAACGTCACGTGGGACGACAAGAACTCCGGCCGCACGTGGATGATCCCCGGCTACGATGACTACGCCCTTGGCGACAACGGTGGCAAGATCCCGAACCTCGTCTGGATCAACGCCCAGTTCGGCTGGGGCAAGGAGTGGAACCGCTGGGCGGACAACGATTTCCTGGCGCTCGAGCGCTTTGACGATCTCAGCGGCAACAGCAATCCCGACTACGGCGAGGGCGTTCTGCTGGCGGCGTTCAACGACGCCGGCTACGACATCACGAAGTCGCTCGACACCGTCTTCACCAACGGCACCGTGCTCCACGACTACACCGGCAACAACCCGAACAACGTCACGGTGTCCGGCGGCAAGGCCAACATCACGGTCCCCGGCAACTACGGCCAGGGCTGGGTCTGCTACGCTCCCCTCACCCCGGACGTGACCATCGGCATCCCGGGAACCAACAGCATGAACTGGGTTGTGCCGGGCGGCATTCACGGCTCATCCAAGTCGCGCACCGTTCCGCGCATCACCAGCGCCTCCTTCACCGTCAACGGCAGCCTGAGTTTTGCCGCGTCGGACGTCCTCCTGAAGTGGGGCCAGGGCAACACCCGCGTCGGCAGCGGCACGCACTACACCAACGAGACCCTGCTCGTGCGCGCGAACTACGAGCAGATGAGCGGCTCCGGCACGAGCTGGTCGCTCAACATCACCGACGCCACGAACAAGATTCCGGAAGGCCTGAACACCGTCAAGGTTCGCGCCTACGTCAACACGCCCGGCAGCGGACGCCCGGCCCTCTACAACACCGCGACCAAGGTCGTGTACGTGGACCTCGTCGGGCCGCAGCTGAACATCTGCTGGCCGACGAACAACCAGGTGATCAGCGGCGAAGGCGTCATGGTCATCAGCAACACCGATTTCACCGCCTATGCGATGAACGTTTCGATCGACGGCGGTACGGCCGCCACGGCCCACGAGATCATGAAAGGCACCTGGAAGTTCAACCTCTCGGGCCTGGGCGCCGGAACGCATACCGCGCGCGTGACCACGACCGAGGCCGACTGGGGCAGCTCGCGGCAGGTCATCAACACCAGCATCTACGACCGCGTGTTCGTCGTGGCCGCCAACCCGCAGACGATCGGCCTGAGCTGCGCGGAAGGCTCCACGAACAAGCTCCCGTTCTTCAGCACGGGCGTCAACGCGCCCGGCGCCTCCACCGTCCGCCTCTTCTGGGACGGCTACGAGCTTCCCTTCAACGGCGGCTCCTTCACCAATATCTTCAACGGCGAGATCGTGTGGCGCGACAACCTGGGCAACGTCGCCACGAACCGCCTCTGGGGCAATTTCGCCAACGGCCAGCACTTCTTCGAGGCCGAGCGCGTGGACGCGGGTGTAACCAGCCGCGTGTCGCGCCGCGTGCTGTTCAACCTCTACGGCATCAACGCCATCGACAGCGACGGCGACGCCCTGCCCGACAACATGGAGATGCCCTTCATCGACACCGTCGGCGCGCCGGGCGCGAACCAGCCGTGGCCGGGCGACAACCCGAACGACATGAACTTCATCCCGGAATGGGGCGAGAACTGGACCCGCCTCAACCCGTACAACCACTCCACGTTCTACAACGGGCAGTGGGACGACCAGAGCGACATGGACGGCGACGGCTACAACAACTACGCCGAGCTCTACGCCGGCTACATTGAGTCCAACAACATCTTTGCGTACAGCATCTACGACGGCAGCAAGCATCCGTCCGGGACCCCGATCGTGCCGGCCGAAGTGACCTACACCCCCACCCCGGCCCTGCCGACCAACACCATGACCGTCACCTACAAGCAGAACACGGGCCCGCTGAAGGACGCGTCCTCGGTCAATCTCTACGTCGGCCATTCCAAGCGCACGAAGGGCTCATGGCAGGACGTTGAAACCATTCCGATGAGCTGGGATGCCGGCAACAGCCGCTACCAGGCCACGTATCTCGTCTCCAACGGCGCGTCCTCCGTGGACTTCTGCTTCAACGAGGCTGGCGCCACATGGGACAACAACAACCAGAACGACTGGCAGGTCACCGTCCAGGGCGCCCCGGTGAACGCATTCGTCATGGACGGCGATTTCGACGGCGCGAACGGCGGCGAGGGCTACACGGTGCTGGGCTACAACATGAAGATCCTGGCTTCCGTCAGAAGCAACGTCCTGTATGTCGCCACGTGGTCCACGGAAGGCAACGATGTGTTCATGTATGTGACGGATCAACTCGGAGATGCGCGGGCCACGCCGTGGGCGAAAGCCAGGTACGCTTTCTTCAACACGAGCAAGCCGTATATCGCGGCCGAGTCCGACGTCGCCAAGGGACGCACGGGGTTCCTGTACAATGCGACGGGCTCCATCACGAACGGCGTCCGGCCTTCCCATCCCGCCCTGGAAGCGCAGTTCAGCCTGACCAATGCCTTCGGCTACATTCCTGACGCGATCTACATCGCATCGGTTGCGTACGGTTCGGGGGATGGCGGCGAAATTCAGAGCCAGACTCCCTATCAATGGGACGGCGGTCATTGGGACGAGTCAACAACTCCATGGACGTGGATTCCGGCCGATCTGGACATCATGGAATTCCAGCGCGTCAACATCAACAGCATCCGGGACGAAGACGGCGACGGATACTTCGACGCCGGCCAGCCCGAGCTGTACACGGTCACGGACAACGTCACCAACGACGCCAATTACGGCCTGATCCGCTTCTTCCTGAACGAACTGGCCGGCGAGGAGGAGGAGATCACCGTCCGCTTCAAGCCGAACGCCGGGACCGGCAACACGGTCTCCGACGTCGAGCTCTTCTCGAACCTGAACCGGCGCGATTTCGCCGTGATGCCGGGCGACGAGGACCCCGACTCGGTCACGACCGCCAGCGCGACAACGTACTACCGCGCCTACCCGATGACCGGGCCGGATGTGAACGGCTACTACTCCGCCACGATCCCGATCAACAAGTGCGGCGCGTATCGCATCAACGCGCGCTACAGGATCAACGGCTCGGGCTATTACTACTACACGGACAACGGCCTGCGCCGCGACTGCGCGATCGTCGTGTCGCCGAAGAAGGCCCTGCAGAACGTGATGTACGAGATGAACCCGCTGTTCGCCGAGGCCACCAACGCGGACTTCTTCGGGCGCAGCACGTTCGAGGACATGTACAAGGTCAACACCGACCGGCCTGACCGCATCAGCACCAACGTGCTGAGAAACCTGGGCGTCAACATGATCTGGCTGCAGCCCATCCACCCGATCGGCTCCGAGGGCCGCGAGATCGACCCGATCACCGGCACCTACTACGATCCGGGCAGCCCGTACGCCGTGCGCAATTACTGGAAGGTCAACTCCGTGCTCGGCGACCCCTCCACCGAGGACCAGGCGATGAACGAGTTCACCAACTTCGTCCAGGCGATGGACGGTGTCGGCGTCGGCGTGATGCTCGACGGCACGTTCAACCACAGCGCGTGGGACTGCGAAGCCGGCCAGCCCGCCGTGGACATGTTCGGGTTCGCGACGAACACCGCGTACATCCGCGACGTGTCCCCCGGCTGGTACTCCAAGCTCAACAACTACGGTCAGATGGCCACCTACTACGGAAGCATGTCCACGAAAGACATCGCCCCGGCCCCGGACCGCATCGACTTCGGCAAGTGGTACGATGCCGCCGACTTCCACTTCGGCACGTACGATTGCCTGGTCCAGCAGGCGCCGATCGACACGAACTGGTCGTGGTCCAGCGAGTGGTACAACCGGTACCTCTTTGAATACGACAAGCTCCAGCCGCTCTCCAACGCCACGAAGCAGCTCTGGCAGTACTTCGCCTACTATCCGATCTACTGGCTCGAGAAGACCGGCCACCCGCAGGGCACGCCGAAGAGCGAGTCCGCGAAGGGCATCGACGGCCTGCGCTGCGACTTCGCGCAGGGGCTGCCGTCCGAGTTCTGGGAGTACACCATCAACAAGACCCGCAGCGTGAAGTGGGACTTCCTTTTCATGGCCGAGTCGCTCGACGGCTACCGCGAAGTCATCGAAGGCACCGTGACGAACAAGCACCACGGCGTCGGCTACCGTTCCGCGCGGCACTTTGACATCCTGAACGAGAACCTGGTGTACTACTGGCGCGACAACTTCTTCGCCCAGTACAGGGGCGGATCGGCAAGCACGGGCACGCCCAACCGAACCACGTCGCCCACGCAGACCCAGCTGGACAACCGGAAGCTGGCTTTCCGGAACGTCCCGCTCCTGCTCAACCTGACGTCGCACGACGACATCTATTCGACGTACCACCAGCCCAGCCTCATGAACGCCTACGCGTGCCTGGCCGCGGTGGCCGGCGTCCCCATGATCATGTACGGGCAGGAGGCGGGCGCGCAGAACCACTACGCGACGTACAACCGCGGCAGCGAGATCGACGCGAAGAACAACTTCACCTACTACGAGTCGAACTTCGGCAAGTCCATCGTCAACTTCAAGCGCTACAACTGCATGACCAGCATCTGGTCGCAAGGCGCGACGTGGATGTCGAACCTGCGGGACGGCTACGGGAAAATCTCCAAGGCCCGCAAGAACTCCCCTGCCCTTCAGAGCCAGAACGACTACTTCCTCCTGACCACGTCGGGCGGCAAGGACGAGAGCATCTTCGCGGTCGCCAAGTACGAAGCGCCGTATGTGAGCGCCGCAACGCAGGATGTCGTCTTCGTCTTCGTCAACAACGACTGCCAGGCTTCGGAAACCCGCGGCAACGTCTACCAGCTCGACGCGGCGCTGTTCGGCATCCAGGACGGCAAGTACTACAACGTCGTCAACCTGCTGGGCAGCGATCCCACGAAGCTGATCTGGGACGCCCCCGGGCTGCTGGGCTCCAACATCAAGACGAACTTCTACGTCTCGCTCAACGGCAGCGCCTGGTCCAGCAACGAGTGGCAGATCCAGTACCTCAAGCTGATCGACACGACCGCCACGTACCCGAAGGACGCCGAGGGCAAGTACTACGGCTCCACCTACAGCCAGTGGGACAACGACGGCGACGGCATGGCGAACTGGTGGGAAATCCAGAACGGCCTCGACCCGAACAGCGCGCTCGGCACCAACGGCGCCGCGGGCGACCGCGACGGCGACCGCATGTCGAACTACGACGAGATGCAGGCCAATACCGCGGCCAACGACAACAACGACTTCCTCGAGGTCTACATCAACATGAATGGCGGCAATGCGGAGATCGAGTGGCCCAGCAAAGCCAACATCAACTACTGGGTTGAGCGGGCGAGCGACCTGAGCGGCGCCGGGTGGCAGCCGGCCAGCTTCCTGACCGCCCTCTCCAACCAGGCGGAAACGGTCGAGTCCATTCCTGAGAGCACGACAAACCGCTACTATCGTGTTAAGGTGAAGCCGTAGACGCGGAGGGTGACGGCAACATGAGAATACTCCTGATGTGCTTTGCGGCCGCGCTGCTGCTTGGATGCGACGTGAACGTTCAGACTCCGTCGGCCGAGGAACCAAAGACGAGCGAGGGGCAGAAATCGGCCATCCAGGATGTCGTCGACACCATGAGTCAGCGCAACGCACTGGAAGACGGCCGGAGAGCTGGCCAGCAGATTCGCCAGATCCGCGCCGACCAGGACAAGAACCTGCAGGAAGTGGAGCAGTAGACAAAACCCACCCCGGCCTTCCGCCTTCGCGAAGGCTCCGGCGGACAAGTCGGCCACCCCTCCAAAGGAGGGGATCATCTCTTGTCGTTCCCCTCCTCCGGAGGGGATGTCACGCGCCAGCGTGACAGGGGTGGGTTATCCCGCAATTCTGCGCGCCGCAACCTCGTCGCCCCCGGCCGCGAGCGACTCCTTCGGCTCCGGCTGTTTCCAGATCGCTTCCAGCGCCTCGCCGAACTCCCCGCGATACAGCCGCACCGCGGGAATATGCACGTTCTTCAGGTACCGGCGAATCCCCTCCACCAGCACGTGATACTCGCGGAAATCCGAACGGTCGGCATAGACCAGAGGCTTCCGGTTCAGGACGCACTCCGACATCAGCCCGAAGCCCGGCTTCGAAATCACGATGTCCGCGGACGCAAGCACGTCCGAAAACGGAATCAGTTTCCGATCGATCGCGTGGATGTTCTTTCTCCGCCACTCCAGCGGCTTGACCGTGAAGAACTCGTAATCCGCAAGCCGCTCTGTTTCGTTCAGCGCCCGCTCGTCCCAGTCCAGCGAAGTGAACGAAAGAAGCACCCACTTCTTCTTTGGATCACAGCCCGTCAGCCGCGCGATCTCCCCGCGCCGGTTTCGGCCCGCTGCAGCAACCAGCGGGATGTCTTCAATCTTCGGAAATGCCTTCATCGGTTCGGCGAACGGCAGGCGCAGCAGAAGATCAACCATGCCATAACCCCGTTCGAACTCGCGGATCAGCGGGAGCCATTCGGGATTCGTCTCCGCGAACTCGCCGTAGATCCAATCCCATGCGAAATTGCCGACCGCGACGACCGGCAGGCCCGCCGCTTTCGCCGCTTCGGCCGGAAGCGCGGCAATATCCACAACCACGACGGTAACCCCCTCATTCCGCATAAACGCCGCCTCGGAACGGATCAGCTCCTTCTTGCGGGCGTAAAGCGATTTCACTTTCTCCAGCGTCGCGGGAACGTCCACCCGGATTGAATCGAGCTGCACCATGCCGACGTCGAAACTGCCGGGGCGGATCGCGTTCCGGCCGGACCCGAGCCGGCTCTGCAGAAACGCCGGCGGCATGTCGGTCGTGATCGTGACGCGCGCGTCCGGATACAGGCGGTTGATCGCCCGGATGATGTCGCACGAGCGCACGCCGTGCCCGTAGCCGTGGGAGCTGATGTAATATGCGATATGCATGAAACTTCTTGAACAGAAGGTAACAAAGGGAACGAAGAATTAACAGAGGCCTTCGTTTTCTTCGTTATCTTCCGTTCCTTTTTTCGTACTTTCCGGTCAACCGCCGGGCACGCTCATGCGTAACAGCCTACAGAACGGGGAAATGAATCCCATGGAAACGAGTGACGAGGCTCTCATGAACGCGTACCAGCAAGGAGACCAGACTGCCCTGGCGGGACTCGTCCGCCGGCACGCGGACTCCCTGCTCGGCTACCTGGTGCGCCTGTGCATGCAGCGGCAGCAGGCCGAGGACGTGTTTCAGGAAACCTTCGTCCGCGTCCACCGCAAGGCCGGGAGCTTCCGCGCCGGCAGCCGCTTCAAGCCCTGGCTCTACGCGATCGCCACCCACCTCGCCATCGACAGCCTTCGCCGCCGGTCACGCTGGTTCGTCTCGCTGGAAGAGGACGAGAAACAGATCGTCGACCCGAACCCGACGCCCTCCGAATCTGCCGCGCGGAGCGACCGGCAGACACAAGTCCGCAAGGCGCTCGAGTCGCTGCCTCCGCGGCAGCGGGCGACCGTCGTCCTGACCTACTTCGAAGGACTCAGCTATCCCGAAGCCGCGCAGTCGCTCGGCTGTTCCGTGGGCACGGTGAAGAAGCAGATGTCCCGCGCGCTGGAAACCCTCGCGCGGCTTCTCCCGGACGCCGCGAAGGAAGGTGCCGCATGAACAACCACCTTGCAGACCGCCAGATTCTCGACGCCCGGTTCAAGCTCTGCACCGACGCGCAAGCCTACGCCGTGAATGCGCATCTCGCCGAATGCGCCGAATGCCGCAACCGCGCCGATGCGCTGAAACAGAAGTTCGCGTCGCTCGATCTCCTGCGCGGCGACGCCCGCGCGTCCGAACAGCTCATCGCGGAAACCCTGCGGCAGGTCCGCAGCGAACCGGAGCCGAAGACGGTCTTCCTGCCGCGCCTCGGCTGGCTGGCCGGCACGGCCGCCGCGGCGGCTCTCCTGCTGGTGATCTTCCTCGCCGGCCCTCTCGCCAGGCAACCGTCACAGCTCGCGATGACCAGGGAAGCAGCGGCCCCCGCCGTCCAAATGGCCATGAAAGAGGAGACGCCGGCCGAGAACGCAAACCTTCCCACGGCCTCAGACATTGCGGACAAGGATGCGAACGAGCCGGCCGTCGAGGCGCTGGTTGCCGGAGAGGAGATCGCCGAAGCCAAGCTTGACTCGGTGGGCGGCCAACTGGCGATGGCCGCGCCGAAACCGTCTGCCGACGGCGGGTTCGCCCTCAAACGCTCCGCCGTCGCGATGAAGGCAGTTCGAGGCTTCGCCACGGCGCCCGCGGCGGCGCCAACGGAGTGGTCCGTTTCGGCGCCGGCTGACGTGACCGTCACCGTCCACCCGGCCCTGGTGGAGCTCGACCCGGCCGTGCAGAGACTCAAGAAAGACGATGGCATGACGGCGCGGCAATACTCCGTGCAGATCATCAACGCCTCGCCGAATATCGCCACGGCTCGGATCACGCGCTCCTTCGGCACGACGAACTGGAGCGTCAGCGCGACCGATGACGCAGTTCGCATTTCCACTCAGGACGAGCACAGCGTCGCGCTTTCGATCGAAGCACCCGCGCTATCCACAAAATCGTTTCACTGCACCGTTGTACTGCCGGCCGAGCCGGCGAAAGGAGTCGCACCATGAAGGCCCGATTTGTCTCGATCGCTCTGTCCGCGCTGCTCGCGTTCTGCGTCAACGCCTCCGCCAAGGAGGACGTTCCCACCCAGGGGACGATGGAAGTCGTCGTGAAGAAGGGCGAAAAGCCCGTCGACTTGCCGCTCAAGCACACCGAGGTCAACGCGGAGATCAGCGGATTCGTCACGCGCGTGAAGGTCGTTCAAACGTTCACGAATCCGTACGAGGATCCCATCGAAGCGGTCTACGTCTTCCCCCTCCCGCAGAACGCGGCCGTGAACGACATGCAGATCCGGATCGGCGACCGCGTGATCAAGGGCGACATCAAGAAGCGCGAGGAGGCGCGGAGGATCTACGAAGAGGCGCGCGACGCGGGCAAGACCGCCGCGCTCCTCGAACAGGAGCGCCCCAACATCTTCAGCCAATCCGTCGCCAACATCATGCCTGGCAATGACATTCTTGTGGAAATAACTTATGACGAAGTACTTACATACGAGAAAGGCGGCTACGAATTCGTGTTTCCCATGGTCGTCGGACCGCGCTTCATTCCCGGCACGCCGACCGGAAAGCAGGCCGGCGGTTGGTCGCCCGATACCGACAAAGTTCCGGACGCCTCGAAGATCACCCCGCCGGTCCTGAAGCCCGGCGAGCGCAACGGGCATGACATCAGCGTGACCGTGAAACTGAACGCCGGACTGCCGATCAAGCACCTGGAATTCCCTTCGCACCAGGTCAGCGTCAGCCCCGCCCCGGATGACGCCGGCATCGTCAGCGGCCCCTGCGAGATCAAACTCAACCCCAACGACGCGATCCCGAACAAGGACTTCGTGATCCGTTACAAGGTCGCAGGCGCGAAACCCGAAATGGCGCTGCTCACGCACAAGGCCGACCTCGGCGGCTACTTCATGCTGATGTTCCAGCCGCCGGAGCAACCGGCCGCCGAGGAGATCACGCCCAAGGAAATGGTGTTCGTGATGGACTGCTCGGGCTCGATGTCCGGCGAGCCGATTTCGCTGTCCAAGAAAGCGGTGCGCTACGCGCTCCAGAACATGAATCCGAACGACACGTTCCAGATCATCCGTTTCTCGGAGGCGGCCTCCCCCTTCTCCGCGGAGCCGCTCCCCGCGACGAAGGAGAACATCCGCCGCGGGCTGTCGTACATCAACGGCCTCGAGGGCGAAGGCGGCACGATGATGATCGAGGGGATCAAGGCGGCGCTCGACTACCCGGTGCGCGACAATCGCCTCCGCATCGTCTGCTTCATGACCGACGGATACATCGGGAACGAAACGGAAATTCTGAGCGCGATCCGCGAGAAGCTCGGCGAGAACACGCGCCTGTTCTCGTTCGGCGTCGGCTCGTCCGTGAACCGCTACCTGCTCGAGCGGATGGCCGAGGTCGGCCGCGGCGACGTGAAATACGTCCTGCTGAACGAGAAGCCGGACGAGGCCGTGAACCAGTTCTACGAGCGCGTCCGCAATCCCCTGCTGACGAACATCCGCGTCGACTGGGCCGGGCGGGCGGTCGAGGACCTCTACCCCGCGCGCATCCGGGACCTGTTCGCCGGCCAGCCGATCTTCGTCCTCGGCCGGTACAACCAGGCGGGTGAAGCCACGGTGACCGTCCACGGAAAGATCGCCGGCAAAGACGTTTCCTACCCCGTGCCCGTGAAACTTGCGGACGCCGTTTCCGAGAACGGCGCGCTGGCCCCGCTCTGGGCGCGCTCGCGGATCCGCGAACTCGAAACCGAGGAGTACGGCGGCCGCAACGCGGACGTCGAGAAGGCGATCACTGAACTTGCGCTGAAGTACCGCTTGATGTCGAAGTACACATCGTTCGTCGCCGTGGAAGAGAAGGTCGTCAACGAAGACGGCAAGCCCCGCACGGTGCAGGTGCCGGTCGAGATGCCCGACGGAGTCTCCTACGAAGGCGTCTTCGGCAGCGAGGGCGCGCTGGCCATGAACGCTCCCGCAGCCAAGACGGGGTTCTTCGGCCGCGGCGCGAAACTGCTCGCGCCCGCACCGGTGGGGGGAATAGCGTCGAGGGAGGAGGCCTTGGACGCGGACGCGTCGGTCGCGAAGCCCGACGAACCGATCAAGCCGTTCACGATCGAGCTGAAGACGGCCGACCAGACCATCCGCATCGCGGAAAACGGCGAGATATGGATCGGCAGCACCCTCGCCGGCCGCCTGTTCCGCGAGCAGACGCGCGAACTCTGGAACCTGCTGAGCGAGGCAACGAAGGACAGCGTCGCGACCCAGGCCTTCCCGAAGGCCGGCACGCTGATCGTGAAGATCGCCGGCGGTAAGGAAATCGCGATCCAGCTGATCGACAAGGACGGCCCGGTTTCCGAGCCTTGGAAGAAGGTGCTGGAGTACGTGATGGGGTTGGCGAAATAGCCTCGTACTCGTCGTCGATCTCGTCCTCGTCCTCGGAATTCGAGTGCGAGGACGACGACGAGGACGAGTACGATTCCATTGAAAAACGCCTCGTGCCCGGGTACTCTACCCCCATGATACCGCCCCTACCTTCAGAGCAGTCCCGCAAATGCTCGCACGCAGGATTCTGGATATCGATTTCCGTGCTCGGCATTTTTCTTTTCATCAGCATGGTCGTCAACATGGGGCTCTTCGTCGGGCTTGCGGCGAAAACAGGAACCACCATCAGCGGCCAGGCGGAGGACGAGTACCCGACCTTCACGGAGAAATGGTCCTACGGCTCGGGCGACGTGAAGGCCGTCCGGATCACGATTGAAGGCGCGATCTTCCGGGAGAGCGAACAAAGCCTGTTCGGCATCCGGTACGACCGCATCGAAGCGATCCTCCGTCAGATCCGCGCGGCGATGAACGACACGAGCGTCATGGCCATCCTGCTCGAAGTGGATTCCCCCGGCGGCGACCTGACCTCGTGCGACGAAATCTACACCGCGCTCGAGAACTTCAAGCGGAGCCTGGAAGGCCGCAAGATCGTCGTCTTCGTCCGGAGCATGGCGGCCTCGGGCGGCTACTACGTTTCCGCGCCCGCCGACTGGATCGTCGCCGAACCCACGTCGATCCTCGGCTCCATCGGCGTGATCATGCAGACGCTCAACTGGAAAGGGATGAGCGACAAGATCGGGCTGACCGACGTGACGATCAAGTCCGGCACGAACAAGGATCTGCTGAACCCGTTCCGCGACGTCTCGCCCGAGCAGGTCGCGCAGCTGCAGGTCATGATCGACTCGATGTACCAGCAGTTCTTCACGATCGTGCAGACGAACCGCGGCGTCGAAACAGAAAGCCTGAAAGCGATCGCCGACGGCCGGATCTTCACAGCCCAGGTCGCGCTGGAGAACAAGCTGATCGACCAGATCGGCTACTGGGAAGACGCGGTGGCCAAGCTCCCCGAACTGCTCGGGGAAACCACCGTCAAGATCGTGCGCTACGAACGCCGACCCGATTTTTTCGAACTGCTGTCCGAGATCAAGTCCCCTCTCAACCTGTCCCGCTCCGGGCTTTGGGACGCTGCCACGCCGCGGCTGATGTACCTCTGGCGGCCGTAAGGCAGTTCCATGTTCCAGGTTTGAAGTTCCAAGTTGCGGCCACCCGCGTGGAAAACCTTCCGCGTTGTGTTACCTTGAAGCATGAAAATCGCGGTGTTCAGCACGAAATCGTACGACGAGCTCTTCCTCAAGGCCGCAAACCGGAAGAAGCAGCATGAACTTCATTTCCTCGAGCCGCGCCTCACGGAGCAGACGGCGTCTCTTGCGTCCCGCTTCCCCGCCATCTGCGCGTTCGTCAACGACCAGCTCACGGCGCCCGTGATGGAGGCGCTGGCCGCGGGAGGCACACGGCTGATCGCGCTGCGGTGCGCCGGGTTCAACAACGTGGACCTCGCGGCCGCCCGGCGCTTCGGCCTGACTGTCGTTCGCGTGCCGGCCTATTCGCCGCACGCCGTCGCGGAACACTCGGTCGGCCTGATGCTTGCCCTGAACCGCAAGATCAACAAGGCCTACACGCGCGTCCGCGAGGGCAACTTCTCGCTCGACGGCCTGCTGGGCTTCGACCTGCACGGCCACACGGTGGGCGTCATCGGCACCGGCAAGATCGGATCCATCGTGGCGAAGATCATGTCGGGCTTCGGGTGCTGTGTCCTCGCCCACGACGTCCACCCCAACCCCGAGGTCGAGAAACTGGGCGGGCGTTACGTGAAGCTGCCTGAGCTCTACGCGCAGTCGGACATCATCACGCTGCACTGCCCGCTGATGCCGGAGACCTGCCACCTGATCAACGCCGAGGCCGTGCGTCAGATGAAGCAGGGCGTGATGCTCATCAACAC
>CAYQYB010000031.1:0-16960 GCA_964421535.1 uncultured Verrucomicrobiota bacterium | reverse complement strand
GACGGCAGACGTTTTGCGGACGACCTCTTTTCCATCCAGGACGATGACCAGATCAAGGCCTACCTCAACGAATCCAAGGCCAAGTTCCCCCAGGGCATGGATTACGTTATCGCCTACGACAGCACCGACTTCGTCAAGGAGTCGATCCATGAAGTGATCAAAACGTTCGAGGAGGCGATCCTGCTGGTGCTGTTGGTGGTCTTTCTGTTCCTCCAGAAGTGGCGTACCACGCTGATCCCGCTGCTCGCCGTGCCGGTCTCGCTCATCGGAACGTTCGCGTTCTTCCCGATGCTCGGGTTCTCGATCAACACGCTCTCGCTATTCGGCCTCGTGCTCGCCATCGGGCTGGTCGTCGACGACGCCATCGTCGTCGTCGAGGCCGTGGAGACGCACATCGAGAAGGGCCTCTCGCCCAAGGACGCGACCTTGAAGGCGATGGAGGAAGTCTCCGGCCCCGTTGTCGCCATCGCGCTTATCCTCGCGGCGGTGTTCGTGCCGACGGTGTTCATCCCGGGCATTACGGGCAAGCTCTACCAGCAGTTCGCGGTCACGACCGCGATTTCGGTGCTGATCTCCGCGTTCAACGCGCTGACGTTGAGCCCGGCGCTCGCCTCGCTCCTTCTGCGCCCGAAGCAGGAGGCGCAGGGACCGCTGGCGCGGTTCTTCGGCGGCTTCAACCGCATGTTCACCCGCGCGACGAACGGCTACGTGAACACGTGCGGGCGGCTGATCCGGAAGACCCTGTTCAGCCTCGCGTTCCTCGCGATCTTCGCCGGCCTCGCCGCGTCGCTTGGGTCGAAGCTGCCGGGCGGCTTCGTCCCGGAGGAGGACCAGGGCTACTTTTTCATCCACGTCCAGCTCCCGAACGCCGCGTCGCTCCAGCGCACGGACGAGGTCTGCCGGCAGATCGAGGGGATTCTCGAGAAGCTGCCGGGCGTGGAGTACTATACCACCGTCACGGGCTACAACCTGCTGAACAGCGTGCTGTGCACGTACAACGCGTGCTTCTTCGTCACGCTGAAGGACTGGAAGGAGCGCACGTCGTTTGAGGAGAAGTACAAGGTCATCCTCTTCAAGCTCTACCGCCAGATGCAGCAGATCCCGGCGGCGATCGCGTTTCCCTTCTCCCCGCCCGCCATCCCGGGCGTCGGGACCTCCGGCGGCGCGACGTTCATCCTCGAGGACCGGGCCGGCAAGGACATCGCCTTCCTCGCGACGAACGTCAATCGGTTCATCGCCGCGGCGCAGAAGCGGCCGGAGCTGACGCAGGTTTCCACGACGTTCATCCCGTCGGTCCCGCAGGTCTTCGTGCAGGTCGACCGGGAGAAGACGCTCGCGCAGGGCGTGAACCTGGGCGACGTCTACATGACGCTGCAGACCTTCATGGGCGGCTATTTCCTGAACTACTTCAACCGCTTCGGCCGCCAGTGGCAGGTGTTTCTGCAGGCGGAAGGCGACTACCGGACGCGCATCGACAACCTCGGCCAGTTCTACGTGCGCAACTCCAACGGCGACATGGTCCCGCTTTCCGCGCTGATCCGGGACGAGCCGCAGTCCGGCCCCGAGTTCACCATGCGCTACAACCTCTACCGCAGCGCCCAGATCAACGCCTCGGCCGCGTCGGGCTACAGTTCCGCGCAGGCGATGAAGGCGCTCGAGGAAGTGTTCGCGGAAACGATGCCGCCGGAGATGGGCTACGACTACAGCGGCATGTCCTACCAGGAGAAGGTCGCGCAGGAGGGCGTGCCCGCGAGCCTGATCTTCGGGCTTTCGCTGGTCTTCGTGTTCCTCATTCTCGCGGCGTTGTACGAGAGCTGGTCCCTGCCGTTCAGCGTCCTGCTCGGGACGCCGATCGCCGTCTTCGGCGCGTTCGCATTCCTGATGATCCGGAAGATGGACCTGAACATCTACGCGCAGATCGGCCTGATCATGCTCATCGGCCTCGCGGCCAAGAACGCGATCCTCATCGTCGAGTTCGCGCGCATGCAGCTGGAGCAGGGGAAGTCGCTCGTGGACGCCGCGCTCGAGGGGGCGAAGATCCGCCTGCGGCCGATCCTGATGACCTCGTTCGCGTTCATCTTCGGCTGCGTGCCGCTGGCGATCGCGACGGGCTCGGGCGCGATCTCGCGCCAGATCATGGGCACGGCCGTGATCGGCGGCATGCTGACGGCGACCTTCATCGCGATCTTCCTGGTCCCGGTGACGTTCTATTTCATCGAGAAGATTTCGGGCGGTGCGAAGGATGGGAAAGAAGAAGAGGCGAAACATGAATAGCGCGATCAAGAAACCCACCCCTGTGTCCCCTCCGAGGGAGGGGATCGAGTTGACACAATCCCCTCCCTTGGGAGGAGTGGCCGCAGGCCGGGGTGGGTTCGGTGCTCTTGCCCTTGCTGCTCTTCTTCTCTCCGGTTGCGCAATCGGCCCGAACTACGTCCGGCCGGCGGTCGATTCGCCGTCCACGTTCCGCGACCAACCAACGCCCGTGTCGGAGAAGTCGCTGGCGGACCTTCCGTGGTGGGAGGTCTACAAGGACCCCGAACTGGATGCCCTGATCCGCGACGCGCTGGCCGCGAACTACGACCTGCGCATGGCCATCAGCCGGCTCGAGCAGGCGCGCGCGGTCGCCGCGCAGTCCCGCGGGGACCTGTTCCCGCGCGTCGGCTACCAGTACAGCGCCGAACGCGCGCTGACCCCGGGCGCGACGAATCCGAATCTCGACATCATGAACAGCTCCTCCGCCGCGCTGACCGCGGGGTGGGAGGTGGACCTCTGGGGCCAGCTCCGACGGCTGCACGAAGCCGACATGGCCAGGTACCTGGCGACCGAGGAGGCGCGGCGCGGCGTGGTGATCTCGCTCGTCGCCGGCGTGGCGCAGTCCTACTTCGAGCTGCTCGCGCTGGATCTCCAGCTCGACATCGCGAAGCAGACGACGAACTCGTTCGGCGAGAGCCTTCGGATCTTCACGGAGCGGTTCCGGGGCGGGATCGCGTCCGAGCTCGAGACCTCGCGCGCCCAGGCGTCGCTGGCCAACACGGCCGCGTACGTTCCCGAGTTCGAACGGCAGATTGCGATTAAGGAAAACCAGATCAACGTGCTCCTCGGCCGGCAGCCGGGGCCGGTCGCGCGCAGCTCGAAGCTGCTGGACGAGCGCATGCCCCCGGACGTGCCCGCCGGGATCCCGTCCTCGCTGCTTGAGCGCCGGCCGGACATACGCCAGGCGGAGGAAGCCCTGCGCGCCGCGAACGCGATGCTCGGCGTGGCGCAGGCGGAGTTCCTTCCGAAGTTCGACCTGACGGGCATGTACGGGAAGGTGAGCCCCGACCTCAACGCGTTCGCATCCGACAGCGAAACGGCGTGGAGCGCGGGCGGGGCCGCGACGGGCCCGCTGTTCGAGGGCGGCAAGCTGACGGCGCAGTACCAGGAAGCCAGGGCCGCGAGGGACGAGGCAAGGATCGCCTATGAACAGACGGTGCTGAACGCCTTCCAGGAAGTCGCCGCCGCGCTTGTTTCGCGCGATAAGTTCAACAGCGTGCGCGAGCAGCTCGACCTCACGGTCAGCTCGCTGCAGACTGCGGTCAAGGTCTCGACCGAACGCTACATCGCGGGCAAGTCGGACTACTACGAGGTCCTCGAGGCGCAGCAGCAGCTTTTCCCGGCGCAGAACCAGCTCGCGCAGACGCAGCTCAACCAGCTCCTGATCATCGTCCAGCTCTACAAGTCGCTGGGCGGTGGGTGGGAGATGGGTGAAGCGGATCGCAGGCAGAAGTGACTGGCGGAGGGGGTGAGATTCGAACTCACGGGTCGATAAATCGACCTCCGGTTTTCAAGACCGGTGCAATAGTCCACTCTGCCACCCCTCCGTGCCTCACGACATCTAGCGTATTGCCGGATGACTTTCCACGCTTTTTGCGGCACACTCCGTCCCCATGAAATACGCCGCGTCCCTCGTCCTGGTCTGCCTCTGCTTCGGCGCGTCGACGGGCTTGGCCCAGCCTGCGCCCAATCTTCTCGCCGATCCGAGCTTCGAGGAATGGGCGGGCGATCCGTCGTCCACGAATTGGATCGTGTTCAACAATGCTTCCTGCGTGGGCATCACGCCGCGTACCAAGTCGTGGAACGCCAAAATGTGGGGCGGGTTCAAGAACGAAGAGAATCACTCCGGCATCTACCAGGATGTCCCGGCGCAGGAGGGGAACCACTACGAGGCGTCCGCGTACATCCGCCAACACTCGGACGACCACCTCGCGGGCGACAACGTCTGCTGGGTGAAGCTGGAGTATTTCGCGGCCGATCGCTCGACCCGGCTCGCGACATTCGAGTCGCCCGTCAAGATGGACGCCAAGAGCCCGTCGAAGAAGTACGTCTTCATCAGCACCGGCCCGACGGCCGCGCCCAAGGGCGCCGCATGGACCCGCGTCGTCGTGCTGATCCGGCAGGGGCCCGACAACGCCGCCGGGGCGGCGCTCGTGGACGATGTTTCGCTGAGGCAAGTGCCGTAGGTCGTTCAAAACATGGAGGCCAAGATGAGCCGAACGTATCTGTCGATCGTGATCGCGTTACTGTGCGCGTCGGTTGTGTTTCCGGTGTCCGCGCAAACCGAGGCGCCGCCACCGGAAGAAGGGGTGTTGTCTCAGCGCATTGCTTTGGAGTCCGAGACGGCCAGTTCTTCGCCGTGGGCGATCCTGCCGTACCGGCCGATATACGTCCTGCCCGTCGCGTACAACAACGACATCAACCAGGAGCCGCTCGAGGCAGCGGGCATCACGTCGAACAATATGCAGGACGTCGAAATCAAATTCCAGATCAGCTTCATGGTGCCCGTCTGGAATGATGCGTTCGGCGGCTTCGGCGACCTCTGCTTTGCCTACACGCAGATCTCCGTTTGGCAGGCGTATGACCGCGAGGATTCCTCGCCCTTCCGCGACACGAACTACGAGCCGGAGTTCTTCCTCCGCAAGGATACCGACTATGATTTCCTTGGCCTGCACGGGCGAATGATCCAACTCGGCGCCGTCCATCAGTCGAACGGCCGCGGCTCGGACGTGTATTCCCGAAGCTGGAATCGCCTGTATGCGAATTTCTTTTTTGAGCGCGACCGTTTCGCGTGTTCCTTGAAGCCGTGGTACCGGATTCCTGAAAACGAAGAGGACGACAACAACCCGGACATTGACGAGTATCTTGGTTACGGGGAGTTCCGCGCGGCGTACAAATTCCGGACGCAGGAAGTCGCGATGATGTTCCGGAACAACCTGGAGACCGAGGAGAACCGTTCCACGATCCAGCTCGACTACACCTTCCCGCTCACGAAGCGCATCAAGGGGTACATCCAGTACTTCGACGGCTACGGGGAAGTGCTCCTCGACTACGCGCACCACGACCGGCGGATCGGCGTGGGCTTCCTGCTGAACGAGTGGCTGTAGGATTCGAACGGTCGCCGATTTTTCCAAGGGTTGGAAAAATCGGCGACAAATTGTCCAGCCCTTGGAAGTCTACGGCCCCTGCCGCACCGTCACGCGGTAGAACCGCAGCGGCGCGCCGCCGGCTGTCGTGTCCTCGACGTTCGTCCAGCCGTTGGCCGGCACCGTGATGTTGGTCCATGTCCCCAGCGGGCCGAACGAGTTTGTCACGTTGTTGTCCGCATAGTGGACTCCATACACGCGTCCGGTGCGGGCGAACCATTCCACGACGAAGCCGGAGGTGCTGTTCGACACGGCCTCCATTGTGAAGCACTCGGATTCAATGTTTGGATTCGTGCCCGCGACAACTTCATCGCCGTCGTTCATGCCGTCGTTGTCCGAGTCCGGATCGTTCGGGTCGGTGCCGGTGTCGGTCGGCCCGTTGAACGTGCCGGTATCGGTCTCGTAGGCGTCGAGGATGCCGTCGCCGTCGGTGTCGGTGCCGGGCTCAGTGTCGTTGATGCTCATGTACCAGGCGCGCTCAGTGAGGCCGGTGTAGGCCCCGAGGCCCAGCATGGCGTCGGCGCCCTCGAAGCGGATGTTGTCGAAGCGCGCGTAGTAGATGCCGCTGAAGGTCTTGCTGTCGAGGATGACGGCCAGCTTGCTGACGGCGTTCGAGTTGAAGGTGCCGGGCCAGGCTGAAACGGTGAAGTTGTTCAGCGTGGCGCGGATGGTCTGCCAGCCGCCGGTGTAGGCGACGCGGTACTCGTATCCGCCCTGGGTGGTGTCTTCCAGCTTCAGGAGCAAATCGCCGGTCACCATGTTCGTTTCCCGGTACGTGAACTGGAACGTGATGTTCGACCAGGTGGACTTGTGCGGGAGCGCCCACGCGTTGGTGTACGTGTAGGCGAATCCGTGGCCGGAGTAGGTGACGGGGGAGAGGATCTGGCCGAGGAGGAAGGCGCTCTGCGAGCCTTCCGCGGCGGCCACGGCATCGACGCCCTCGACCCAGAAGACGGACATGCCGGGATCGGCGTAGAAGAATCCGGCCCACGGGGCGGTGAAACTTCCGCCGGCTCCTTGGGCGCGGTCCTCGAAGCCGTCGATCATGTCGTAGATTCTCGCGCCGACATGCCGGTACGTGGCATCCGCGCCGGTGAACCGGATGTTGTCGATGTGGCCGACGTAGGTCTGGCTGGGCTGGAGCATGCCGACGACGACGACGAGTTCCTTCACGGCGGCGGTGTTGATGGAGCCGCTGAACTGGTTGAGCGTGGCGGAGTTCGTCTGCCAGCTGCCCGCGGTGTAGATGTTGGTCCACTTGAGGATGTTGCCGCCGGTGTCCTTCACGTGCATCTCGAGGGCGCAGTCCAAGTCGCTGGCCTCGTAGAAATCGAACGAGAAGCGGATGTTGCTCAGGGCGGTGGTGATGCCGAAGGCCTGCGAGTAGACGTAGCGCAGGTAGTAGCCCGAGTAGCCGCCGGCGGTGTGGCTTTGGTAAGCCTGCCAGCTGCCCTGAACGCCTTCGCTGGCGTTGTTGTCGGTGCCGCGGTTGAGATACAGCTCAGTCCCGTTGCCGTAGCTGAGGAGCTGCCACGGCTCCGGCCCGGACCCGGAGACTTCCTGCCCGCCCTGTGCGGCGTTTTCGAAGCTCTGGAGGACCGCGCCGCCGAACTTCGATCCGGCGGCGGTGAGCAGGGCTTTCCACGAGTAGGGCGGGTTGGTCAGCGAACTCGGCGTCGTGATCGTGATGGTGTTGCTGGAGGTGCCTTCGCTCGTGCCGATGTCGCCGCGCGCGGCGATCGCGCCGTTGCTGGCGAGCAGGGCGAGGGTGACGAGGTAGTTCGCCTCGGTGTTGTCGGCTTTGGACGGCCACGTGTCTGCGCGGCTGAGCGGCGTGGGGTGCTCGAGGTTGAGGTAGGAGGGGAGTTCCTGCCACGACATCGTGATGCTGTAGTTCGAGCTGGCGGCGATGCTCGCCGGGAGCGAGGCGGGTTTCACGCCCCAGAGAAGGCGGGTGGGGAGGTATGTGTGGCTGACGGGCGTCGAGCCGTTCGCGAGCCACGCGTGCAGGACGTACCGGCCGCCCTCGAGCGAGGACCGGTATGTCGCGTCGTCGAGATCCGCGTCGTTGACGATGAACCGGAACGTGTTCGTGCCGGTGCCGGAGAGGGAGAGCGCGTTGGTCTCGCCGCGCCGCGTGTAAGAAGCGTCAACCTGCTCCAGCGCGAGGTGCAGGTTCAGCGAGGCGCCGCGCGTGTCGTAGCCGACCCTCACGAAGTCGCCGGAGGCGAACGGCCAGAAGGCGAACGGCGCATCGGCGATCCATACCTTGTACTGGCTTGTGTTCACGAGCGACTCGTTGTTCGTGTAGGCGTAGAGGAGGATGTACTCGTCGCCCGCGAACGTCAGGCTGACCGCGCCGTCAGAGTTCGTCTCCAGGACGCCGCCGGCGGAGCTGAGCCGTTCGACGGTCTTGCCCTTCATCAGGTTGGTCGCGGTGACGGTGACGGTCACCGGGTTCGTGCTCTCGTTCAGGAGGGAGATCAGGACGCTCCCGTTCGTGCAGGTGCGGTAATCGGGGACGACGTAGAAGTAGCCGGCGCCGGAGATGTCGACCTGCGGCATCATCCCGAACCACGAGCGATAGATCGCCCGGTTCCAGTCGTAGTGGATCTGCCAGACCATGTGGTCGCTGTAGGGGCTGACCGACCACATGCCGCCGCCGATCGTTGTATCGCCGAGCGTCCACGGATTGATCGCGGCGCGGCCTTGCGCGCCGTGTCCTTTGATTTGCAGCGTCGGGTAGCCGGATCCCTCCGTGGTGTGGACGACGGTGGTGCCGGAGTTCGCGGACAGGTTGTTCATCTTGATCCAGGAGACCGTGTGCGTCCAGGGATAGGCGGAGGAGAGGGGGGGCAGGGTGATGTCGTAGACCTGCTGGATGGCGCTGTAGGGCTGATCCCAGTTGCCGGAGATACCGCCGTGCCAGGTGTTCGTGGCGCTGGAAACGGTGAGGCCGAAGATGTTTGAAATGACGGCGGCCCAGCCCGGGTTCTCCTTATGGTAGGGGTTGTAACGGCCGGGCAGGGCGGCGTTGGCATGAATGTTCACGCCGGCAGCGATCACGTTGGTGAGGGCGTGCACGCGGTTGCTCTGCATCATGAAGGCGTGTGAAAGCAGGAGCGTTCGCGCGTTGGTGTATGCGCCGGCATCCAGGTCGTCTTCGTCGATGAACGCCGGTTCGTAGCCCAGCCGTTTCAGCCCGCCCCACAGCATGCAGTTCTCCTGGTTGGCGCGGCCCCAGGCCATGTCGGCGTCGCTCGACCAGTAGAAGTTGATGTCCGGCGGGGGATTCCGCGACGCGCCGAAAAGGTTGTGCACGTTCACCTGCTCCATGCGCCGGAACGTCTCGGCGATGTTCCAGAAAACGGGGTCCTTGATCAGGCGGCTTTGCTGGACGATGCCGAAGCCCTGCTCGCGTTCCTGCGGCATCGGCCGGTCGTTCCATGTGAAGATGTGCACGCCGATCGCGCCGGCCACCAGCGCTTCCCACACCTGGCCGGGGAGGGCCTGGGGCTGGCGGGGCGAGGCTCCGGGAAAGAGGTTGTCCGTGCTGCTGTGGCCTGTTTCGGTCACGAGGACCGGCAGACCGGACTGGTCCTGGTACTTCGTGATGCCGAACTGCGCGGTGCGAAGCTCGTTGTTCTCGAGGGCCCAGGCATAGTTGTTGATGGACCAGAAATCTAGTGCCGCGCCGGCCGCGAGGCAGCGCGCCACGATGGTTTTCGCGTCCTCGCACGTGTTGTTCGCGTCGAAGCCGCTGTAGATGCCGCCGACCATCGAGTAGCTGCGAAGGTGGTTCGTGTCGGCGTTCTTGACCGCGAGGGAGCCGAGGGCCACAAAGTCGCCGACGCTCTTCTTCCGCCACTGGATCAGGTCGTGGTAGGCGGGGTAATTGCGGTTCTGCAGGTTCACGTTGTTGGGATCGTTCCAGCCGGGATAGTTGGTCGGCATGGTCACGGCGCCGAAGTTCGCGTAGGCGGTGCCCCAGTTGGCGTTGAGTGCGGAGATGTTCCCCGCGTAGAGGTTGGTCAGGTAAGCGCGGAACGACGGCAGGGAGTAGCTGGTGTCGTACCCGACGAACAGGTGCGGGTCGTTCGCCTCCCACAGATCGAAATAGGCATATTCGTTGCCGAGGATCCAGCCGGCGATGGCCTTGCTGTCCTTGTAGCGCGCGGTGACCTGCGCGAGGAAGTCGGTGTACGCGGCCCGGGCGTCGGGGTGCTCGTAGTTGAGCAGGGCGGTGGTTTGGTTGCTGACGTTGACGGCCTTCCAGGAACTGTCGCCCCACGTGGGCGCGTACTGGTAGCCGATCAGAGGGAAGAGCCGCAGGCCCAGTTCCTCCGCCTTCGCCACGATGTAATCGGTCATCGTCCAGGTGAACTGGTTGTCGTTGGTCTCGATGTTGCCCCACGTGAAGTCCACCCGCAGGGAGTCGGCGTGCATCTTGCGCATCTCGCGCATGTCGTAATCGAGCTGCTCGGCCGTCTGGTTGGCGAACACGTTGCCGTTGATCGTCTGGTAGGCGAAGCCGTGAGGCACCCAGTAGTTCGTGGTGAGCGGGTCCCAGAAGTACCCGTTCTTCAGCTCGATGCAGTTCCCGCCCGCATGCGCGGTCATGATCCCGGCGATCATCGACAGAACGACGATGCCGGCCCAAATCAGCCCGTGTTTTGTGCTCATGGTGTAGCCAGTATAATACGTCATTTGTGGCCTCTCTGTATGGGTGTCGCGGTCGTATTTCTGACAACAAGACGGGTGGGGATGATGGTGGTTTCGGGGATGTGGTTGCGGCCGGCCATGCGCTTCCTGAGCCGTTCAACGGCCTCGGTTCCCATCAGCTCCTTTTCCACGCGGACGGTGGTGAGCGGAGGGTGGGTCAGGGAGGCCCAGAGGACGTCGTCGAAGCCGACGATCGAAAGATCCCGGGGGATCTCCAGGCCGCCGGACTCGTGGAAGACCTGGAGCGCGCCGGACGCCATTTCGTCGTTGAAGAAAAACACGGCGCCGGGCCTCTGTTTCATGGCGAGGATTTTCGCCGCGGCGGCGCGGCCGCCGCGGGGCGAGAAGTCGCTGTGGACGATCTGCACGGCCGAGGGGGCGATGCCGGCCTCCTGCGCCGCCTCGAGGGCCCCTTCCATGCGGTCCCGGGTGACCTGCAGTTCGGCGGGGCCGGTGACGAGGGCGATGTGCCGGTGTCCGAGGGAGGCGAGATGCTCGACGGCCTGGTAGCCGCCGCCGCGGTTGTCGACGAGGATCGAGTCCACCCGGGCGCCGCGGCAGGTGTCGTCGATCAGGACGGTTGGCAGCTCGCTTCCGGCGAGGCGGCGGACGGTGTCCTTGTCGAAGCTGCCGACGAGGATGACCGCGTCGAGCCGGGCGTCGCCGATGGCGCGGCAGAGCTCGGTGGTGTTCATGTGGATGGCGTTGATGATGAGCAGGTGGCCGCGGATATCGCGCAGGGCGGACTGGACCGCGTCCATGATCTCCGTGTGGTAGCGGCCGGTATTGCCTTCCTTGCCGACGCTGAGGACCCAGCCGACGGAGAGGGAGCGGGATGAAGCCGCGGGCCGCCGGGCGCTTGCCTTCTCGGCGACGAAGGTGCCGCGCGCGGGGACGGAGTAGACGAGGCCGGCGGCCGTGAGCTCGGCGATCGCCTGGCGGACGGTGGCCTTGTTCAGGCGGTACCGGGCCGCGAGGTCGTCCATGGAAGGCAGCATGGCGCCGGGTCCGATCTGGCCCGCCGCGATCTCTCCCCGGAGGACGTCCGCGAGCTGCCGGTAGAGCAGCCGCTGCTTGTTCCGGCCTCGCACCAGCCGGGTCTCGGGGCTCTTCCTGCCGCCGGCGCTCACGTCGCGCATCCTTTCCATGGGGGGGAGATGAAAACCATACTGCTAATATACTAGTTCGGTTTTATGCTGTCAATCCCTCTTGCGGACAATCCGCGCGCCGGACGGAGGGGATGGCCTGCCGGGCTGGGGCCGGGTGTTTTACAAAAAGCGGCCGGCGCGCTATCAGTAGGCTTGTCAGTGCTAAACCGTTTTGGCATACAAAACCTGAGAAAACCGTTTTGTGGCCCGTATTGCATGGAAAGGAGTCTGCTTGTGAAGAAAGCGATTCTCGTTGCCGCCCTCCTTCTCGCGGTGTTCTGCTCCGGCTGCGTGTCCCGGACGCCGAGCGCCCGCATCAGCCAGCTTCAGCTGGGGATGTCTCCGGACCAGGTCACGAAGATCATGGGCCAGCCCTTTGCCATCCGGGCGTCGAAGCAGTACGAGAACGGCGAGACGATGTCCGTGTGGGAGTACATCGCCCCGATCTTCTCGTCCGCCGCGTTTGCGGACGAATACGACAAGGACTACTGGATCGTGTTCGAGAACAACAAGGTGGTTCAATGGGGGGAGCCGGGCGACTTCTCGGGAACGGATACGCTTTCCGGAACGGTTCCGGTTAAGGACTACTACAACAAGAAGATCATCAAGTAATGTCCCGATCGCCCCGGGTGGCGGCCGGGAAGCCTCCGGCACCCCGGGCCGCGGCGGCAGGGTCGATTTGATTCAGATCCAACGGAGCGCATCGGTTGCCCACGACTAGAGAAAGGCCTTCATTCCGTTTGCGACGCGGCGCTGGGTTCCGAGGTCTGTTTGTTCTCGCCTTCTTCTGTCTCTCGGGAGCCGCGGCGAACGCCCAGTTCATCCGGATCGGCCCGTTTGACTTCGCGGCGACGGCGGGGCTGGACCTGATTTACACCACGAACGTCGACGGCGTCCGGCCGGACCAGACCACCAAGGAGATGGAGGACTACTATGCCGTGGCCTCCTTCGACCTCACCTCGACGACCACGATCTTCAAGGACTCCAAGCTGGACTTGAGCACGGGGATCAGCATCGAGAAACACGCCCGGCGCGACGATCTCGACACCCTGTCCGAGCCGTTCGGCCGCGGCCGCGTGGACACGGAATTCAACTTCGGCCGGTACACGCTGAGGCTGAACGCCGGCAGCGAAACGACCACCGAGACGAGGGAGGACACGTACGTCCCGACGGACATCAAGAAGAAGCGCGATGTCAACACCATCACCGACTACGGGGCCGACCTGGAGTGGCAGAGGAACGATCTGACCCTTCGCGCCGGGGCGGGGGGGTCGATGGAGCGGCACCGGGAAGAAGAGTTCAAGGTGGGAGACCAGGACACGTATTCATGGTCCCTGGGCGCCGACTGGCAGTTCACCGAGCGGGTTGGCCTGATCTACACGTTCGACCGCGACAAGCAGGACCTGATCAACCAGCCGGACTCGTACAAGGGCTGGGACGAGAAGCAGTCCATCGGCCTCGAGATGGAGGTCTGGGAGCGTCCGCACTTCACGTACACCCTGGCGCTGGAGGAGTCCACCGTCCAGGGCGATACAATCGACTGGCAGTGGACGCACACGTTCGCGGTCGACGACGGCATCGATTTGAGCCGGACGCTCCGGCTCAGCGGCCGCGTATCGTACAAGTACGCCCAGGAGTATCAGACCGACGAGATCGCTCTGACCGGCGACATCAAGCTGGACCACGAGTTGAGCTCCACGGCGAAGCACTCCCTCTCGCTCAACAAGGAGGCGGCCGGGGTCTTCGGCTCGACGCAGAAGATCGACGTCACGGGCCTCGATTACGCGTTTACCAAGAGGGACCTATTCATCTACAACCTGAACTTCACCTTCAACGCTTCCTTCACCCGCAACAAGCCGATCGAGGGCGACGGAGAGACGGAGGACGTCACGGTGATTAGCCCGGAGCTCTCGTGGGAGCGCGCGGTTTCCCGCAAGCTCACGAGGTCGCTGGCCTATGTGTATGATTGGGAACACTCCACCCTGTTTAGCGAGGACCTGACCGAGCACCGCGTCACTCTCAGTTATACTTATACTTTCTAATGGCGGCGGGATGCGGTACTGTGCTCCGGGGCGATTGCTGATGAGATTCACCTGCATACGGTTTGCGATGCGAGTTCTGCTGTGGGCGGCGGTCACGCTGGCGGCTTTTCCCGTCCGCGCCCAGGACGTCACGGTCTCCAAGAAGGGCTTCGAGCACCAGATCATTCCCGGCGACCGGCTTCGCGTCACCGTGGCCGAGGACAAAGAGCTGAGCAAGACGTACGCCGTGGCCGGCGACGGGACGATCGACCTGGACTACATCGGCCGCGTCGGCGTCGGCGAGATGACGGTGGCCGGCGCCGCGGAGAAGATCGAGCGCCTCCTGGAGGATTCCTATTTCAAGAGCGCGACGGTGAACGTCGAGGTGTCCGAGTTCGTGGAGGGGGCCATCCAGGTGATGGGCGAGGTCGACCAGCCGCGCGCCATCCCCCTGAAGAGCGACGACATGATGACCCTCACGGAAGCGATCACGCAGTGCGGCGGCCTGACCGTCCGGGCCAACGGCAGCGAGGTGCGGATCCTGCGACTGCGCCCCGGCGGCGGCCTGGAGCGGCAGGTCCTGAAGATCGACGTGAAGACCATGTTCGAGAAGATGGATTTCTCCAGCGACCAGTATCTGCGCCCGCGGGACATCATCGTCGTTCCCTCCCTCGGCGGGGGCGAGAACAACTCGGAGTTCCTGGTGCTCGGAGATGTGGCCAGCCCCGGCTTCCATCCGTACACCAAGGACATGGACGTGATCCGCGCCGTGACGCAGGCGGGTGGGGCGTCCCGGCTGGCCAAGTGGAACTCCGCCCGCCTGCTGCGGCGCGACGCATCCGGCGACTACACGGTCATCCCCATCGACCTGTCGCGGCTGTTCGGCGCGGCCGACATGACCATGAACGTCAAGGTGATGGCCGGCGACATCCTCTTCATCCCCTCCGAGGAACAGGCTTCCCGGGGCCAGGTTTACCTCCTGGGCCAGGTGGCGAAGCCCGGCTCGGTCGCGCTGCCCCTGGACCAGGACATCACGCTTGCGAAAACAATCCTCGACGCCGGCGGCTTCGCGAGGTTCGCGAACGGGAGCAAGGTGAAGATTCTCCGCGCGGCGCCGGACGGCTCCAAGCAGACGCTCATTGTTGACGCGGAGAGGATCCTGGAGACCGGCAGTTTCGACCAGGATGTTCCGCTCGTGAACGGCGACGTGATCATCGTGCCCGAGAAGATACTGAGTTTCTAATATGAACAAGATGTTCAGTCCACCGGTCAGGCCCGGCCAGGGCCAGAGCCCCGCGCCGGTCGTGCCGCCCCCCGGCGCGGAGAAGAAGACGTTCAGCATTACGGATCTCAAGCAGTACTTCCACATCGTCGTGAAGCGCATCTGGCTGGTCGCGCTGTGCTTCGTGATCTCCCTGACGGTCGCCGTGGTCATGATGGTCAAGCAGGTCCCGATGTACAGCTGCCGGGCGACGCTCCTGATGAGCCGGGGGCTCCCCGTCGCGGGGAAGATGGAGATCGAGCCCCTCGGCGAGTACATCGACACGCAGCAGCTCATCATCAACAGCTCCCTGCTCATCGGCCGCGCCCGGGAGCGCCTCAACCGGCCTTCGGCGGAGTTCGGCAAGATCGCGGGCATTGCCGTGTTCCCTCTGGGCCACACGGCGTTCATGGCCATCCAGGTCGAAAGCTACGACTCCGTCCTCGGCGCCGAAATGGCGAACGCGCTCGCGGAGGAGTACATCGATTTCAAGGCGGAAGAGCGGATGGACACGTCCCAGGCGACGGTGATCAGCCTGACGCAGCAGGCGAACCGCATCCACGAGGAGCTGAAGAAGGCCGATGATCGGGCGCTCGCCTTCGCGCGCGAGAACAGCATCATCGCGATTCAGGAGCAGGGCAACATCGCGGCGCAGTACCTGGGCAATCTTTCCGCGCGCGCCGCCGAGTACCGCACCGAACGGATGTTCCTGGAGGCGCAGCAGCCTCTCCTGGCACAGGCTTCGGACGAGGCCGTGCTGACGGCGCTGGCGCCGTCGCCCGTGATGCCCGGCGGGCTCGGGCGCCTCTCCATTTCGTCGCTCGGCGGCGCGGAAACTAACCGCGAGCAGTCTGCGTCGCAGGACGGCGAGGAGCTTGTCCAGTACGGCGTCGTCGTCCAGGGCGGGTGGGAGACCCTGAAGCGCCAGAAGGCCCTGCTCGAAGCGCGGCTGGTGGAGTACCGGAAGAGGTTCAAGGACGCTCACCCTCTTGTCCAGGAAACGCTGAAGAAGCTCGAGGAAACGCAGCAGAGCCTGGACGTGGAGCTCCAGTTTGCTCTTCGCCAGTACTACTCGCAGCTCGAGTCTCTTTCGATCAAGGAGCAGGCGGCGCGGCGCGTCGAGCAGGAGTGGGAGGAGCAGGCGTTGGACATCTCCAAGAAGTCCCAGGAGTACCGGAGCATCCAGCGGAACGTGGAACGGCTGCAGGCGCTTTACGACGTGGTGTTCAACCGCCTGAAGGAAATCGACATTTCCTTTGGCATCGAGCCGGAATCGGTGCGTATCATGGAACGCGCGACGCCCTCGTCGTCGCCCGTCACGCCCCGCAGGATGCAGAGCATCTTCCTCGCGGCGATCATCGGGCTGGGCATCGGGCTCGCTCTGGTGTTCGGCTTGGAGTACATGGACGACTCGTTCCGGTTCCCGGAGGAAATCACCCAGATCCTGGGGTTGCCGTTCTATGGGCTCGTGCCCGCGGCGAGCTGGGATCCGGACGACCTCCGGTCGCACGTGCTGGCCAATGTCGACCAGAAGAGCGGGCTGGCGGAGGCGTACCGGAGCATCCGTTCCTCGCTTCTGTTCGGGGCGGCGGAGGATAACGTGAAGGTCCTGGCCCTCACGTCCGCCGTGCCCAAGGAAGGGAAGACGACCACGTGCCTGAACCTGGCTGTGAGCCTTGCCCAGGCGGGCTCGAGGATCCTGCTGGTGGACGGCGACCTCCGTCGCGGCGAACTGCACAAGTACTTCGGCCTGGAAGGCGGTCGCGGTTTCTCGGACATCCTGATCGGACAGGCCAAGCCCGAGGCGGTCATTCAGAGGACCGGCATCCCGAACCTGGATATGGTGGCCACGGGGCCTTTCCCTCCGAATCCGGCCGAAATCGTCCTGCGTTCGGAGCTGCAGTCGTTCCTCGAATACGCCAAGCGCGGCTACGACCGGATCATCCTGGATTGCCCGCCCGTCATGGCGGTGTCCGAGGCGGGAATCCTCGCTTCCATGGCCGAAGGCGTGGTCGTTGTGATTTGGTCGGGGCAGACGTCCAGGAAGCTGGTCATGCTCGCCATCCAGCAGCTCAGGGAGCGCGGAGCGAAGATCCTCGGCTGCGTGTTGAACAACTTGGACTTCCAGAGGGTAGGATACTACTACTACTCAACCTATTATGGGTACTATGACTATGACGATCGCTACACCAAGAAGGGGACTGCAACGCCGCCTTAGCGAGTGCGTCTTTGTCCGTGTGCCCGGCGAATCCGTGAGCTGTTGCGCGAAGGACCCTGATGCTGTTTGAACGTGGCATTCGAATATCGGCCCGCAGCGTGATCCTGGTGGTCACCGATCTCGTCTGCGTC
>CAYQYB010000030.1:0-17909 GCA_964421535.1 uncultured Verrucomicrobiota bacterium | reverse complement strand
CGCGGGCGCGGTTTCGTGGGCGATCCTCCCGGAGATCGGCAGGGCGGCTCACCCGACGGTCGAGATCAAGTCGCTGGCGGTCGACCGGTCGTTCCGCAAGAAGGGGCTCGGCCGGATGCTCGTCGAGGCGGCGATCGAGCGCGTGAAGACGATCCAGCCGGAGCAGATCATCGTGCTGACGTTCACGCCCGACTTCTTCCGCAAGTTCGGCTTCGTGGAGATCTCCAAGGTCACGATCATGCACAAGCTCTACTCGGGCTGCATCAACTGCACGAAGTACGACTCGCCGTTCACCTGCCCGGAAGTCGCGATGAGTTTGGCGCTGCGGTAGGAAAGTCGTCCTCGTCGTCGTCCTCGCACTCGTCCTCGGCCGTTCGCCTTCGAGTACGACGACGAGACCGAGGACGAGGACGATGGGATCACTCCAGGCAGATCAGCATCGTCCCCTCGCGCTTGTCGCGCGCGGTGGAGAGGATGATGTGGGCGAGGCGCGACACGCCGTTGATCTCGATGGACTGCCGCTCCTTCTTTGATTCCACGAAGTCGTAGATGGGGGAGTCCGAATCGATCTTCCCGATGTTGCCGATCAGCTTCCGGCCCGATTCGTTCGCGCCGACGACGTTCATCTCGGCGTCCAGCACGATGGCCGCGAGGTGCAGGTTCTCCAGCTCCTTGAGCATGACTTCCTTGACCTTCTCGAGCCTGCGGACCTTGACCTCGCCGATCTGGCGAACCTCTTCCACCTTCTCGCTCAGCCTCTGCTCGAACTCCTGGGCGATGGTCTCGGATGCCTCGCGCAGGGAGGTCTTCTGCTTTTGGACGGAATCCAGCACGTTCGTCACAAAATGCTTGATCGCGGGCTTGCCCGCCGCGGCCTTCGGCTCGGGCAGAGGCGTGAATTCCTTGAACGCCTCGTCGAGGGAGAGCTCGTCGGTGCCGGCCTCGATCTCCCAAGCGCCCGGCCGCGACGAGGCGGAGGGGGCGGCCGGCTTCGGCGCGGCGACCGGCGCGGCTTTCTCCTCCGGGCGCACGACGGAGTCCTTTCCAACGATGCCGATCTTCACCTTCTGCTCGCGGATGTGCCGCACGCCCTGGCGCTCGAGGACGGCCGCGAGCCCCAGCGACTGAAGGTCATCGGACCGGGCGGTGACGAGGGTGACGAACCTGGTGATTTCGTCCGGCGTCACGCCGCGCTGGATGGTGATGCCGCGGATTCCTTTCGTCTCGAAGCTCTGAGCGAACTTCTGGAACATGGGGGAGCCGGGCTCGATCGGCGTGGTGCTGAGCCGCACCTGACCCTCGCTGAAGAAAAGGGGGATCTCGCCTGAGCTTTTCAGCGCCGCCTCGAGCGAGGCGACGAGCTGCTCGACCGCGCGCTGAAAGACGGGATGCGTGATCTGGTAGACGGTGGCGGTGTTCAGAACGGTGCAGAGGCCGCGCACGGCGGCGACCACTTCAGCGCTCTTCTGGGGGCCGGGCCCCGGCGTCTGTTGCGGTGCGGACATTCGGTTGTTCCCGGGGCTCAGAATATGCCACCGGTCGAATTCCGTAAAGACCAGACTGCCTTTTCCGGCGGGTTCGGGTACTATACTATCCAGCATTTCAGGAGGGCGGCGGTGAGCAACGAGATCTTTCCCGGCCAGGACATCGATCTGCCTTTGGCGGAGGGCGTTTCCTTCCGTCTGCTCTGGGTCGGTTCCCTCAAGATCTGGGCCGCCGAGTTCGCGGTAACCAACCGCGAATACCGATGCTTCGAATCCGCCCACAACAGCGGCGCGCTCGACGGGCGCTCCCTGGACGGCGACGACCAGCCCGCGGTCAACGTCAGCTGGGACAACGCGCGGCGCTACACCCTCTGGCTCCAGGGGATCTTCGGGCGCACGCTCCCGGAGGGCTTCCGGTACCGCCTGCCGACGGAGCCGGAGCGGGAGAGCTACGCGAAGTGCGAGGTGACCGGGGAGCCGATATGGGGCGAGCGGTGTCCGGGGTTCGGAAACTACGACGTCATCGAGCAGATGCGGATCGGCTGGGGCGTGCCGCCGGCGTGCCGCGCGACCCCGGAAAACGCATGGGGCCTTCACGGCGCCGACGGCGGGATCTGGGAGTGGGTGGAGGACATTTTCGACCCCGCGATGAACCGCCGCAATCTTCGCGGCGCGAGCTGGTGCGGCATGGGAGACGACGGGTTCCAGGTCCTGTATCACAGGACGGCGACGCCCGACATGGGCCACCCGAACTTCGGGTTCCGGGTGGTCGCGGGGATGTGATCCGCCGCGCCCACGGGCGGGACGAAAGGCCTACTGGGCGGCCGTGGGAGTGGGCGAAGGCATGGTCACGGCGCCCTCGGCTCCCTTTTGGGTGGCCTTCAGCAGGATGCGCGAGTTGGTGATGTCCATCACCTCGAGAATGTAGTCCTTCTTCTTGATCGTGAAGCGCAGGAACTCTCCGGCTTTGACGACCTGTCCGTTCAGCGCCACGACGTACTCGTTTCCGCGGCGCATGACGCCGTCCACGCGAAGCAGGTTCTTGAGCGCGGGCTGTTCCTCGACCGGCACGCCCTCGACCACGATCTCGGCCTGGGGCACGACGGGGACGGCGGATTCGGCGGGCGCAGACGTCTTCTTGGCCGGCGCGGCTTTTTCGCCGCAGCCGGCGGAAGCCAGAGCCAGCAGGGCCGCGATAAACAGCAGAGCAGGATGAATCGTTTTCATATCGATCCCCTCGTCATATGGGCGTGCCATTTATCATAGCGCGCCCAATTTGTTTTTGAAGTCTTAATCGCGCGCCGCAAGTTGTGTATTATCTCCCCGGGATTTGCTATAAACATCCCTGTTGTACGGGCATCGCCGCGGATCCAAGGGGGCTATGAAGAAAAAGACGGGCAGCGCTGCAACAAAAACCCGGACGTCGAAGGCGGCGTCTTCGAAGAAGATCGGCCGCAGGACGGGGACGCTGCGGGCCACGTCCAGCGCCCTTCCGACGCGGCAGGTCGATATCACCAGCGGCCGGACCCTCACCGAGTACCTCACGCAGAAGGGCGTGGCGCGCAGCGTGGGCGTGGACACCTCCAGCGATTTCAGCGCGTCGTCCATCCTGTCCGTCGAAGGCGGCAAGAAGTACCGCGTGGGCCGGGAGCTCGCCAAGGGCGGCATGGGGACGGTGTTCCAGGCCAAGGACCTGAACTGCCGCCGGACGGTCGCGATGAAGGTGCTGTCCAAGGACGTCCAGTTCCAGGTCGAGGACCTGCTGCGGTTCATCGAGGAAGCCCAGATCACGTCCCAGCTCGAGCACCCGAACATCGTGCCGATCCACGAGCTTGGGCTCGATGCCGAGGGCAATGTCTTCTACTCCATGAAGTACGTCCGCGGCCTGACCCTGACCGAGATCCTCGACGACATCCGCCGCGGCAAGCAGGAGATGATCGACCAGTACCCGCTCGGCCGCCTGCTGACGATCTTCCAGAAGACGTGCGACGCCGTGGCGTTCGCGCATTCCCGCGGGGTCGTGCACCGCGACCTCAAGCCCGACAACGTGATGATCGGCGATTACGGCGAAGTGCAGGTCATGGACTGGGGCCTCGCGAAGGTGCTGCGAAACAAGGCCGTCAGCACGTCCGTCCACGTTCCGGTCACGAAGAACCTCGACACGAAGAACCTGGCGCAGGAGCCGCCGCCCGTGCCCGAAGTCACCACCGAGGTGCCGGACTCCATCGATTCCATCCGCACGGACAAGATCGGCTCGGGCCTGCGGACGATGAGCGGGCGCGTGATGGGCACGCCGGGTTTCATGGCGCCCGAGCAGGCGAGCGCGGGCAACGTGGACGTGGATACGCGTTCCGATATCTATTCGCTGGGGGCCATCCTCTACAGCATCCTCACGCTCCGCGCGTCGGTCAGCGGGCCGGACATCAAGGACGTCCTCCGGAAGATCATCAACGGCGAGATCGTTCCGCCGATCGCCTACAACCGCGCCACGGGCGTGGACCGCCGGGAGGATCCGGCGTCGAAGCCGGACATCCGGCCGGTGAACCTCCTGCACTGCCCGGGCCGCCTGATCCCGCCGCTGCTTTCGGACATCGCCATGAAGTCCATGTCGACCGACCCGGACGAGCGGTACCAGACGGTCAAGGAGCTCCAGGGGGAGATCGAAGCCTACCAGGACGGCGTGATCTGGCACCTGGTCGTGGACGAGACGTTCACGGACCACGACGCGGTGCTCTCGCGCTGGGAGGTCATCGGCGGGCAGTACGAGTTCCGCGAGGGCGAGCTGAGGCTGTACGGCGGCGAGCCCCAGTTCCTCCTCCTCAAGCGCGACCTGCCCGGCGACGTGCGCATCGAGTTCGAGTGCAGCATCGAAAGCCTGTACCTGAACGACGTCGGCTGTTTCGCCGGCGCGGTGCGCGCCGAGAACCGCAAGGAAATCCCGTCGAGCGGCTACGAGTTCAAGTACGGCAGCTACGACAACTCGATGAACGTGCTGATGCGCTCGAACCAGAAGATCTGGAGCCAGCCGGCCTCGCCGCTCGCGCGCGGCGAGAAGTATCACGTGCTCGCCGAGCGCGTGGGCTCGCGTCTGCGGATGGTGGTGAACAACGAGGAAATCTTTAAAGTGGTGGACCGCGACCCGCTGTCGGGCCCGGACCGCACCGCCGTCGGCATCGTGGGCTGGATGGCGGACATGCGCTACAGCCGCATCCGGATTTACAGCCTCGGGACCCCGCTCCGGAGCGACCTGCTGGACGTGGCGGAGCGGCACATGACGAAAGGGCATTACGCGACCGCGATGGACCTGTTCCAGGAGGTCATGGAGTCCGTCACCGAGCCCGATCGCATCCAGCGCGCGCGGCGCGGGTTCGAGATCGCCCGGAGCCGGAACAACATGTCGGCCAGCCTGCCGGTATGGCGCGCCAAGCTCGATCGCGCGTGGCCCGGCGCGCCGGTCCAGCTCCGCATGGACAACGACGGGCTCACGGTGGAGATCACCAACTGCGGCATCAAGGACCTGGAGCCGCTGCGCGGGATGCCGCTGACGGCGCTGTACTGCGCCGGAAACCAGATCGAGAGCCTGGACCCCCTGCAGGGGATGCCGCTGGTCACCCTCAACTGCGGAGGAAACCCGATCACGAGCCTGGAGCCGCTGCGCGGGATGCCGCTGATCACCCTCCTTTGCGAGTGCTGCCGGATCAAGAGCCTCGAGCCCCTGCGCGGACGCTCGCTGACGATGCTGAACTGCGGCGGCAACGAGCTCGAGGACGGCCTGGAGCCGCTGCGCGGGATGAACCTCACGTGGCTGAGCTGCTGGGGGAACAACATCCCCGACCTTCGCCCGCTCGCGGGCATGCGGCTGACGGCCCTGTACTGCGAGGGAAACCGGATCACGAGCCTCGAGCCGCTCAAGGGGATGCCGCTCACCACGCTGATCTGCTCCGGCAACCAGGTCGAAAGCCTGGGCCCGCTGAGGGGCCTGCCCCTCGGCTCCATCCACTGCGGCGGCAACCGCATCGTGGACCTGGAGCCCGTGAGCAATCTCCCGATCAAGATGTTCAGCTGCCACTGCAACCGGGTCAGGACGCTGCGCCCGCTGAAGAACCTTCAGCTCGGCGTGCTGATGTGCGGCGGGAACGAGCTGACGGGCGTCGAGTCGTTCATCAAGAATCCGCCCGAATCGTTCCTGTTCGATTGCGACACCATCACGACGGACGAGCTGGAATGGATCTACAAGGCGTGGTCGAGAGACGTGCGGTTCACCGGCCCGGCGAAGGACGTGGCTGTCCTGCTGGCCTTGCGGAGGTTCGACGTGGAGGAGCTCCGGCGGCTGGCGGGGGAGTTCGGCGGCCATCATTACCTTTTTGTTCCGAAGTTCGTCCGCTGGGACGAGTCCAAGGCCTGCTGCGAGCGGCTGGGCGGCCACCTGCTGACCGTCACGAGCCGCGAGGAAAACGAGTTCGTCGCCTCATTGTTCCCCCACGGGAGCTGGGTGTGGATGGGCCTGCAGACGACCGAGCGGGGCCAGGAGTGGGTCACCGGCGAAAAGTTCGAGTTCAACGCGTACATCGACATCCTGCGCGAGCGCCGCCTCGGCACGAAGGTGTTCTTCAACGGGACGTGGTCCTACGAGATGTGCCAGGACGCGCGCACGGGTTTCGTCGTCGAATGGGATGATTGACCGGTGATTCGTCTATGGTCAGCAAACGCGCCAGGCAGGGGGACGGTGGCGGGAGCGCGGGGTCGAAGCACGCTGCGAAGGCGCGTTTCTCCGCCGGCGGCGACACGCGGATCACCGTAACAGTTCCATCCACCGAGGCCGGGACCGAGCCGGCCGGACCGGATCTGGCAAGCTATCCCCCTTCCGCCGTCCTCAAGGTCGAGGGCAATCGCGAGTACGAGATCGCGCGGCTGGTCGCGCGCGGCGGGATGGGCGTGATCTACGAGGCGAAGGACCGGAGCTGCGAACGCTTCGTCGCCGTCAAGCTGATGAACACCGCCGCCGGCAAGAGGGAGGAGGTCGGCCTCTTCATCCAGGAAGCGAAGATCACCTCCCAGCTCGAGCATCCCAACATCGTGCCCGTCCACGAGCTCGGCAACGAGGTCGGCGGGATGGCGTACTACACGATGAAGTACGTGCAGGGCGTCACGCTGACGGACGTGCTGAAGGGGCTCCATGCCGGGAAGCTCGATGTCATCGAGCGGTTTCCTCTCGAGCGCCTGCTCACCGCGTTCCAGAAGACCTGCGACGCGGTCGCGTTCGCGCACTCGCGCGGCGTGATCCACTGCGACCTCAAGCCCGGCAACATCATGATCGGGAACTACGGCGAGGTGCTCGTGCTGGATTGGGGGCTTGCGCAGTCCACCCTCGAGGCCGCGGGGAGCCCCGGCGCCGCCGCGCGCAAGACGGACCGCGGCCAGGTGGTCGGCACGCCGGGATTCATGGCGCCCGAGCAGGCCCGGCCCGGCCTGGCCCCGATCGGCGTGCGGACGGACATCTACGCCCTCGGCGCGATCCTCTACAGCATCCTGACCCTGCGCTCGCCGGCGAAGGGGCGGAGCGTGACGGAGGTGCTGAAGAAGATCGTGAACGGCGACATCGTGCCGCCCGCCGCGTACAACCGGTGGGAGGGCGAGGAGGACGGGGAAGCGGCCCGGTTCCCGCATTGCTCGGGCGGCGAGATTCCCGCGGCGCTTTCCGAGATCGCCATGAAGGCGATGTCCGTGAAGCCGCACGCGCGCTACCCGTCCGTCCAGGATCTCCAGCGGGATGTCGAGGCGTACCAGGACGGCCTGACGTGGCACCTTGTGATCGACGAGGATTTCAGCCGGCCGGACGCCGTGCTGTCGCGGTGGCTGGTGGGCGGCGGGCAATACGAGGTGAAGGAGGGCGAGTTCCGCCTCTTCGGCGGCGAGCCGCAGTTCCTTATGCTGAAGGGCCACGCCCCGGGCGATGTGCGCCTCGAATTCGAGTGCCTCATCGAGAGCGCGTACCTGAACGACGTCGGCTGCTTCATCGGCGCCGTCCCGTCCGAGAACCGGAAGGAGATTCCCTCCAGCGGCTACGAGTTCAAGTACGGCGGCTTCGACAACTCGCTGAACTTCATCACGCGGTCGAGCCGCCGGATCTGGAGCGAGGCCGGGTCGCCGCTTTCGCGGGGCGAGAAGTACGTCGTGTGCGTGGAGCGCATGGGCTCCCTTCTCAAGTGGACGGTGAACGGCCGAGAGGTGTGCAAGATCGCCGACCCGGACCCGCTGGCCGGCGGCGACCGGACCGCCGTGGGCGTGCTGGGCTGGGCCGCGGACACGCGGTACAGCCGCATCCGCGTGTACGTGCGCGGCACCCCGTGGAAGAGCGACGTGCTGGACATGGCCGGCCGCCAGCTCCAGAAGGGGCGCTACGAAACGGCGAAGGATCTGTACCAGGAAGTCATGGATGCGTTTCCCGACGCCGAACGCATGGAGCGCGCGAAGCGCGGCTACGCGGCCGCGGTGCGCAGAGAGGGGATGGAAGGCAACCTGCCGGCGTGGCGCGCGAAGCTCGAAGCCGCGTGGCCGGGCGCGTCCATCCAGCTCCGCATGAACAACGACCAGCTCACCGTCGAGATTTCGGACAACGGCATCGAGAGCCTCGAGCCGCTCGCGGGGATGCCGGTGACGACGCTGTACTGCGCGTACAACCGGATCCGAAGCCTCGAGCCTCTGCGCGGCATGAACCTGGAAACCCTGCACTGCAACGGCAACCCGATCGAAAGCCTCGAGCCGCTGCGCGGCATGAAGCTGGTCACCCTGCTGTGCGAATACTGCCGGGTGGAGAGCCTGGATCCGCTGAAGGGGATGCCGTTGAGCCTGCTGAACTTCGGCGGCAACTGTGTGGAAAACCTCGAGCCCCTGCGCGGCATGCCGCTGACGTTCCTGAGCTTCTGGGGCAACCGCGTGTCGGACCTCGGGCCCCTCGCGGGCATGGGGCTGACGACCCTGCATTGCAACGGGAACCGCGTGAGCGATCTCTCGCCGCTCAAGGGCATCCCCATGGTCACGCTCAACTGCAGCGGCAACTTCATCGAAAGCCTCGAGCCGCTCCGCGACATGCCGCTGACCGTGCTTCACTGCAGCGAGAACCGGATCGGCAGCCTGGAGTCGCTGAGGGGCAAGTACCTCAAGATGTTCAGCTGCCAGAGCAACCGGATCGCCAGCCTGGAGCCGCTGAACGGGCTCTCGCTCGGCGCGCTGACCTGCGGGAAGAACGAGCTGGCCGACCTGGCCGGCTTCGCGGACAGCCCTCCGCAGGACTTCCTGTTCGACTGCGACACGATCGGCGACCGCCGGCTGGAGTCGCTGCGCGACGCCTGGTCGCGCGACGCCCGCTTCGTCCGCCACGCCCGAAACGTGGATGTCCTGCTGGCGCTCCGGAAGAACGACGTGCCGCGGCTCAGGGCGCTCGCGAACGAGTTCCGCGGGCACCGCTACCTGTTCATCCCGAAGTTCATGAAATGGGACGAGGCGCGGGCCGCCTGCGAAGCGCTCGGCGGCCACCTGGTGACCGTCACAAGCCGCGAGGAAAACGATTTCCTCACGACGCTGTTCCCGCACGGGAGCTGGATCTGGATGGGCCTGCAGACGACCGGCGACGGGCAGGCGTGGATCACCGGAGAGGGATTTACCTTTAACGGGTTTGTGGATAAGCTCCGGGAGCTTGAGTTGGGTCCCAAGGTGTTCGCGGTAGGGAAATGGTACTACGACGTCTTTCCCGAGGCGCATAATTGTTTCATGGTGGAGTGGGAGGGATAGAGGGCTGTGAATCAAGAACCTGAAAAGAACGCGCCCGAGTCCGTGAACCAGGAGGCGTTGACCGTCGAGATCAACAAGACGGTTCACGTGCAGACTCCCGCCGACACCGCGCCGGGCGAAATCCGGCCCACGCCCTCCGACCCGGTCATGCACGTGGAAGGCGGCCGCAAGTACGAGATCAAGCGCGTCGTCGGCACGGGCGGCATGGGCGTGATCTACGAGGCCGTGGACCTCAAGTGCGAGCGGCCGGTCGCCATCAAGGTCCTCCAGGAGGAGCGCAAGAAGCAGGACGGCGCGCAGGGCCGCTTCACCCAGGAAGCGCGGATCACGGCGCAGCTCGAACATCCGAACATCATCCCCGTCCACGAGCTCGGGTCCGAATCCAGCGGCAACATCTTCTACTCCATGAAGCTGGTCCAGGGCGTGACGCTGGCCGACATCCTCGTGGATATCCGCAAGGGCCGCCAGGACACGATCGACAAGTACCCGCTGGGCCGCCTGCTCACGATTTTCCAGAAGGCGTGCGACGCCGTCGCGTTCGCTCACGGCAAGGGCGTCGTGCACCGCGACATGAAGCCCAGCAACATCATGATCGGCGAATACGGCGAGGTGCTGGTGCTGGACTGGGGGCTCGCGGTCAGCGGGCTGACGGACACCGTCGGGAAAGCCCCGGCGCGCAAGGGCTCCAGCGGGTCGTCATCGGGCAATCTGGAGGACGGGAAGACGACGAGCAACGAGATCGTGGGAACGCCCAGCTTCATGCCGCCCGAGCAGGTCCGCGGGGTCACGGTGGACATGCGGAGCGACATCTACTCGCTCGGCGCGATCCTCTACAGCATCCTGACCCTGCACGCGCCGATCACCGGCAAGGACATGAAGAACGTGCTGCGGCGGATCTCCGCCGGCGACATCTCTCCGCCGACCGAGTACAACCGCAAGCCGGTGCGGGAAGGCGGCCGCGTGACCCTGCCGCATTGCCCCAGCGCGCAGATTCCAAGGTTCCTTTCCGAGGTGGCGATGAAGGCCCTCGCGACGGACCCCGCCGCCCGCTACCAGAGCGTCAAGGAGCTCCAGGCCGACATCGAGGATTTCCAGACCGGCATGGTCTGGCACCTGATCGTGGAGGAGGATTTCAGCGACGACGGCTTCCTCTCCCGCTGGGAAGTGGTCGGCGGAAAATGCGAGATCAAGGACGGCGAGCTGGAGGTGTCGGGCGGCGAGCCGCAGATGCTCCTGCTGAAGCGGCCTGTGTCCGGCGACGTGCGGGTGGAGTTCGAGTGCTACCAGACGGGGAGCTTCCTGAACGACATCGGCTGCATCCTCAGCGGCGTGCGCCGCGGCCGCGAGTACGCGTGGGACACGTCGGTCAGCGGATACGCGTTCAAGTACGGCGCGTTCAACAACTCGCTGATCCTGCTGGCGCGGCGCGACATCAATGTGTTCCTGAAGGCGGCGGTCACGCCGATCACGCAGGAGGTGAGGTACCGCGTCGTCGCCGAGCGCATGGGGACGCGACTCCGCCTCGTGGTGAACGATGTCGAGGTGCTCCGGTTCGTCGATCCCGCGCCGCTGACGGGGCCGGACCGCACGCTCGTCGGCCTGCTGGGCTGGGTGGCGAACACCCACTACACCTCGATTCGCGTGTACAGCCTGGGCACGCCGTGGAAAGTGGACCTGCTGGAAACGGCCGAACGTCACGTCGCGCATGGCGACATCGACACGGCGGTCGCGCTCTTCCAGGACGTCATGGACTCATTCCCGGATAGCGAGCGCCTGGAGAAGGCGCGGAGAGGCCGCGAGCGCGCCCTCCAGCGGCGCGATATCCTGAAAAATCTCCCTTCGTGGAAGGAACGCCTGCAGAACATCTGGCCGTCGGCCGGCATCGAAATGCGGATGGATACGGACGGCCTCGCCCTCGAGATCGGGAACGCCGGGATCAAGGACCTTCTTCCGATCCAGGGAATGCCCATTTCCACGCTCCAGTGTTCCGGGAACGAGATCGAGAGCCTGGAGCCGCTGAAAGGCATGCCGCTCATCACGCTGAAGTGCGGCGGAAATCCCATCGCGAGCCTGGAGCCGCTCAGCGGCTGCGCCCTCCAGACCCTCCATTGCGACAGCTGCCGGATCACCAGCCTCGCGCCCATCGAGGGCATGCCGCTGATCTCGCTCAGCTTCGCGCACAACCCGCTGACGGACGGGCTTGCGCCCCTTCACGGAATGCCGCTCGCCCTGCTGAGCTGCGGAGGATGCGGAATCGCCTCGCTGGAGCCGCTGCGCGGAGTGCCCCTCAGCATCCTCTACTGCGCCGGAAACCAGATTGACGATCTGGAGCCGCTCAAGGGCATGCCGCTCACGTCGCTGACGTGCGCGGGCAACCGGATCAGCACGCTCGAGCCGCTTCGCGGAATGCAGCTGAGCTCGCTTCATTGCGGCTGCAACCAGATCGAGAGCCTCGAGCCGCTCAAGGGCATGCCGCTCAACATGATCAGCTGTCACGCCAACCGGATCAAGAGCCTCCAGCCGCTGGTCGGGCTGGCCCTGAACTCGCTGACCTGCGGCGGCAACCCGCTGACCACGATCGGCTCGTTCGTCAAGAACCCGCCCAGCGGGTTCCAGTTCGACTGCGACACCATCTCCACGGACGAGTTGGAATGGATCTACCAGACCTGGTCCCGCGACCTGCGCTTCGTGTCCTTCGCGCATGACGTGGAGAAGCTGATCGCGCTTCGCAAGGGCGATGTCGCGCGGCTGAAGAAGCGGGCCACCGAATTCAACGGGCACCATTACCTTTTCATTCCTCAATGTTTGCCGTGGGAAAAGGCGAAGGAGGCCTGCGAGAAGCTGGGCGGGCATCTCCTGACGATCACAAGCCCCGAGGAGAACGACCTCATTTCGTCCATGTTCCCGCACGGGAGCTGGTTCTGGATCGGCCTGCACACGACGGAAAAGGGGCCGGAGTGGGTCACCGGCGAGCCGCTGGCCTACCGGGCCTTTCCGAACGTGGTCCACGAGCGCGTGCTGGGCCCCAAGACGTTCTGCTACAAGCAGTGGTACGCCGAGATGTTCCCGCGCGCGTGGAACTGCTTCATGATCGAGTGGGACGGATAGGGAATTCCCCTCGGCCGACCCTACCTTGCCCACTCCGTCCGCGCCAGCGCCAGGGTCTTGCGGTCGGATGCGCGGATGAGTTCGTGCTCGTAGATTCCGTCCGCGCCCGCGCAGCGCGAAATCACCTCGTCGCCGCCGACGCTTTCCGCGAGGAATTCCACCTGCAGGTCCGCCAGCGTTCCGGCCGCCGGCGGCACGGTCTCCACGGCCCACTCGATGTAGTTCACGTTGTTCACGTGCCGGTTCACATCTAGATCGCTCAGCCGCACGCGGAACACGCGCTCGGCGTCCGCGCGAGGGAGGGGAGACAGCGTCGTTGCGGGTTCTTCGGGGAAAGCGCGCGCCCGGTCCGTCGCGGCGAAGTCCTTCACGATATCGAGCATCCGGGCCGGCCGCCGCCGGCGGATATCCAGCAGAAGCCACGCGCTGGTGCCCACGCCGAGGAGCCGTCCGCCGTCGCCGTGAATCTCGAAATCGCGGTGCGCGAACAGCCGCTCGACGCCGCAGGGCCACGTCGTGATCCGGACATCCTCGCGCCATCGCGGGTACTCGTCCATGCGCACGCGCAGCCGGGAAAGGACCCAGGAAAGATTCTGCGCCGCAAGCTGGTCGATCGCCACGCCGAGGGCGTGCGCGTGGTTGCCCGCCGCCTCCTGGAGGTAGTTGCAGATGCTGAGGATGGACGCGCGGCCGTCGGCCCCGGCCTCGTACGAGCGCACGCGGACCGTTTCGTTCCAGACCTTGTTGGACGCATTCACGGGGGTGAATGCTTGAAGAAGAGGGCGGAAATGTCGAGCGCGAAGGTGCGGTGCGGGAAGTGTGGCGTCCGCTCTGCGAGCGGACACCTGAAGCGGCTCGCAGAGCCGCTGCCACACCGGAGCAGAAACCGGCTACGCTTCCTGCGACATCCGGAACAAGCCGGAGCGCCCGAGGCTGACCATGCCCGTGTCCGGGCAGGCCTTGTCGGTGAACCGCAGCGTGTGGGGCCACAGGTTGATCCGGTCGCCGGCCCGGAGTTCGATGAGCCCGGTGATCTTCCGGCCGTTGATGTGCGTGCCGCTCGGCGAGCCGAGGTCCTGGAGAAAGTAGCAGCCGTCCGAGTACATGATCGCGGCGTGCTGCTTCCCGATGCGCGGGCCGGCGAGGACGACGTCGCACTCCGTCGCGTCGCTTCCGAGCACGATCCGCAGCTTCTTGCCGAGAGGGATGACGAGGTCCTGGAGGACCAGATATCTCTGGGCGCAGGGGGAGAACACTTCAACCGCCGTTTCGGTCGCGGGACGGAACAGCACCTCCGCGTCGAACAACCCGACCGCCTCTTCCACAGTGAACGCTGAGCTCATTCTTTCCTCCAAGGGTGGTACGACACGGGCAACCGGAGGCAGATATAAGCACCAACCGTGCCAAGATACATTTTGTGCCGCGCATTCCGGGCGGATACCACCGATTGTGCTCCGGCGTTTTCGAGCGAGCTGTCGCGCACACTCTTGAACGGCGCGCGTTCAGAATTGTGCGTGGCCGCGCGACGCGCGGATTCGCCATTCGCTCTTCTCCATCCGCCTTTTTCCTTCCCGCCCTAACCATCCTCCGTGGACGCGGGTACTATCCGCTTTGCCAAGGATCAGCTTCATGGATCGGAACTTCACAGTTCTGGCCGTTGACGACGAGGAGGCGGTGCTCACTCTGCTGACGCGCCAGCTGTCCAACCTCGAGTGCGTGTTCATTCCGACCACGTCGCCCGCCGAGGCGATCCACATTCTGAAGACCCGCGAGATCGCCGTCGTCCTCTGCGACCTCAACATGCCGAACATCGACGGCAACGCCGTGCTCGCCACCGCTCGCGAGCAGAACCCCAACACGGTGCCGATCGTGATCTCCGGGAACACCGACCACAACGCCATCATCCGCGCCGTCAACGAGGGCGGCATCTGGAAGTACATCACCAAGCCGTGGAGGCGCGACGACATCGCCGGCCTGGTCGGCGAAGCCGTGAACCGCTACTCCTCGCTGTGCCGCCAGCAGGAGCACCTGACCCAGCTGGCGCGCGACATCACCTCCGAACATTCCGTCGAGCAGGGGGTCAACCCGCTGGGCGCGATGAAGAAGGCGCTTCAGAAGATGCGCGGGCGCAAGGGGGAGCAGGACGAGGAGCGCGGCGAAATGCTCGGCAAGCGCTACCGCCTGGTCGAAGTGCTCGGCGAAGGCGGCATGGGCACCGTGTACAAGGCGGACGACCTCCTCCTCGGCATGCCGGTGGCGGTCAAGATTCTCGCCGGGCGGATCAGCCGCGACGAGGACGCGATCGCGACGCTGAAGGAAGAGGCCCGGATCGCCATGCAGCTTTCGCATCGCCACATCGTGCGCATCCACAACCTGCAGAAGTCGGGCGGCAACTACTTTCTCGTGATGGAATACGTGGAAGGCAGCACCTTCCGCGACATCCTGAAGCGCTACAGCTGCCTTCCGCTCGACACCGTGCTGCAGGTCGTGCGGGTCTGCGCCGATGCCCTCTCGTACGCGCACCGGCACGGCGTTCTGCACCGCGACCTGAAGCCCGCCAACCTGATGCTCGCCGAGGACGGCGTGCTCAAGATCATCGACTTCGGCGTCGCCTGCCTTGTCGACAAGGAGACCGAGAAGGAGGACGTGTTCGGGACGCTCATCTACATGAGCCCGGAGCAGGTCCGCGGCGAGGCGGTGGATTGCAGGACGGACGTGTACTCGCTCGGGCTCATCGTCTATGAGCTTCTGACCGGCCACAATCCCTTCCCGCAGACCACGACCGATGCGGACGTGGTCGTGGCCGGCGTTCCGCCGCTCGAGGATCTGCCCGCGAACATCCGCGAGGTCGTGGAGCGGGCGGTCGCGTCGCGCCGCACCGCGCGCTGGCCGACCGTGGAGATGTTCTCCCGGGCGCTGATGGAAGCCGCGCGGAAGTGAGTCACGTGTAGCTAGGGCGAGGCGTCCCTGCCGAGCCGCGGCTCACCGGGACGGTTCGCCCTACCCGAGGTCGACACCCCCCGCGCTTGTCCGCTTGATCCGAAGACTGTCTTCGGGCATGGTTCATCCTCATGGCCATGGACATCTGCTGGGTGGACTTCAACACGATCGAACGGTTCGTCGCGGACGTATTCAAAGGCGTCGGCGTGCCCGAGGCGGAAGCGCGGGTCTGCGCGGACGTCCTGGTCACCGCCGACAAGCGCGGCATCGACTCCCACGGCATCGGCCGCCTGAAGCCCATCTACTACGACCGGATCGTGAAGGACAAGATTCAGCAGCCGGTCACGAACGTCGAAGTCGTGCGCGACAACATGGCGACGGCCGTCGTGGACGGGCACGACGGCATGGGCATGGTCATCTCGAAGCGGTGCATGGAGCTCGCGATCGAGAAGGCGAGGACGTACGGACTCGGCATGGTCGTCGCGCGCAACTCCACGCACTACGGCATCGCCGCGTACTACCCGATGATGGCCTGTGCCGACGGCATGATCGGCCTGAGCGGAACCAACGCGCGGCCGTCCATCGCGCCGACCTTCGGCGTTGAGAACATGCTCGGCACCAACCCGCTCGTCTTCGCGATGCCGACCGACGAGGAGTTCGTGTTCACGAACGACTACGCCACCTCGATCACCCAGCGCGGGAAAATCGAGCAGTACGTGCGGGAGGGCAAGCCGTGCCCGCCGGGCTGGGTCATCGACACCGAAGGCAACACCAAGACCGACTCGAAGCAGATCCTGCAGGATCTTGTGGACGGCAAGGCCGCGCTGACGCCGCTCGGCGGCATCGGCGAGGAAACGGGCGGCTACAAGGGCTACGGTTTTGCGACGGTGGTCGAGATCCTTTCCGCGGCCCTTCAGCAGGGCGCGTTCTTGAAACAGCTGATCGGGTTCGAGAACGGGAAGAAGGTCCCATACCGGCTCGGACATTTCTTCATGGCGATCAATATCTCCTTCTTCACGGATTTGGACGCGTTCAGGAAAACGACCGGCGACATCCTGCGCGAGCTGCGCGCATCGAAGAAGGCACCCGGGCGGAAGCGGATTTATACCTGCGGCGAGAAGGAGTATTTCACGTGGCTTGAGCGGAAGGACAAGGGCGTACCCGTCGATCCGTCCCTCCAGAAGGAGCTCGTCGCCATGCGCAACGAACTCGGGCTGAAGCAGTACAAGTTCCCGTGGGAGTGAAATGATCCCTCACCCCGGCCCTCTCCCTCCGGGAGAGGGCCGGGGTGAGGGTGATTTTCCAACCCTTGGAAAACCGGCCCGGAAATTTTCCAATGTTTGGAAAAAAGTGAAGAAAAGTGAAAAAAGTTCCGGAAAAGTCCTCCGCTCGTTTCTTTCTATTAGTAGACGCGATTTCGAAATCGCGTCTACTAGGGAAATTGACATGGGAAGGCAAAAGCGAATAGAACTCCACGCGTGAAACGTTGTTTCCTGATCCTGTGGGTTGTCCTTTCATCCGTCGCGGTCCTGGCCCAGAGCCCGGATGCTCTTCTCGCGAGCCTCGCGAAGCCGACGACGTATGTGAACGATTACGCCGGTGTCTTCGCCGCGACGAACAAGACGCAGCTGGAGAACTTTCTGCAGGAAGTGCAGGCGAAGACGACGGCTGAGATCGCCGTGGTCGCGCTGAAGTCGCTCGACGGCGGAGAGATCAGCGATTTTGCGAACCGCCTTTTCGAGAAGTGGGGCATCGGCAAGAAGGGCAAGGACAACGGCATCCTGCTGATCGCCGCAATCGAGGACCGAAAGGTCCGCATCGAGGTCGGCTACGGGCTGGAAGGCGCGATCCCGGACGCCAAGGCCGGCCGGATTCTCGACGAGAGCGTCATTCCTTTATTTAAGGAAGGGAACTACGCGGCAGGTCTGGCCAACGGCGCTTCCGTTCTAGCGGCGCTGGTTGTGCAGGAAGCAGGTGTAACGCTGACCAACGCGGGGCCGGCGCAGGTTCAGGCGGCGGCGCCGGTGGAGGTTCAACCGTCGGCGCTTCCGGGGGTGATCGCATTCTTCATTTTCGTCGGGTTTATCGTGTTCCTGGGCATTGCCGTCAAACGAGGCTGGGTCAAGCCCACCTACGGCGGTGGCTCGTCGCGCGGGGGCGGTGGGTGGAGCGGCGGAGGGAGCAGCGGAGGTGGTGGGGGCGGCGGGTTCGGCGGCGGCAGTTCCGGTGGCGGCGGCGCGAGCCGCGGCTGGTGATTAGACAATCGTCCTCCTCGTCGTCCTCGTTCTCGTGCTCGAGGGAAACGGCCGAGGACGACGACGAGATCGAGGACGAGGACGATACAAGGAGAAAATATGAAGACCGTATTGATCGTTCTGGTGCTTGTGCTGGTGCTCGGCGGCTGTTCGTACATTGGCATGCGGAACTCGCTGGTGACGATGGACGAAAACGTGAACAGCGCGTGGGCGCAGGTGGAAACGGTTCTGCAGAGGCGGTACGACCTGATTCCGAACCTGGTGAACACCGTCAAGGGCTACGCGAAGCACGAGAGCGGCGTGTTCGAGGAAGTCACGCGCCTGCGCAGCC
>CAYQYB010000029.1:0-17944 GCA_964421535.1 uncultured Verrucomicrobiota bacterium | reverse complement strand
AAGAAGGCGGGCTTTTCGGTTGCGCGCGCGGTTGTACCGGCCGGCGAGAAATCCAAGTCCGAGAAGCGAGTCTTTGAGTTGTACGCGAAAGCGCTCGCGGCCGGGCTGGATCGGAAATCGTTCATCGTTGCCCTCGGCGGCGGCGTGGTGGGCGATCTGGCGGGCTTCCTCGCGGCGACGTTGTTCCGCGGAATCCAGCTTGTGCAGGTCCCGACCAGCTTGCTCGCGATGGTGGACAGCTCGGTCGGCGGCAAGACCGGCATCAATCTTCCGGAAGGCAAGAACCTGGTTGGCGCGTTCCATCAGCCCGTGCTCGTTCTTGCCGATACGGCCACTCTGAAAACCCTGCCGCGGCGGGAATACGTTTCCGGGTTGGCCGAGGTCGTGAAATACGGCGTGATCAGCGATCCGTCGCTGTTCTCCGCGCTGGAGCGGCGATGGAAGGATCTGGTTCGCGGGCAGGCGGCGTTCCTGGAGAGCGTGATTGCCCGGTGCTGCGAGATCAAGGCCGACGTGGTGCGCGTTGACGAGCGCGAGAGCGGCCTGCGCGCGATCCTGAACTTCGGGCACACGATCGGCCACGCGATCGAGAACGCGACGGGCTACGGGAAGTACCTCCACGGCGAGGCGGTTTCGATCGGCATGGTGCTTGCGGCCCGGTTGTCGGAACGACTTCGTGGGTTCAAGCGCGGCGACAGCGCGCGGCTCGAAAATCTCCTGCGCCAAGTCGGCCTGCCGGTCCGGCGGCCGTCGTGCGAATGGGTGCGTGTCCGGAAGTCGATGGGGTTGGACAAGAAGAGCGCGGGGCGTTCGCCCCGGTTCGTGCTTGCGCGGAAGATCGGCGCGGTGGCGGTGGGGTGCGAAGTGCCGGAGGGGCTCCTGAAGGAGGTGTGGAATGTCAGCGGTAAGTGAATGGATCGTTCGCGAATATTTTGAATCGCTGGGTTTCCTCGTCCGCCAGCCGCGGAAGTACCAGGTGTCCGCGCGTCCGAAGCAGGTGGAGGAGGAGATCGACCTCCTCGTGGTGAACCCGTCCGTCATGGAACAGAAACTGCCCGAATCGAATCTGTGGAATGCGGCCAATCTCAGGCATGTTTCCCGCGCGATCGTGGGCGTGCGCGGCTGGCACACCGAACGCTTCAGCCCGGCCGTGATCGAGCTCTCGCCCGAGATCTTTCGCTTTGCCGACAGCACCGCGATGAAGAACACGGTTCGCGACATCGGGCCCGGCCCGGTGGCGAAGATCCTTTGCCTGCCCGAACTGCCCGCGTCGCCGGATATGCGCGATAAGGCGCTCTCCTTATTTAAGGAAAGAGGGATCGACGGCGTGCTGATGTTCCGCACGATGCTGCTGGAACTCGCCGCGCACGTCGATGTGAACAAGAACTACGAGAAGTCCGACCTGCTGCAGATGCTGCGCATCCTGAAGAACTACGACCTTCTGAAAGGCGCGCAGATGGACTTGTTCAGGAAGGGGCCGGCCAAGAGAAGGCCCAAAGCCGGGCCGTCGGGGGACGCAAGCGTTGCAATGACTAATGACGAAGCTCGAATGACGAATGAATGACCAATGACGGAATGACGAAGCTGGGTTCGTCATTGAGTCATTCATTAGACATTCGTCATTAGTCATTCGTCATTTCGTGCGCGACTGACTTGAACGCTATGAACACTCAGGAAGCCTATATCGCCCTCAACATGATGGACAACATCGGCCCGGTACGGGTCCGGGCGATGGTGTCCGCTCTTGGATCGGTCGAAGCGATCTTCACCGCGGGCCGCGACGAATTGATGCGCGCGGAGGGCGTAGGCGTCGAGGTGGCGAAAGGAATTGTTGAGCAGCGGTCGAAGATCGATCCGGCGCGCGAGCTGAAGAAGGCTGAGTCGCTCGGATTTCGGATAGTCACGCAGGCCGATCCGGAGTATCCGGAGCCGCTGAAGACCTTGCACGGGCCGCCGCTCGCTCTGTACTTCTGGGGAACTCTGGACGTGAAAGACCGGCATGCGGTGGCGATCGTCGGAACGCGGCATGCGACGCATTACGGGTTGACGGTCGCAGACCGTCTCGGCTACCAGCTTGTGCGCGTCGGGTACACCGTCGTCAGTGGGCTCGCACGCGGGATCGACACGGCGGCCCACAAGGGAGCGCTGAAGGGCGAGGGGCGGACGCTGGCGGTGATCGGCAGCGGGCTGGACACCATTTATCCGCCGGAGAACGCGGAGCTGGCGCGGCAGATTTCGGAGCGCGGCGCGGTGATCAGCGAGTTCCCGCTGGGTCGCCAGCCGGACCGCACGACATTCCCGTACCGGAACCGTGTGGTCAGCGGCCTGTCGATGGGAGTTGTCGTGGTCGAGGCCGGCGCCAACAGCGGCGCGTTGAACACGACCGACCACGCGCTGGAGCAGGGCCGTTCGGTGTTTGCCGTGCCGGGCCGGATCGACACGCCGGGCGCGAAAGGATCGCACAAGCTGATCAAGAACGGCGCGCGGCTGGTCGAGGATGTGGACGATATCCTGCAGGAGTTCGAGTTCCTGATTCCGCCGGAGAAGAAGAAGCAGGCGGCCGCCTTGGACGAGCGCCCCGAGGTCCAATTGTCGGGCGACGAGCAGGCCGTCGTGCGCGCGTTGTGGGAGGGTTCGCTGGACGTGGACAGCCTCACGCGGAAGGCCGCGCTGAAAATGGCGACCATGAATTCCTTGCTGATTGGGCTGGAAATGAAGCGCGTCGTGCGTATGCTACCCGGCCGCATGGTGGAGCTGGCGGAAGGGCTGAGACCTGAAACTTGACGCTGGAAACTTGAAACTTGGAACCTGTAATTTGGAACTGAGCGACTGAATGGGAAAGAATCTGGTCATAGTCGAGAGCCCCGCGAAGGCCAAGACGATCAACAAGATCCTTGGCTCGGAGTACGTCGTGAAGGCGTCGATGGGACACGTGCGCGACCTCCCAGAGAAGGAGTTGGGGATCGACGTCGAGAAGGGCTTCAAGCCGAAGTACGTCACGATCAAGACGCGCGAGAAGGTCCTTCACGAACTCAAGGCCGCGGCCGAGGGCGTGGATCGCGTGTACTTGGCGCCCGATCCGGACCGCGAAGGCGAGGCGATCGCCTGGCACCTGCAGACCGTGTTGAAGAAGTCTGTTCCTGAAGATCGGTTTTTCCGCGTTTCCTACAACGAGATCACGGCTCCGGCGATCCGCAAGGCGTTCTCGGAGCCCGGCCGGATCGACGAGAAGCGCGTCGATTCCCAGCAGGCGCGACGCGTCCTGGACCGGCTGGTGGGCTACAAGGTGAGCCCGCTGCTGTGGCGTCGCATTCGCGGCGCGGCGAGCGCGGGCCGCGTGCAGTCCGTCGCGCTCCGGCTCGTGTGCGAGCGCGAGCGGGAGATCCTCAATTTCAAGCCGGAGGAGTTTTGGCTTCTCGGTGCGAAGGTCCGCAAGCAGGTCGATCCGCTGGATCCGTTCGAAATCAAGCTGGCGCGGATCAACGGCGAGAAAGCGGAGATCAAGACCGCCGAGCAGGCGCACTCGATCAAGGCGGACCTTGAAGGCCGCGCGCTGCAGGTCTCCGACATCATTCCGCGCGAGATTTCCAAGCGCGCGATGCCGCCGTACATCACGAGCTCGCTCCAGCAGGCGGGCTCGAGCGTGTTCGGGTTCGCGCCCGCGTACACGATGAAGCTCGCGCAGAAGCTCTACGAAGGCGAGGACTTCGGCGAGGGGCCGGTCGGGTTGATCACGTACATGCGAACCGACTCGTTCTCGATTTCGCGGGACGCGCAGGAAAGCTGCCGCGAGTTCGTGCACCGGACGTACGGGCCGGAGTACCTGCCCGAGAAGCCCAACTTCTACAAGAGCCGTTCGAGCGCGCAGGAGGCGCACGAGGCGATCCGGCCCACGGACGTGAACCGCACGCCCGACCAGCTCACCTCGGTCCTCGATCCGGACGAGCTGAAGCTCTACAGCCTGATCTGGAAGCGGTTCGTTGCCAGCCAGATGGCGCCTGCGCGGATCGCCCAGCGCACGGTCGAGGTCGAAGCCGTGCCTCCGGCGGGGAAGACGTCCACGTACCTCTTCCGCGCGACGGCCTCGGAAATCATCTTCCCCGGCTACATGAGGGCTACGGGCGTCGAGGAGAAGAAGAAGGACGAGAACGGCGAGGAGATAGACCGCCTGCCGCCGCTGTCCAAAGGCGAAGGCCTCGATTGCCTGCAATGGCTTGAGGAACAGAAGTTCACCTCGCCGCCGCCGCGGTTTACCGAGGCGTCGCTGGTCAAGGCCCTGGAAGAAAATGGAGTGGGCCGGCCCAGCACGTATGCCTCGATCATCTCGACGCTGCTCGCGCGGCGCTACGTCGAGAAGGAGAAGCGCGCGCTCAAGCCGACGGACATGGGGCTGAAGGTCTGCGATTTCCTCGTGGAGCACCTCGGGCAGCTGTTCGACGTCAAGTTCACGGCCGGCATGGAGGAACAGCTCGACGAGATCGAGACGGGCGCCGTGCAGTGGGGCGCGATGATGGAGAAGTTCTACACGGAGTTCCTTACGTGGCTGGAGAAGGCGAAGGGGCCCCAGGCCGACCCGGCGGCAGTCCAGAAGCTCCTGGACGTTGCGAAGACGATCCAGACCTGGGAGCCCGCCACGAAGCGCGGCAAGCGGACGTACAGCGACCAGGCGTTCACGGAATCGATCCAGAAGCAGTTGGGGGAGGGCAAGGGGATTTCCGAGCGCCAGGTTCTGGCTCTGAAGAAGCTGATCTGCCGGTACCGGGAGCAGCTGCCCACGCTTGAGGCCGTCGCCGGAGAACTTGCTCTGACCGAGGAACTCGAGGCGGCGAAGCGGCCGCCGGAGCCGCCGCGGCAGGACGTCATCAAGAAGCTCGAGATTTTGAAGAGCGTGCAGTTCAAGGAGCCGCGGACGGTCGGCAAGAAAGTTTACGACGACAGCGTTTTCTCCAAATCGTTGCGCACGCAGTTCGAGAGCGGGCGGAGCCTCTCGCCGAACCAGATCCACTACCTCGACCGGCTGGTGATGAAGTACTCCGACCAGATTCCGAATTTCGAATCCATGAAAGAAGAGCTTGGACTTCACGAGGCCGCCGCGGCCGAGGACAAGGAAAGCGGGCCTCTGCTGGAACTGCTGAAGGCGATCACGACGTGGAAGCCGCCGACGAAGCGCGGGCGCCGCGAATGGGACGATCAGAAGTTCTACGAGTCGCTTTCCCGCCAGTACGGCCAGCGCAAGAGCCTCTCGCCGAAGCAGGTGGCGTCGCTCAAGAAGATGGTCAAGCGCTATGCCGCGCAGATTCCCAACTACGAACAGGTTGCCGCGCAGTATGGCATTCCCGCTTCGGCGAAAAGCCGCCCGGCCGCCGAAAGCGAGGGATCGCCCGAATGACCATCCCCCTCAAGGACGTCAGCGGCGATCCGTGCGTGGCGCAGTTCCTCCGATACATGAGCGCGGAACGGAACGCTTCGGTTCACACCGTGAACAACTACGTGCTCGACATACGCCAGTTCGCCGGCGCGATCTGGGGGCCGGACGCCAAGGGGCCGTTCAAGTGGCAGGATGCGGACCGGTACGCGGCCCGGAAATTCCTGGCGGGGTTCCAGAAGGCCGGGATGGCGCCTGCGACCACGGGCCGGAAGGTCTCCAGCCTGCGCTCGTTCTACAAGTTTCTCGTCCGCGAGGAAAAGGTGGAGGTGAATCCGTTCTCGGGACTGCTGGTTCCGAAGAAGACAAGGCGCCTGCCCACCGTCCTGACCGTCGCGGAGGTCAACCGGCTCCTGCAGGCGCCGGTTAAGATGCCGGCGGAGGAAGCCGGAGCGGACGGGAAGACGATTCGCGGCTGGGCCGACTACGCTCGCAGCCGCGACGCCGCGATGCTCGAACTGCTGTACAGCACCGGCATGCGGATCAGCGAACTGGCATCGCTGAACGATCCGGATGTGGATTATCTGTCCGGCGTGGTCAAGGTGCGCGGCAAGGGCAAGAAGGAGCGGCTGTGCCCGTTCGGGCGGCCGGCGCATCAGGCGTTGCGCGCGGCGGTCGAGCGGCGTGACCTGTGCTGGTCGGTCCTCGGCAAGAAGGGCGTTCCGCCGGGGCTGTTCCTGAACCGGAGCGGGGGACGGCTCACGACGCGCTCCATGGAGCGGCTGATGAAGAAGTATCTCGCGTTCGCGGGGCTGAACCCGGACGTGTCGCCGCACGCCCTGCGCCACAGCTTTGCGACGCACATGCTCGACGCCGGGGCGGACCTGCGGTGCGTGCAGGAACTGCTGGGCCACACGAGCCTGTCGACGACACAGATTTACACGCACGTGACCGTGGAGCGATTGAAACAGGTGTACGAGCAGGCGCATCCGAGAGCGTGAGGAAGTTCCAAGTTGCAGGTTCCATGTTCCAGGTTTGAGGAACATGGCTGTCGTACCGTAACTTGGAACCTGGAACTTGAAACTTGGAACTAAATCGATGCTTTGGTTCTTCTACAACATTTTGTTCGCGATCGGCATGCTGGCGATGCTCCCGCGCGCGATCGTCCGCATGCGGCGGCGCGGCGGCTACGCCCGGAATTTCGGCCAGCGGTTTGCGCGGTACAGCCCCGAGATGATGGCCCGCTTCCGCGACGGAGGGCGTGTCTGGGTCCACGCCGTCAGTGTGGGGGAACTCTTTGTCGCCTTTCGATTCATGAAGGAGTTCCGCGCGCGCCGGCCCGATGTGAAGTTCGTCCTCTCCACGACCACGTCCACGGGCTACGGGATCGCCGAGAAGGAAGTGGCGGATCCGGACGCGCTCATCTACCTGCCCGTCGATTTCCCGGCCATCATGAAGCGGGCTCTTTCGATCATCCGTCCGAAAGCGCTCGTGCTGGTCGAATGCGAGCTGTGGCCAAACCTTATCCGGCTGGCGCATCGCGGCGGCATCCCGGTGATCCTGATCAACGGGCGCATTTCCGATCACTCGTACAGCGGGTACAGCAAGCTCCGCGTGTTCACGCGGCCTTTGCTGGCGCAGGTTGATCTGCTGTGCGCGCAGAGCGAAGACGACCGGCAGAAACTCGCCAATCTCGGCGCGGACCCGGCGCGGCTGCATGTGGTCGGGAGCGCGAAGTACGATATGACCGCCGACAACGGCGACGGCGAAGAAAGGGCGCGCGCCGCGCTGCAGGCCGCCGGCATTGCGCCGGACCGTTTGATCCTGCTGGGCGGCTCGACCTGGGCCGGCGAGGAAGAAGCCCTGCTCGATGTCTACAAGGAACTGCGCGCGACGATCAAGGAACTCGTCCTCGTGCTGGTTCCCCGGCACGCGGAGCGACGGGACAAGGTCCTTTCCGCCATCGCCGACCGCGGGCTGAGTGTCGTGCGGCGCACGGAGGTGAAGGCCGGCGCGTCAGCCGCGCCGGACGTCCTGCTCGTTGACACGACCGGCGAACTGCGAAGCTTCTACGCGTGCGCGGATGTCATCTTCGTTGGGAAGAGCCTGTGCGAGCACGGCGGGCAGAACATCATCGAGCCCGCGCTCTGCGGCAAGCCGATCATCGTTGGCCCCAACATGGAGAACTTCGCGGTGGTGGCGCAGGATTTCCTGGCCGCGGGCGCGCTGGTCCAGGTGCGCGATGCCGCGGGGCTTCGCGACGCCGTTCGCGAACTCCTGTCCGATCGCGCGAAGCGCGCATCCATGGGCGAGAAAGCGCGGCGGCTTGTCGGCGAGAAGTCGGGCGCCGTCCGCAAGACGCTCGACCTGGTTTTCCCGGTTCTTTCATGACCGCCGGCCGCCGCGGCGCGCCAGAGGCGTGTTTGACAACTTCCTGCGGCGCCCGTAGTATGATCGGGCTTCAGATGCTGTTGATAGGTAAGGGGTTAAAGTTCTCATGCCGACATACGAATACGAGTGCCTCAAGTGCGGGCATGTTTTTGATACATTTCAGAAGATCACCGACGCGCCGCTGAAGAAGTGTCCGAAATGCAAGGGCAAGGTAAAGCGGCGCATTGGCGCGGGCGCCGGGATCATTTTCAAGGGGTCCGGGTTCTACGCGACGGACTACCGCAGCGACGGGTACCGGAAGGCAGCGAAGTCCGAGAAGCCGGCTTCAAAGAAAGACACATGAGCATGCAGGTCAGATGCGGGCGGTGCGGGGCGGGCAATGACCTCAACCGTGTTTTCTGCGTGAGCTGCGGCGGGAAGCTGGATTTGACGAAGGTTTCGACCGCCCGGCCCGGCAGGGCACCGGGGCTTCTTGGCGGCATTTTCCGGCTCGCGCTCACGATGGCCATCGTGGTGGTGGCCGGGCTCATGCTGTGGCCGGTCCAGCCGGCCGGTGCGCTGGGCTCCACGGCGGACGCCCGCGCCATGACCCAGACGCTCCAGTATCTTCAGCAGGCGATCGAAACGAAGTCCGTCGTCGACCGGGTTGTCACCGAGGCGGAGGTGAACGGCTACCTCGCGGAGGTTCTGAGAAGGAACCGGCAGGCTCTGAGGTCCGAGGGGTTCCGCCTGGGCATCAACGAGATCAACGTGTCGTTCTCCCGCGAGGATTTTGTCGTTCTTGTTCTCGCCAACTGGGGGCCCGTTTCCCTATCGTATGAAATCACGGCTGTTCCTTCCCTGGAAAGCGGGCGCTTCGATGTGATCGTCAAGGCGGCGCGGTGGGGGCATCTGCCGCTGCCGGAGCCCGCGGCCATATGGATGAGCAGCCGCGTGGCGGGGATGTTCCTGAGGATGGAGAAGGAGATCGCGATCCTGAACAGCCTCGGGCGGTGCGATCTGGGCAATGGCCGCGCGTACCTGGCGACTCGCGGCAAGTGAACGTTCTGCGACTCAACCCATGAACAGGTGAGGGTGGCCCCATGAGAGATAAAGAGGAATTCTTCAATATCCTGAGCGGCATCGACGGCGCCGAGTTCTCCGAGTATGCCAAGCTGGCCGGCGACTTCGACTTCTCGCGCTACGTTCTCAAGATCAACCAGATTCCGCGCGAAGGCGAGGGGCGTTCCACGCTGATCCTCGTGCGCGTGCCGCAGATCATCGCGGGCTTCCCGGTGAACCTGTTCGGCACGCCCGTGCGCCGCACGGCGCTGGAGGATTTCCTCACCCGGAAGATTTCCGCGCGCATCGACGCACTGACCCGGTACGATACGGAAGGCATCTCCCGCCGCCGGATCTTCATCGCTTGCCCCGGCCAGAAAATCCTTCCCCGCTCGTCCCTCGTGGTGACGGAGGAGTATATCGAGGCGCGCATCTACATGGACCTGCCCGTCCAGCGCGGCCGGATCACGAGCGAGGCGGCCAAGGAGATCTTCTTCGACGACCTGCCCGCCATTGTCAATTCGACGCTGGTCTACTGCAACCTCGACGCGGTCGAGGTCGGCGACTTCATCAACCTGATGGAAGACGCAGACCAGGTCCGCCAGCTTCTTCCCACGCGCGGCTGGGTCGGCTTCGTGGCTGAAGGCGCCCTCCTGGCGCGCGCCGGCGGTTCCGATCTGCCGGACTACGACCAGATGGTTCCTCTCTCGGTGTCCGAGGATCTCGCGGTCGGCCTCGACGTGCCGAACGCCGGCACCGTTCGCGGCTTCGGCATTCCGAACGGCGTGACCGTGGTCCTGGGAGAGGTCCACTCGGGACGCGTGGACCTGATGCGCGCGCTGTCGACCGGCATCTACAACCACATCCCGGGGGATGGCCGCGAAATGGTAATCACCGTGCCCGATGCCGTCTACGTCGCGGCTGAGCCGGGGCGCAGCGTGCAGCGCGTGGACATCAGCGCCTTCTTCCCCGAATTCGTCGGTGCGAGAGACACCAAGCAGTTCTCCAGCGGCCACGCCGAGCCTTGCGCGGCGCAGGCCGCGGCCGCCGCCGAGGCCCTCGAAGCCGGCGCCCGGGTCCTGATCTTCGACGAGACCGATTCAGCGCCCGAGTTTCTTTCTCTCGACGCGCGAGTGGCCGGCCTCCTGCACGGGGTGGAAAAACGCGCGACGCCGCTGGCCATGCGAGCCCGGCAGATTGCCGACGAACTGGGCGTGTCCATCGTCGTCGGCGGTTCCGCCGCCGTCGCAGAGTTCATTCCGGTCGCGGACACGGTCCTGCGTGTCGACGGGTTCAAGGTTTCGGACGTGACGAAGGAAGCCAAGAGCGTGTCGATCCAGACGCATTCGAAGAAGACCAGGGTTGCCGACATCTCCAGCCTCGTGGAGAAAAACCGCTGGGTCGTCCCGAGCAGCATCGATCCCAGCTCGGGCCGGTTCGACGCGTGCGTCGATGCCAAGGACACGCACGGGCTGACGTTCGGCCGCTCGGCGATCAACCTGTCGGGGATCCATCAGCTTGCGGACATCTACCAGACGCGGACGATCGGCCGCATCCTGTACTACGCGAAGCTGCGCTACATGGACGAGCCGCGTCCCATTCGCGAGATCCTCGACCTGATCGACCGCGACCTCAGCACGGAAGGCCTGGAGTCGCTCACGCGCGATCTGCGCGGCGACCTGGCGCGTCCCCGCCGCTACGAGATCGCGGCGGCCCTGAACCGCCTGGACAGCCTGCGCATCAACCGCGCGGCGGACTAGCGATCGCGGCCGGGCTTTCGCCACGGGTATTCGGTCGCCATGAAACTCGTCATCCAGCGTGTCCGCAACGCGCGCGTGATCGTTGACGGCAGCGATGTGGCCGCGATCGGGCAGGGCGCTGTCGTTCTGGTCGGCGTGGCAAAGGGCGACACCGCGTTCGACCTGAAATACCTCGCCCGCAAGACGTCCCAGCTCCGCATTTTCGATGACGCGCAGGGCAAACTGAACTGCTCCGTCGACGCGGTGAAGGGCTCCTTTCTTGTCGTCAGCCAGTTCACGCTGTATGCCGACTGCTCGCGCGGGAACCGGCCCGGGTATACCGATGCCGCGGCGCCGGACGAGGCCACGCGTCTCTACGAGGCCTTTGCCCAGGAGCTGAGCGTGCTCGGGCACGACGTGAAGAAGGGCATCTTCGGCGCGAACATGCAGGTTGAACTGGTGAACGACGGCCCGGTGACGATCATCATGGAAAGCCGGGGCCGGGCGACTGTCTAGAGGAGCTTTGATGGTGTGTGCCCGACGATATCTCGGAGTTGCCGCGACATTCTTCTTCGCAGGTCTGTGCGCCGGGGCCGTCGATACCAACGCCTGGCATTCGCCCGTCGCCATCAGCGCATCCCACCGTTTTGCCGCGGGCGGCATGACGTCGGCCGAGAACGTCAACCTGGCCGCGTCGGCCGAGGAAACCGCCGGCAAGATCGAGGAGCTGATCGGCCTGGGGATTCCTTTTGCCAAGGGACAGAATGTCCAACTGCTTGCCCGGTGGGCGACGAACGAACCGAACAGCCGCGTGATCCGGGCGCAGGGATGGGTCGATCGGATGCTGTCTCAGAAGCTGATCATTGTGAATCCGGACCGGGCGGACCAGGAGGACATCCTGGAGGGGCTGTGCTGGCTGCTTCTCAACCGCTACGTCATCAGCCGCCAGACTTTTGAGCAGAAGACCGCCGGGCTGGGCGCCGTGCCGGACTGGCTGTCCGCCGGCGTCGCGCAGAACCTGTACCTGGCGCTCAGGACCCGGAACCGGCAGGTTGCCGTTCGTCGCTGGCTGAAGAACGAGGAAATGTCGTTCAGCTCGATCCTGGATTTGGAGCACCTGCCCGATGGGCGCTGGTGCGAGAAAGCGTTCTGCGGGCTCGCGGTCGATTGGATCGCCTCTTCTCCGGAGACCGCGGCGGCGTTCGAAAGTATGTTCTCCGCCCTGGCCGCGGGGGACAGGATCACGACGAATTCCATGGGCAGGCTGATGGCGACGGGGGATTCAGGGCGCGAATTGGAGAAGGGCTGGGACCTGTGGCTGGCCTCCCAGACGCTGGTCAAGCAGTCGCTGGGCGGAGTCTCGTCCGAAAGGCTGGAAGCCCTGAAGCACCTGCTCGCGGCCCCGCCCGATGAAATGGGAATTCCGGCCGGGGAGGGAGTGCCCTCGACCCTGACGATGAAGAAGCTGATCAAGTACCGCGATGCGCCGTGGATGCCTCTTTACGCGACGCGTCTGAATCTTCACATCCGCGGCCTGGGGATCGGCGAAGCCAGGGAGTTCAACGACGTGCTTCGCCTCTACGGAGAGTACCTCGAAGTTCTCGGAAAGCCGAGAAGAGGCTTCGCGCGCCTGTCGCTTTTCCGCGCCTCGCCGGCTACACTGGGCGGCATGCTTGGAGCGGCGGACAAGGCGCTGGAGGATCTCGAAGCTTCGCTCTCGGGGAAGGCGCACTACGTGGGCGGCGTCGAAGCCGCGGTCTCGGACGGGATCGTAGTTCCGACGTCCGTCTCCAACACCGTCGCGGACATGGAGCGTTTCATCCCTCCCGAAAAAATGGCGCGTTTCATGGAAAGCCTCGAGAAAGGGGTGGGGCCGTGACGCCGGACCCCGGAGCCCAGCGTGCGCGCATCCTGGCCTGTGCGGCTCTTGTGCTTATGACTTTCGCGGCGTACCTGCCCGTGTTTCGCGCGGGGTTCGTCGAACTGGACGACAACGAGTACGTCGCCGAGAATCCGATCGTGCAGCGCGGGCTCACCGCCGACGGCGTGGCGTGGGCCTTCACGACGTTCCACTCCGCGAACTGGCACCCTCTGACCTGGATCTCCCACATGGCCGACTGCGACGTCTGGGGAAATCGTGCGGCGGGACATCATCTGACCAATCTCCTGCTTCACGCCGCGAGCGCGCTTCTTCTCCTCTGGTTCCTGCTCCGGACCACGGGGGATTTCTGGAGAAGCTGGCTGGTCGCCGCGTTGTTCGCCGTCCACCCTGTCCACGTGGAGTCCGTGGCGTGGGTGTCGGAGCGCAAGGACGTCCTGAGCGGGTTCTTCTGGATGCTGACGCTGATTGCCTACGCGGCGTACGCGGAGCGACCGCGCCCGGCGCGCTACCTCGCCGTGCTGGTCCTGTTTGCCCTCGGCCTCATGGCCAAGCCCATGCTGGTCACGCTGCCGTTTGTTCTGCTCCTGCTGGACGCGTGGCCCCTCCGGCGCGCGGGGAGTTGGCGGACGCTTGTCGTCGAAAAGATTCCGCTCATCCTTCTTTCCGCCGCCTCGTGCGTCGTGACCGTGCTGGCCCAGCGAAGCATCGGGGCGGTTGCGTCGCTGGAATACGTTTCCATCGGGGCGCGCACAGGCAATGCGCTGATTTCCTACGCCCAATACCTGCGCAGCGCGTTCTGGCCCCATGCTCTTGCCGTCTACTACCCGCTTTCCCACGTGGTGACATGGCGGGTGATTGGCGCGGTGATCCTGCTCGCGGGTGTTTCGGCTTGGGCGCTTCAAGAGAGAAAGAATCGGCCGTACCTGCCGGTCGGCTGGCTCTGGTTCCTGGGCACGCTCGTGCCGGTCATCGGGCTGGTCCAGGTGGGCGGACAGGCGATGGCGGACCGCTACACATACATTCCGCTGATCGGCGTGTTCGTCGTGATCGCGTGGCTCATCCCGGATTCGCGCGGCTGGCGCGCGGCCGCCGTGGCCGTCGTGGCGATCCTGGCGGCGTTTGCCCACGTGCAGGCCGGCTACTGGCGCGACAGCGTCTCGCTCTTCCGGCACACGCTGGCCGTCAGCGGGAACGCGCCGATCGTGAACTACAACCTCGGCGTGGCGCTTGCCAAGCAGGGCCGGAATGACGAGGCGATCGTCGAGTACCAGGAGGCGCTGCGTCTCTTCCCCGGCTACGTCGAGGCGCACAGCAACCTGGGGGACGCCCTTTACGCGATCGGCGACCTGACCGGCGCGATCGAGCAATACCGCGAGGCCATCGCGCTCAATCCCGAACTCGCCGCGCCGCGGGGCGGGCTGGGCGTTGCGCTCGCCGTGCGCGGGCATGTTGCCGAGGCGGTCCCTCATCTGCAGAAGGCGGTGGACCTCGATCCGCGAAACATCGAGTACCAGTGCAACCTCGCGCGCGCGCTGATGGACGTCGGCCGCTTCGGCGAGGCCGCGTCGCGGTATCGCGAAGCGCTGTCCCTGGTCGACGCGGCGACCCGCCCGCGGCTGGCGGCGGGGATCAACGCCCAGATCAAAGTGTGCGAGAGCCGCATCCAGCCCTGAATCATTCGGCATTGACTCTGGCCTTCGGGCCGATACGCTCCTCTTTTCGGAAGGGGAACTCATCGTGAAAAAAAGCATGACCACCGTCGGCGAGATCGACAGCGAAGTCCTGAATTTCACCGCGGGCCAGGACGTCCAGCTGGACCTCGCGCTCGTGCAGGCGGACTGCGTCGGAACGGCCGCGCATGTCACGATGCTTTCCCGGATGCCCGTGAAACCGCCGGTCATTTCGCCCGCCGACTGCAGGAGGGTCATCGCCGTCCTGAAACAGATCATGGCCCAATCCCGGAAGGGCGCGTTCAAGATCACGCTGGCCGACCAGGACGTGCATCTCGCCGTGGAGCGGACGCTGACGTCCCGGCTTGGCGACCTCGGCAAGAAGGTGCACACCGGCCGGAGCCGGAACGACCAGGTGGCCGTGGACCTGCGGCTCTACGCCAAGCAGGAACTGCTCGACGCGATCGGCGAGGCCGCGTCGCTCGCCTCGGTGCTGATTGATTTCGGGAAGAAGCACGCCGCGGTTCCGATGGTGGGGCGGACGCACATGCAGCCGGCGATGCCCAGCTCCGTCGGCCTCTGGGCGACGGCCCACGCGGAGAGCCTGCTGGACGACGTCGCGCTGCTGATCACGGCGTACGAGCTCAACGACCAGTGCCCGCTGGGTTCGGCGGCCAGCTACGGCGCGCCGCTGCCGCTCGACCGGCAGCTGGTCTCGGACCTTCTCGGCTTCAGCCGGCCGGTGCACAACGTCCTGCACGCGAACAACGCGCGGGGCAAGATGGAGTCCGTGATCCTGATGGCGATGGGCCAGGTCATGCTCTCGCTGTCGCGGCTCGCGCAGGACCTGATGCTTTTCACGATGCCCGAGTTCAACTACTTCACGCTGCCGGCCGCGTTCTGCACCGGTAGCAGCATCATGCCGCAGAAGCGGAACCCCGACGTGCTGGAGCTCGTGCGGGGCAAGGCTTCGAAGGTCATGGCGTCCGTGTCGTGCGTCGCCGAGCTGATCCGGGGCGCCCCCTCGGGCTACAACCGGGACCTGCAGGAGGCGAAGGGGCCGTTCATGCGGGGGATCAACATCACCCGGTCGAGCCTCCGGGTCATGACGCGGCTGGTGGCCGGGATCAAGGTCAACCGGGAAGCCGTGCTTGCCGGGTTCACGCCGGAGGTGTTTGCCACCGACCGGGCGCTGGAGCTCGTCGCCGGCGGCATGCCGTTCCGGGACGCGTACCATCACGTCAAGAAACACATTCCCGAGCTCATGCACGCCAACCCGTACAAGGCGATCGCCCGGAAGACGCATCTCGGCGGCACGGCCGGGCTCGACTTCGGCGGCATGCTGCGGCGGGCTCGGGAAGCTGTCGCCTTTGCGGACGAAGAGAGCACGGCGTTCGAACATGCCCTGTCCAAGCTGTTCCGCCGGTGAGGCGGCTATCGGCGCGGATTCGCGCTGAGTTTACGCAGGATGCGCAGATTCTCGATGGCATCGTGATTCGTCGGGTTCAGCGCCAACTCATCCAGAAATAATGCCTCGGCAATCTGTGCGTTGCCGGCCTGGGCATGCAGAATGCCGAGGCTCATCCTGGGCCCTTTCAGGGATGGATCAGCCTGGATTGCCGACTCGTAGGCGGCCGCGGCGTCTTTTAACCGGCCCAGGCGTTCCCGGGCATCGCCCAGGCAGTACCAGATGGCTCCGTTGTCAGGATTCCAGCGCACGGAGAGGCTGAACGACGCTTCCGCATCGGTCCACATCAGCCTCTCGGCAAAATAGGCGCCTCTCCATTGATGGAGCAGCGCCCACGCCTCTCGTTCCAACCTCGTCGCCGTGGCGCCGGGCTCCGCGCGCGCATGCGGGAATTCCTTCTGCCATCGATCCTCGGCGGCTCGCACCTGCGAGTCGGATACAGGGCTGTCGCTGACTTCAAAAAGATAGCCTGCGGGAACCAGCCATCGCGCGGCCTTGAGATAGGCCGGCGAGAACTCCGTAAACAGCAGGCGCGAGGCTGCGTCGTTGGACGTCAGCCCCTCAATGCGCAGCGGTTGCTGGTCAGGATCCAGGGCGTCCTGGGTCATATACCGGATCCGCTCCTCGCGATTCCATGCCAGCCCGGAACGTTCCCGTGCGTCGATACGGTGTGCGACCGGAAGATTGATGGTGACCCACAGGTTCCTGGGGTCATGTTTGATCCAGGCTTGATAGCCGAGCATAAAGGACAAGTTATCGGTGGCTGTCATGATGGCTGCGTTGGAGGGGATGGGCGCCAGCACCGTCTCGATGAATCGGCGCGGCGCGTCATCGTGTCTTGGCGAAAAGCGCTTCATCGCAAAGGCCGTGGATGTCAGCAGCCACACCGCAAGCGCCGCAGCCAATCCAACGCCGGCGTTCTTGCGGTACCGCAGAGCGATGGAAACAAGCGTTGCGAATCCAACGCCTCCTGAGATTGCGAGCGCCGCGTAGACGGGAAGGTGGTAGTCGGTGACGCCGTATTGCCGGATGTAGGTGACGTCGAATGTCACCTGCCTCATATGGCCCGCGAGCATGCCCAGCGCGTAGGGGAGGACCGCGGCGAGAAGGCAGACGATCAACGAATTCCGTTTTACCGCGAGATAGACCAGGCCTGAAATCGAAAGGATGAGTCCGGAGACGCCCAGCTGTCCTGCCGGATCATAGCTGGCGAGCCATTCGCGGACAAACCCGGCGGGTGCCTCGGAAATCGGGCGGGAAGTCCATCCGGTTCGCAAAAGCGCGCGAAGAAAGTTCTCCAGAGTTTTGATGTTCCCATAATCGATGAGAGGATTCTCGCGGGAACGGAGCGGCACCCAGAGGAAGACCATCGAGGCGAGAACGAGCCCGAATGCTGCCGTGAAGAACAGCGTCCATCGATGCCGTCGCGGCATACCGGAAGAGGCTTTCCAAACGACCAGCGCCACGAACAGGCCCAGCGAAATCTGGCTGAGATGATTTCCGATCGCGCACCCCCAGAGGAGTCCCAAGGCAAAAGTCTGCCGGGCCCGGGCGTGTCCGCTCGCCGGGCCCGGATTCGTGATCATGACCGTTCCCAGGGCCAGGAGGGCGGAAAGAAACAGGGTGAGGAGTGTGTACTGTTCGGTGGTCGTGGACAACTCGATGTACGCGGATGAGTGGAGGAGGATCAGAGGCGCCGAGACTCCCGTCAGAGACGCCAGGCGGCGGGGGAGTTCCGGGAACAGGATACGAGTCCATGTCAGCGTCAGCCAACAGATCAAGGCGAGGGTTGCGGCGGAACAGAGTGCGGAGAATACGTTGGTTCCCCGGGCCGGGTCCTCGAATCCGAACACGCGTATGAAGGCGGTCGCCAGAAGGGTCCACGACGGTGCGCCCGGGGGGTGAGGAATGCCGGCGGAAGCCGCGGCCATCGCAAACTCGCCGCTGTCGTGGAAGGTCACGGACGGCGCCGCGTTCCACCACAGGATGGCAAAAGAAACGGCAAACACGAGCAGGGCGATGGGCCAGGACCGATGCGCCGTGGCTGGTGCGGATTGGATCATCATCAGCTTCAATTCCCGATTATCGAATACTCATTTGCATTAATTGTGATCGATGCGCAACACTGCAAACGAAATTTGTAATTTCCTATTTCCGGGCGATGCTCTAAGCTTGAACCAAGGCTCTAACGGGATTGGACACAGATATGACTCCGGCAGTGGAAATTGAGAATCTCGTGGTCACTTTTCCGTCCAGGCGCGGCCGTCCTGTCGAGGCCCTCGCCGGCCTCAGCCTGACGGTCGAGCAGGGGACAGTGTGCGGCTTCGTCGGCCCGACCGGCGCGGGCAAGACCACGACGATGAACGTCCTGCTGGGCTTCGTAGAGCC
>CAYQYB010000028.1:0-18343 GCA_964421535.1 uncultured Verrucomicrobiota bacterium | reverse complement strand
GTACCGTGACCTTGTTGCCGGCGCGGGCGAGCGGCACCGCGAGCTGCCCGTGGCCGCCGCCGACGTCGAGGATCGCGTCGGCCTGGGCCTCGCGCACCCAGGAAACGACGATCTCCTTCTGAATGCCCAGCATCCACTCGCCGACCGGCCCCGCGAATCGCGCGGCGTAGCCGTCGGATGAGGTTTCGATGTCGGCCGTCTCGGGATAATGTTCAGCCATGGCCGAAGGATATGCGAACGCCCCTCGGGAATCCAGCGCGACCGCATACTGCCGCGCGCCTGTCGTCGCGCGGCTGCAACAGGATCAAGCCCCGCCGATTCTGATTGGCGAGCGGGTGCAATCCTGCTACATAGGCGGCTCACGCATGAGCAAAGAAGTCACAGCCGTGGTCTGGAGATGGAAGGAGGCGGCGGCCGCCCCTTCCGCGAAGGGCCATTCCAAGCCGGCGCTGCGCGCGGTGATCCAGGCCGCGATCGTGGGCGGGATCGGCTGGTTCGTGCTCTCGCGCGGCCACCAGGGCTTCGCGATCTTCCTGATCTCAATGGCCGCGTTTCTCTTCATCAGCGGCCTGTTCATCCCGTGGCTGTTCCTCGGCTTTGAAAAATTCGGAAAGAAGTTCGGCCAGTGGTTCGGCGTCGCGCTGACGTGGGCGCTGCTCGTCCCGACGTTCTTCCTCGTGTTCTTCCCCGGCCACCTGTACCTGTGGCTGACGCGCAAGGACCCGATGAAGCTGAAGTTCCCGTCGAACGCGGAGACCTACTGGGTCCCGCGTCCGCCCGTCGAAAAGATCGACCAGTACACGAAGCAGTTCTGATGAACATACTCGGCATCAGCGCTTTCTATCACGACTCCGCCGCCGCCCTCGTGCGCGACGGCCGGATCGTCGCCGCCGCGCAGGAGGAGCGCTTCTCCCGGAAGAAGCACGACGCGCGGTTCCCGGCGAACGCGATCCGCTACTGCCTCGCCGAGGGCCGGCTGAAGGGCGAAGACCTCGACGCCGTGGTGTTCTACGACAAGCCGATCCGCAAATTCGAGCGCATCCTGAAAACCTACTTCGCCACCGCGCCGTTCGGGCTCAAGTCGTTCATGATGGCCCTGCCGCTCTGGCTGAAGGAGAAGCTCTGGATCCCGCTCGAGATCGAGGAGTCGATCGAGAAATGCGGCGTGACGAAGATGCCGCCGCTCTACTTCCCCGAGCACCACGAGTCGCACGCGGCGAGCGCCTTCTTCCCCTCGCCCTACCAGCGCGCGGCGATCCTGACGATCGACGGCGTGGGCGAATGGGCGACCAGCGCGATCGGGCGCGGCGACGGCAACAAGGTCGAGATATTCAAGGACCTGCACTTCCCCCACTCGCTCGGCCTGCTCTACTCGGCATTCACCTACTTCACCGGCTTCAGGGTCAACTCCGGCGAGTACAAGCTGATGGGCCTTGCGCCGTACGGCGAGCCGCGCTACGTCAACGCGATCTACGAGAACCTGCTCGACCTGCGCGAGGACGGCTCGTTCCGCCTCAACCTCGACTACTTCGGCTACCTCAGCGGATTGACGATGACCAACGAGCAGTTCGACCGGCTGTTCGGCGGCCCGCCGCGCAAGGCGGAGTCGGAGATCACCCAGCGCGAGATGGACATCGCGCGCTCGATCCAGGTCGTGACCGAGGAGATCGTCCTCAAGATGGCCAACCACGCGCACAAGCTGACCGGCGAGAAGCACCTCTGCATGGCCGGCGGCGTCGCGCTGAACTGCGTGGCCAACGGCCGGCTCCTGCGCGAGGGCCCGTTCGAGAACATCTGGATCCAGCCCGCCGCCGGCGACGCCGGCGGCGCGCTCGGCGCCGCTCTCCTCGTCTGGCACCAGGTGCAGGGCAACCCGCGCACCGCCGACAATGTCCACGATTCGATGCAGGGCTCCCTGCTCGGCCCCGAGTTCGCCGACGACGAGGTCGAGGAATTTCTCAAGGCCAAGGGCTACCCCGCGCAGAAGCTCGAGGGGAAGGCGTGGGCCGAGCGGATCGCCAGGCTCATCGCCGAGGAGAACGTCATCGGCCTCCTGCAGGGCCGCATGGAGTTCGGCCCGCGCGCGCTCGGCGGGCGCTCGATCATCGGCGACGCGCGGTCGCCCAAGATGCAGCAGATCATGAACCTGAAGATCAAGTTCCGCGAGTCGTTCCGGCCGTTCGCGCCGGCCGTCCTCGCGGAGCGCGTCAGCGACTACTTCGAGCTCGACCGCGAGTCGCCGTACATGCTGCTCGTCGCGTCGGTCCGCAAGGACCTGTGGAAGGAGCTGCAGGACGGCAAGCCGCCCCCGATCCGCGAGCGCATCAACCAGGTTCGCTCGACGATCCCGGCGATCACGCACGTGGACTACTCGGCGCGCGTCCAGACGGCCGCGGCGGACTCCAACCCGAAGTTCCACGCGATCATCAAGGAGTTCGACAAGCTGACCGGCTGCGGCGTCATCATCAACACGTCGTTCAATGTCCGCGGCGAGCCGATCGTCTGCACGCCCGAGGACGCGTACCGGTGCTTCATGCGGACCGAGATGGATTACCTGGTGCTGGGCTCGTTCATCCTCGGCAAGAAGGACCAGCCGGAATGGAAGGACAAGGTTGACTGGCGCCGGGAATATGTGTTGGACTAGCAAATCGTCCTCGTCGTCGTCCTCGGTCTCGTACTCGACTTGCTCGACGACCGAGGACGACGACGAGATCGAGAACGAGGACGAGGTAATACTATGCGCTTCTTGAGACATCTTCTGACGTTGTTAAAGGAGTTCGGTCAATTCGCCTGGCACAACAAGGCCTGGTGGATCATTCCGGTCGTGCTCGTCCTCCTCCTGCTCGCCCTGCTCATCGTGAGCGGCCAGACGGTCGCCCCCTTCATTTACACGCTCTTCTGAGAGAGCTTGCGGCCGGTCTTTTCGCGGGGAAAACAACTCGCCGCGGGCTCTTGCTGAAAAACCCCCTGCCGGGTATAGATACTTCATGGAGCGACGGCGTCTGCCGGCCGGCGCCCCCGGGAGATTTGCCTGTGAAGCGTTTCAGGAAATGGTGGGTGATCGCCGCGGTCCTCCTTGTGACTGCCGGCCTGGTTGCCGCGTACTATTCCTTCCGCGTTGTCCGAGTCTGCCAGGTGGCGTCCAGCTTCGAGCACCAGGTCCGCTACCTCATCGAAAACGGCGGCACGATCGGCGAGGCGCCCGCGTCCGAGACCTTCTCCGTGGACTACCTGCAGGCCATCTTCGGCGAGAATCCCGACCTCCTCGAGAAACTCAAGGTCATCGTCCAGCAGGGCCTCGCGGACCAGCCGGCGCTGAACCTCGGCGAAGTGGCGGCGATGATCGTGACCTACCACGTTGCCGACGACGGCAAGGCCGAGGACATCGTCGTGCACGCCGTCGGCGGGTTCGAACTCGCGCGAGAGAAGCCGGGCTTTCACAGGAACGGGTATTTCTTCCAGCAGCTCGACAACAACCTCTGGAGCTACGGAAACATGCTGGTCGGGTTCCTCGGCCGCGACATGGTCCTCTTTTCGAGCGGCGAGGAAGCGTCCAAGGCGCACCAGGCGATCCTGGACAATCTGTTCACCGGCGATATCTCGATGCTGATCGAGGATTTGAAGCGCCCCCTGTACTTCACCGCCGTCTTCCCGGACCCGCGGCAGATCGTCCCCCCGCAGCTTCGCAACCATGTCCAGGCCGTCGTGTTCAAGGGCCATATCGGCTACCACGAGGGTGAGTGGGAGGCGCTGATTCTCACCCCGTCGCCGAAGTCCGCCACCTATGCGCTGGCCATCCTTCGCGACATGAAGACCGCCGCCGATTTCGCCCTCAAGACGCGATGGAAAGGCGTCGTGCAGGACAAGCCCTGGGGCCCCACCATCGACCCGTGGTGGGCATACGAGATCGTGCAGACCTCCGAGCGCATGACCATGGAGAAGGAGCAGAACCTGGTGCGAATGCAGACTACGTATCAGAGAGTCATGGTAAATGCCATTCTCAAGGCCGTCGAGCGGCTGAGCCGCGACATGGCGCAGATGAAGGGCTCGCTGAGCGAGAAACTCGATCCCCGCCTGGTCGACGCCCGGCTGAAGACCGCCAAGCCCGATCACTACTGGAGCGAAGCTCATCGGTGGGGTCCGGACTGGCCGATCGCGCCCACCCAAGCTCCCCCGGACCAGGTCGCGGCGATTCTGCCTGAGCAGACCAATGACACGCCGGCGACCGCCGAGGCGACCCCAACGACCGCGCCGCAGCCGTAATCCAAAATCTCACCATCACACGCCGGAGATCGAAGTGTTCGTTTTCACTTCTGAGAAAAAACACCCGGCGACTGCGGCAGAATGTTGCTTATCGACACGGCATTGCCTAAGATTATTTACTTTTTTTGAATAATACGCCTGCGGCTTTTTTCCGCAGGCTCAATAGCGATTTGATCATGCTCGTAACGCGAACAACGTTAAGGGAAACGTTGGGGTGTTTTCACGTTTTCCCTTGGAGGCGCTTGGCCTTGATTGTCTTGGCGGGCGCGGCCCTGTCCGCGGGCGCCGCCGAGTTCACCGTGTCGCAGATTTCGGACGACAGGAGGCTCAACCGCGAACCGGTCGTCAGCGAATCGGGTCTCGCGGCGTGGATGTCGTACGGCGAACGCGAACGGGGTGTTCTCGATTCCGATATTTTCGTGTTCAAGGACGGGAAGTCCGAGAACATCACGCTCGGCAAGACGGGGCTGAACGCGGTGAGCATGAAACCCCAGGTTCACAGCAACAACGTCGTCTGGATCGGCGTCCTGCCGACCGCCGCGAAAACCGTCGACTGGGTGTTGAGGGAAGTATCCAGCGACCAGAGGGATACGCCGGCGCCTGAACTGCGCGCCCTGTACACGCCGCGACAGGACGCGTCCGGCAAGACATGGTATGAGGAGGTCTCCACGAACGCGGTGATCGATGCCGGGGAGACCGGCGGGGTGGTCGCTGTCGCGGCGGGCGCCCCGGCATCGACCGCCGACGTTCCGCCTCAAGCAGCGGCGCCGGCCGTAACCGGCCAGGCGCCCGCCGCGGTTGCCGCCCCACCGCCCAAGTCGTACATCAACGAACCGCCCCCCGACAACTCAGTCATCACACAGGAAGTGCGCCGCACGGACAGCGGCGAAACGGAAGTGTGCCTCTGGCGCGGCGGAGCGGAAATCGAGCGTATCACGCGCGACTACCGCGAAGACCTCGGCGCCAGCATGTGGGGCAACCTCATCGCCTGGCAGAAGTCGAAGGGGTGGCCGTTCGGCTGGGAAATCATGCTCTGGGCGGACGGACAGCGCATCCAACTGACCACCAACTACTACTACGACATGGCGCCGAAGGTTCACCAGGACCAGGTGGTCTGGTACGGCTGGGACGGGCACGACTTCGAAATCTTCCTCTACGACAACGCGAAGGCCGTCACGATGCAGATCACGAGCAACCAGTACGACGACGTCTCCCCCGCCATCTGGGGCGGCGCGATCGTGTGGGAAGGATACGCCGGGGTGGATGCCGACATCTTCATGTGGAAGGACGGCGCCATCCAGAAGATCAGCGACAACATCGAGGACGATCTCAACCCGCGCATCTGGAACGGCAAGGTGGTCTGGCAGGGCTTCGACGGCGACGACTTCGAGATCTACCTGTACGACGGCGAGAAGACCATGAAGCTCACGAGCAACACGTACGACGACCTGAACCCGGACATCGGGGAAAGCTACGTGTGCTGGATGGGCTACTTCGACAACTGGGACGCGGAGATTTTCGTCTGGGACGGCACCGACGTCACGCGGCTCACCGACAACGAAGTCGAGGACCGCGACCCCAAGACCGCTACCCGCCGCATCGTCTGGCAGTCCGACCAGGAAAAGGCGTCCATCATCTACATGGCGGAGCCGAAGTAGCGGCAAAGACGAACGTCGAACGTCCAACACCGAACGCTGAACGCCGAAGTGGGCGATGAGAGAGCTTCGCTCGCTCCGACGTTGGGAGTTCGGCGTTCGACGTTCCCCGTCGGGCTCACGCCCAATACTGCCGGTCGAGAGAGCGGTACTGGATGGCTTCGGAAACGTGCGGGGTCTTGATCGTCTCGGACTCGTCCAGGTCGGCGATGGTGCGCGAGACTTTCAGGATTCGGTCGTACGCCCGCGCGCTGAAGTTCAGGTCGCTGATCGCCATCTTCAGCAGGTTCTGCGCGTCGTCCTCCAACCGGCAATGCTTCTGCAGGTCCTTCGCCCGCATCGCGGCGTTGCAGTGAACTTTCGACGAGCCCTTGAACCGTTCCTGCTGGATCTTCCGGCCCTTGATCACGCGCTCGCGGATCTTTTCCGAGGGCTCGCCCTTCTCCACCGCCGACAAATCCTGGTACCGGACGGACGGGACTTCCACGTGAATGTCTATCCGGTCCAGCAGCGGACCCGAAATCCGATTCCGGTATTTCTGGATCTGTAGAGGCGAGCACCGGCACTCGCGCTTCGGATCGCCGAAGAATCCGCACGGACACGGATTCATCGCCGCAACAAGCATGAACCGGCACGGAAACGTCATGCTGATCGCCGCGCGCGAAATCGTGACGACGCCGTCCTCCAACGGCTGGCGCATAACCTCCAACACGTTCCGGTGAAACTCGGGCATCTCGTCGAGAAACAGCACGCCGTGATGCGCGAGGCTCACCTCGCCCGGGACAGGATGAGAGCCGCCGCCAAGAAGGCCAGCGTCGGACACCGTGTGGTGCGGCGTCCGGAACGGCCGACGCCCGACCAGCGCCTGCCGCGGCGGCAGTACGCCCGCGATGCTGTGAATCTTCGTCGTCTCAAGGGCTTCCTCCAATGTCAGCGGCGGAAGGATCGACGGGACTCGCTTTGCGAGCATTGTTTTTCCAGTTCCCGGAGGCCCTACTGCGAGCAAGTTGTGGCCGCCCGCGCAGGCCACCTCCAGCGCGCGCTTGGCAAACTCCTGCCCTTTGACGTCCGCGAAATCATCGTCGTAGTGGCTGTGGCTGTCGAACACGCTGACGACATTCACGTCGTACGGCGCAAGGACCAGTTTGTCCGCAAGGAAATCGGCAGCCTGCCGCAGGGTCTGGATGGGATACACGGTCAGACCTTCCACGACGGCGGCTTCATCCGCGTTCTCCGCGGGGACCAGGATGCCGCGGCATCCCTCGGCCCGAGCCTGGATCGCGATCGGAAGAACCCCGCGTACGCGGCGCACTTCCCCGCTGAGCGCCAGCTCGCCGATCACGCACAAGGGATCCAGCTTGTCCTTATCCAGATCGCCCTGCGCGGCAATCATGCCGAGGGCGATGGGAAGGTCAAAGCTCGGGCCCTCTTTCCTGATGTCCGCGGGAGCGAGGTTGATCGTCGTGCGCCCCATCGGCGGCGCAAAGCCGGAATTGATGAGGGCGGTCATCACGCGGTCGCCGCTCTCCTTCACGGCCGCGTCGGGAAGGCCGACGATGATGATCTTCGGCTCGCCGTGGCCGGCGTTCACTTCGATTTCGACGGGGTATGCGTCCACGCCGTAGACCGCCCCGGACCGCACTTTCGCGAGCACCATGACCTCCCTGGGTGACAAGAAAGCCCCGGATTATAGGGACCGATCAAGTCGTGACAAGCGCCAAAAGCCGCCGATTCCCGGTTTCGACAACCGGAAACAGACGGGAGGTTGACCGCGGATTTCGCGGATGCGCGCGGATGAGGGATGGCTTGGGTACCTCACACGGATTCATTCGCGTCAATGGGCGTGATTCGCGGGCAGGTCTAAATGAACCCCACATTCTCGTCCTCAAGCAACGAGACCGGGATTTCTTTGACGAAGCGGGAGGGCTCGCAGAACATGACGCCGCCGTCGCGGGTCCGGCGGACTTCGGGCATCATCAGGAAGAGCTCGTCCTTGGCGCGCGTGGTGGCGACGTAGAACAGCCGCCGCTCCTCGCCATCCCCCGCCCCCTCGTTCAGCGACCGGCTCGACGGGAACATCCCGTCCACGGCCCACAGCACGAAGACGACATTCCACTCGAGGCCCTTGGCCTGGTGAACCGTGCTGAGCTTGATGCCGCTCTCCTGCCCCTGCGTCGGCATGTCGGTCTCGGCGTCGAGATTGGTGAGCAGCGACATTTCGCTGAGGAAAGCCTCGCCGTTCTCGAACCGCGTGGTGAAGTCGATCAGCGCGTCGATGTCTTCCTTCCGCCGGTCGTAGTTCTCAAACGTCTCGACGGCGTACTCGTCGTAGAACTCCTTCACGAACCGGAAGATCACTTCGCCCGGGTCGTCGGCGAGACCGTCCTTTTCATAGGCGGCCCCGATGGGTTCGATCTTCGCCCACTCCACGCGCGCGGCGGCGGGCAGTTTCTCGCGCAGGGCGCGCGCGCCCGCGGCGTCCTTGATGTCGCAGCGTCCGCCCAGCGCGGCCCAGATCTTCGCGGCGGTCTTCTCTCCGACCTTCGGCATGAGGCCCATGAGCCGGATGAACGCGAGCTCGTCGCCGGGATTCACGATCAGCCGCAGCAGGCTGCAGACGTCCTTGATGTGCGCCTGCTCGAAGAAACGGACGCCCGACGTGATGACGAACGGAATGCGCTCGCGCGCCAGTTCGAGCTGAAGCTCCATGGCGTGAAAGTGCGCGCGGTACAGGACCGCGACGTCGTTCATCGAATACCCCTTGCGCCTCAGCTCCTTGATCTTCTGCACGATGTAGAGCGCCTGCTCCTCGCCGGCGCGGACGTGGACCAGCTTCGGCTTCTTCGACGCCGGGCGCACGGCGTGCAGGGTCTTCTGAAACTGCTCCGGGTTGCCCGCGATGCACGCGTTCGCGACGGCCAGGATCTCCGGCACGCTGCGGTAGTTCGTCTCCAGCTTGAAGACGACCGTCTCGGCGTATCGCTTGGGAAACGAGAGGATGTTGCGGAAATCCGCGCCGCGCCACGAGTAGATGCTCTGGAAGTCGTCGCCGACGACCAGCAGGTTCCGCTTCTTCTCCGCGAGCAGGTCAACCCACGAGGCCTGGATCGTGTTCGTGTCCTGGTACTCGTCCACGAGGATGTACTGGAAATGATCCTGGTACTTCGCCAGGACATCCTTGTGGTCGCGGAACAGCTTCAGCCCGTTGCAAAGCAGGTCGTCGAAGTCCATGCCGTTGAGCTGGCGCTTGCGCGCCTCGTACGCCTTCCAGACCTTGACCACGTCTTCGACGTTGATCGGGTGGTCCTCGAAATGCGCCGCCGCGACGTCGTACACCGGCTTGGACGTGTTCGCCGCGAGGCCAAACACGCTGAGCAGGACGTCCGGCTTCGGGAAATGCTTCCCGAGCAGGCCCCTCTCGTCCGCGATCGCACGCACAAGGCTGCGGGAGTCGTCCTGGTCGAGGATCGTGTAATCCAGCTTGTAGCCGAGCAGGTCGCCGTGCCGCCGCAGCATGCGATTGGCCATGTGGTGGAACGTGCCGCCCCAGAGCCCGCCGACGCCCTCGCCGACGAGGCCCTGCGCGCGCTCGAGCATCTCGCGAGCGGCGCGGTTGGTGAAGGTCAGCAGCAGGACCCGGCGCGGATCCACCCCCTTCTCCACGAGGTACGCCACGCGGTATGTCAGCGTGCGGGTCTTCCCGGTCCCGGCGGCCGCGATGACCAGCACGGGCCCATCCGGCGCCGTCACCGCCGCGAGCTGTTCGGAATTCAACGCTTTTTCAAAATCGATGTTGCTCATAAATGGAAATGGTTAATGGATAATGGTTGATGGTTAATGAACATCCTTCCCTTCATTAACCATCAACCGTCAACCATTAACCATCCTTCTTCAGCAGATCCTGAATCGTGATCGAATCCAGCGTGCCGGACATCCCGCGTTCCATTCTTGCGAGCACGTCCGTGACCGGCGCGGGAAGGTTCGTCAATCCCAGCGCCTCCGGCTTCGCGCCGTCCTGGACCACCGCATCCACAATCTCCCTCACGAGAACCGTATTCGGCGCCTTGAGAAGGACAAAGCAGTTCTCCTTCCCGGCCGTCTCGATGAGAAGCCCGCTCCGGACCAGCAGGCGGACCATCCCGTTCAGCAGGCGGATCGGAACGCGCTGCTCGTGCGCGAATGCGCTCGCTTCGAACGGCGCCCCGGTCCCGGACATCGCCTCCGCCGCGCGGATCACGATCGAGAGCGCCAGCGCGACCTTCGACTTCGCGTTCGCCGTGTCGGCGGCGCTTTCCACGCGGTACGTCGCGGCGTTCTGGAGCGCGAACGCAAGCTCCGCGCCCAGCAGGATGATCACCCAGCTCATGTACAGCCACGCCAGGAAGATCGGCACCGACGCGAACGTTCCATAGATCGCGTTGTACCGGCCCACGCCCATCTGCAAGGAAATGTACGCCTTCTGCCAGATCAGCCAGAAGAGCGCGCCGACCAGGCTGGCGACGACCGCCGGCGCCGCGCGCACGCGCGTGTTCGGCAGGAGGCTGTACAGGAAGAGGAACGCCAGCCACGTCATGAAATAGGACGTGAGCCGCAGGAGGTTCCGGACCACGAATCCGATGGTCTCCGGCAGGATCGGCACCATGCCTTTCAGCGACGCCTCGACCGCGCTGGCCGCGCCGATCAACAGAGGGACCAGCACGATGACGCTGATGTAGTTCGCCGCCTGCCGCAGCGGGTTGCGCATCTGCGTGATGCCCCAGATGCGGTTGAACGAAACCTCCATGGCGGCCAGCATGATGACCGCCGTGAAAATCACGAAGCCCAGGCCGGCCCAGCCCAGCGCGGCGAAGTTCGTCGTGTTCACGATGTTCAGGATGGAATCGATGAACACCTGGAACTGCTCCGGCATCGACGCTTCCCATTCCATGAGCGTGTTGAGCTGCTCCTGGCCGAACCCGAAGCCCTTCAACAGCGCGAAACCCACGGCCAGCAAAGGGACGAGCGACATCAGGGTGACGAACGTCAACGCCGACGCGTGGACGGCGAGATCGTCCTCCGTGAACCCCTTGATGATCAGCTGGCCCACGCGGACGAGGCGGATCGGCAGGCTCTTGCCCGCGGACAGCGTGGACAACTCGATGTCCCAGACCCCGTGCATGAGAAACTTCTGAAGGCGCTGCCAGCGGGTTTTGGGCTCCTCGGTCATGGGAGGGAATGTAGCGTCATGGCGCGGGAGAGACAAACGAATATTCCAAGCGGAGTCCAAAGTCCAAAGTCCGAAGTCCAAGGTCCAAAGTCGGGGAAACTGGAGCAGGCCTATCCGGACTTTTTTCGACTTTGGACCTGGGACCTTTAGCTTCCTCAAGTCTCGTTCGTCATGCCACCCTCTGACCCGCTGTTCCGAGAGGCCCTATTCCAGTTCGATTCGGTAGAGCCACGGGCCGGAGCCGGCGGCGGTCTCGTCCGTGTGTACGTTCAGCGGCGGCATTCCTGTCATCGAGCCAATAACCAGTGACCAGTTGCCAGTAACCAGTTGCGACACGCGGGAAAGGCGGTAGCTTTTGCCGGTGACGCTGGACCAGGTGACGACGGAGTTCGAAACTTGAAGCTTAAAACTTGAAACTTGGAACACCGACGCCGCGTTCGTCGGACTCGTACCCGCGAGCAGTTCGTCGGTGTTGCTCATCCCGTCGCCGTCGGTGTCGGGGTCGGTCGGATCGGTGCCGTCCTGATAGTGCTTGAGGTTGCTGATGGTGTCCCGGTTGCAGTCGCCCGCGGCGGCGTTGGTGAGGTTGTTGAAGTAGACCCATTCCCAGGCGTCCGGCATCGTGTCGCTGTCGCCGTCTTCCTCGGTCTGCGTACCGGCGAGCGCGATGTTGGTCAGGCTGCCGTCGAGCATGTAGCGATAGGTGATGCTCGCGCCGGTGTCGTAGCTCGCCTGCGTCATGCGTCCGGCATGGTCATAGTCGAACGATTGCGCGCCGGCGCAGAGCGCGATCAAGGCGAGCGCGATGGCGGCGGCGGATATGGAATGGCGCCTATTCATCCCAATCCTCCGCGGCGGCTTCGGCCCAGACATCCGCCGGAGCGTCTGCGGCTTGATCGTCATAAGAGTCGGGCGTGGAGCCCCGAGCCGCGTCGTCCGGCCGACGGGGCGGCGGGCTGTCGCCGCATTCCTCCTGGGCCTCGCGGAATCGCCGCTCTTCCATCCTTTGCAAGACGGCCTCGGCCCAGAATTCAGTGTTATCTTGCAGTTCTCTGGTAAGCGCGGCGGGGTCGTTCTTCACCATCTCGCGCACCCGCGGGCCCCTCGTCGGAGTGTGAAGCAAGGTGTGCACGGTCAAATCTCCCTGGATATTCAGGATCTCGTCGGGCGGGAGGCTTTCCAATCCGTCCGGATCCGTCCTGTCCACCGGGTTGCCCCCGGCGTAGGCATAGAGGTTCAGCCCGCCGAGGTAGCCGATCGGGTCGGTGGTGAGGAAGCGGCGCAGGCCGGCGTGATAGAAGCGGTTCCTCATGTAGTAGAGGTCCTGGCCCTCGTCGAGCACGCCGTACCGCCCGGCAAAGGTAAACAGGTTGCGGACGCGGGCATATCCGTAACCGGATGCACCGTAGGGCAGATAACTGTACATCCCGGAGATCGCGCCCGCTTCATCGGTCAAGGCAACCGTGTTTCCGTTGTGATCGAAATGATAGAAGTGCCAGCCCTTCCCGCTTTCGTACATGGCGACCAGGTCGCGCTCGCGATAGACATACCAGGCCGTCACGCTTCCCGATCCATCCGTCTCGAACAGCAACCGGTCCTCGTGATCCCAGTGCAGGTTGCGCGCTGCGTCGCTTCCGGCGATCCGGACACAGCGGTTGAACCCGTCGTACGAATAGGTGTTGGTCTCGCCGGGCCTGCGCATCGTGGTCAGCCGCCCCTCGGCATCATACTCGGCGGTCCAGTTGAACGGCGCGGGAACGCCGGTGAGATTGCCGTCGTTGTCGTTCTGGCACGCCGTGCCATTGACCTGGTAAAGCGGGCCGAAAATATTCAGGCCCAGGCTGGTTGGCGTGAACGGCGGATTCCACGGCACGAGGCCCGTTGCCTTGACCAGGTTGGTCGCCTCGCCCGCCGCGTTGCGGGCGATGCGCAGGGCAAGCAGGGTCCCCGCGGACGCCTGGTGCGAGAGATTGGTCATGCGCTCCGTGCGGTCGTAGGCGAACTGGCTGGAGCTTCCGTTGGATCGCGTGACGCTGCGCACGCGCCCCACGCCGTCGCACGTGAACGAAACCGCCTGCGCATCCCACGCCATGTTCGTGACGCGGTCGCGGCTGTCGCGCTGATAGGTGACGACCGGCCCGCCGGGATACGAGAGGCTTTCGATCCGGCGAGTCGGTGAATAAGCGAACGCGACCTCGTGTCCGTCTCCATACCGGATGCGCGTCACCAGCCCGCGTGCGTCCAGCGTCCGCCCGGCGCTGCCCGAGGTTCCGCTCCAGTTCGTGAGGCGTCCCACAAGGTCGTACGCAAACGAGTCCGCGCTCCCGGGACGGCTCCGCCCGATCAGCAGGCCGTCGGCGTCGTAGGATCGGCCAGCCGACTGCCCGCCCGCATTGACCCGGTTGGTCAGGCGGCCGAGCGCGTCCCAGTAGAGCCGGTTGGACGTGGACTGCCCGTGATACTTGAAAGAGGTCATGCGGTCGTTCATGTCGTAGGAGAAGGCGGTGACCGTCTGCACGGTGATGCCCGGCGGGCTGACGAACAGGCCCGCCCGCGAGCCGGCCACGATGTTGCCGTTCGCATCGTAGTCGAACCACGCCGAGCCGCCCGAGCTGTCGGTCATCGTTTCGAGGCGGTCCGCCTTGTCGTACGCCATCCGGGTCACACGCCCCAGCGGGCCGGTGGACATCACGAGGTTCCCGTTGCCGTCGTACACGTAGTCGGTCCTCGCGCCCGCGCCATCCACGAACGCAGTCTTCTGCAGAAGGGCGTTGCGCTCGATCCGGTTTGTGTGCCGGTTTTCGTTGACGACGGAGGTCAACCCGCAGCAGTCGTACCCATAGCCCACCGTCGTGCCGTCCGGATTCGTGATGCGGGTCAGCCGCCGGTTGGTATCGTACTGGAATTGCGTAACGAGCCCGCGCTCGTTGGTGATCGCGGCGATATCTATTCCCGCGACGTCGTACGCAAAGCCCATGCGGTACCCGGCCGGATCCGTGACGCTCAGCAATCTCCCGTGCGCGTTGTAGGAGAAGCGAGTGATCTCGCCCGCGGAATTGGTCGCCGCCACAAGTTGACCGAGCGTGTCGTACCCCATGCCGGTAATCCGTCCGGCGGGAGTGGTGGTGCGGATCACGTTGCCGCGCGCGTCGCGGTCGAACCGCGTCACGCCGCCCAACGCGTTGGTGATGTGCGTCACGCGGTCGTTGGCATCGTACGCAAAGGTCGCGCGTGCGCCGTCGGGTAGCGAGACGCCGGAGAGATTGCGTCGGGAATCGTAGGTTTTCGCCGTGGCGAACCCGCGCGGGCTGGTTGAGTTGGTGGGGAATCCGTTCGTGTCGTACTGGTGCGTGGTGCTCTGCAGTTCGGCATCAGTCGCGCTCTTCAGGCTGCCGTCGGCGGTCTGAAACCACGTCTGGTTGGTCCGCGCGTCGGTCACGCCGGCCTGCCGGTTGTCGAGATCGCCGCTGATGTCATAGCGGTTCGTGCGGCCCAGAGGGTCCACCACGCTGTGCAGCAGGCGACTGCCGGCGCCCCAATACGCGAACGTCCACGTGCGCCCCTCCGTGTTCATCGCGGTGATCCGGTTCTCGCTGTCGTACGAGTACGTCGTGGTGTTCCCGGCCGCGTCGCGCGTCTGGGTCAGGTTGCTCGACGCGTCGTAGGCATAGGACAGTATCGCGCCGTTGGGGAGCAGAATGTTGGTGCAGAGGCCCCCGGGCGTGTACCGGAACAGCGCCTGCCGGCCGGCCGCGTCGGTGAGCGACTCCAGCACTCCGTTGGTCCAAACGAGCTGAACCGTGTTGCTGTTGCGGTCCGTCACCGCCTGCAGCGGATGCTCCGTCCCGTAGTCGGTGGAAGGAAAGACCAGGATCGGCGCCCGGTAATGGTAGCGCAGGTCCGTGTCCTTATCGCGGAGGCGGTAATAATGCCAGACGTTTGTCATGGCGGCGGTCAGCTCGTCGCGGTGCCCGCGCCAGGGCACGAGATCATCTGTGCCCAGCACGCCGGAGAAGAACCGTTGCCCACCGTCCGGCTTGACGACCTGGTGGCCGAAATAGTGGTGAATCAGCGGCGCTTCGTAGCTGAAGGTCCACCCGTTACCGAAGAGACCCCGTTCGGCGGGGTCGCCGCTGTAGGTCCGCGCCAGGCGCACATCCGGCCCCAGCCCGCTCCACGCGAAGTCCACGTCCTCGATCACCGGGTTGAGCGTGGCCATGTTCACGCGGAAGACGGGTAACCCCATGTCCACACAGCCGCCGCAGCCGGCGGGCGGATTGCGGAGACCCGGCCGGAACGGCGTCCAGCGCATGCCGAAACCCTTCACCCACGGCGCGTCCCCGATGTTCCGGGAGTTGTACACGTCGTCGAAAGACCAGATGAAGATCTGGATATGTTTCAGCGGCCCGCCACGCAATGCGTTGGTCGGGCTGGCAAGCCACTGGCCCAGAAACGAGAGCCGGACCACGTTTGCGGTCGAGTTGCGGAAAAAGAACTCGACGTGTGAAATCGTCATCGTGCCGGGCGCCGTCGGCCACGGCGTGCCCTCGTTCCAGTTGGTGGCGACGAACGAGTTGTATTCACTCTGATCGAAGGACGGAATGCCGATGGTCACGCCACACTGGTAGGGCGCCGCGGTCTGTCCGCCGTAATCCAGCGTTCGCGTCGGCGTCCACGAACCTTCGACCGTGATTCTCTTCCCCTCGTCCAGTTCCGTCGCGTAATGAATCTCGACCAGGTCGCCGCTCGTGAACCGGTTGAGTTCCAGCGCGCTGGTCCCGCCGTTGACGCTCCACGTCACCGTCTCGCCCGCCGCCACGGTTGTGATCGCGCAGGCCGGCTGGACGAAGCCGGCCGCACAGAAAACAGATGCCGCAATCAGGCGCTTCCAGCTCATTCCAACTCCACCCGGTAGTGATACGGACCCGTTCCGGTTGCGGTCTCGTCCGTATAGACGTTGAGCGTCGGCGTGGCAAGGATGTTGGTGCGCAAGTCGCCGAACCCGTCGGGGAGGTGCGTGGAGCGTTGAACGCGGTAATGCTTGTTGGTGATGCTGGACCATTCCACGACAGGGCCTGAAACCGGAGACCGGAGACCTGAAACCTGAAAGACGGAAGTCGCGCTGAACGGATCGGTTCCTGCCGTGATCTCGTCCCAGTTGAACGAATGATCGCCATCGCTGTCCGGATCGAGCGGGTCGTAGCCGTTCTGATACTCCCAGAGGTTGTCCCTGCCGTTCCGGTTCGGATCGCCTGCCGCCGTATTGGTGAGGTTGTTGAAGTAGATCCATTCCCACATGTCCGGCATGCTGTTCGCGTTCAAGTCGGGTTCGGCGAGCGTGCCGGAGTACGCGATGTTGGTGATGTTGCCCGCGGCGTCGTAGCCGCACGTCACGTTCGTGCTCCCGCCGTAACCGACGCGCGTCACGCGGCCGAGTGTGTCGTAGCCGACGGTCTGGGCGCCGGCGTCCATGGCGGCAAGGGCCATGATAACGCCCGCAATGACCGTCATGCTGTATTTACGGAACGCAATCATTTGGCTCTTCTTCGGGGAAATCGTTGTATAGCGGTCTCAGGCCCGAGGTAATCTGCATCGAGCTCTCCGGCAGGTCCAGCGGACCATCTGGCGTGGTCCATGTGGTGAGGAGCATCGCGAGCTGGTGAGTGGTGTACTGCCGCGCCATTTGCTCCCGAATTTCCTCAGTCTGCTCGTCCGACACGTGACTATTCGGGGTCACCTCCAACTGCTCCAGCTTCTCAGCCGCATCGGTCCAGATATCTATAAGCTTATCACTCCAAGCTCGGGCCTCACTCGGGCTCAATGGAATGGCCCTCCGGAGCTGGTCCCGATCAAGGCCAAACGACGGGTCCAGCACGGCGTGCACCACGAGCCCGATCTCGTTCCAGAGCAGGCCGCTGGGGTCGATCCGGTCCACGGGATTTCCACCCACATACGCAAACATGTTCACTCCGCCCGCCAGCCCGATCGGGTCGCGCGTCAGGAAGCTTCCGGCCACGGAGTCGTAATAGCGGTTCTGCATGAAGAAGAGGCCGCCACCTTCGTCCATCACGCCGTAGCGGCCGACGTACGTGAACGGGTTTTCGACGCGGGCGAACGCGCTCGCAACCTGTCCGTAGGGCGTGTAGCGGTAGATCGCCGCAGGCTTTCCCTGCTCGTCCGTCAGCGCGAGCGTGTTGCCGAGCCTGTCGTGGTGATAGAAGAAGTGCCCCTCGTCCTCGCGCCACATCGCGACCAACGCCGCGCCGCGCCAGAAGTAGCGCGCGGTGACGTCGCCCGCCTCGGTTTCGAAGATCAGGCAGCCGGACGCGTCGTGATGAAACACCTTCGTGCGGCCGTTCACGGTCGAGCGAACACGCCGGCCCAGCCCGTCGTAGGCGCAGGTCGCGTTGGTGCCGTTGAGGACCAGGTTGGTCATCCGCGCCTCGGTATCGTAGACCGCCGTGAAACGCGACGGGAAGTTGGTGGTCATGCCGCCGCGCCAGTCACATTGGACTGCCGCGCCGTTCCAGTTGGTCATCTCGTCGCCGATGTCATACTGCGCGCGGTTGGTGGCCGGCGCGAACACCGGTGTGACCGCCAGGATGCCCGCTTCCTTGACGATGTTGGTCGTTCGCCCCATCACGTCGCGCTCGTAACGAAGCTGAACGAGCACGTTGGTTCCCGTGCGGTGGCGGAGGCGGGTCAGTTGACTGGCTCCATCGTACACGCGGTAGCTGTCCGTTCCGTTGGAGCGGATCTCGTTGGTCACGTTGCCGGACGCATCGAGCTGGAACTGGATGCTCTGCCCTTCCCATGTCATGGAGGTGATGCGATGGCGCAGGTCGCGGCCGTACGATACGACGGGCCCTCCGGGGTAGGAGATCGCGGTGATCGAACCGACGGCGTCGCAATTGAACCCAGCGGCCAGCCCGTCGGGGTAGACAATATTCGTCACGCGAAGCATGGCATCACGGTGCCAGCGGGTGGTCCCGAGGGTGTCGGAGAAACCGCTCAGCGTGCCGCCGGCGTCGTACGAATAGGCGGCCGCGCTTGTTCCATTGTGGTACTTCGCCGTTGCCACTCCGTCGGCATCGTACGCGAACGACACCGACCGCTTCTCGTCGGCGTAGAGGTTGCCCCACGTGGTCGTATTGGTGACGTGTCCCATGCGGTCGTACTGGTAGTCCACCCGGCTGTAACGCATCGGGGTCGGCGGGAT
>CAYQYB010000027.1:0-18597 GCA_964421535.1 uncultured Verrucomicrobiota bacterium | reverse complement strand
ACGGCCGGCGACGTCAACGGCGACGGCGTGGGCGACAGCGCGCCGACCGTGCTGGACACGTTGTATGGCGTGCGGCCGCGCGTGCTGCAGATCCGGGGGTTCGACAGGAACGGCCTCACCGAATACGGCGACTTCTTCAACGAGGGAACGGCCGCGACGTTCCTCAACGACATCGGGTCGATGTACGGCGTGAGCGAGTTCAACGTGCCGATGCGCGCCGTGGTGGATTGGCGGGGCACGGTCGAGGGCAACGTCGAGTGGTACGTGAACGGCCGGCTGGCGCGCACGGGCTCCGCGTCGGCGGAGCAGACGTTCTCCGTCTCCAGCGACTTCGGGCAGGGCGGCAAGCTCGAAGCGCAGGCGGTTCCCGGCTCGTCAGGCTATCGGCGGTCCGCGATGCTTCCGGCGAATTTCAAAGTGGTGTCGGCGCCGAAGCTGTGGACTCGGTTCACGGCCACCGCGCCCTACGGGGGGAACAAGATCTACCAGTTCCTGAGCCCGAACGTTTCGTACTCGAGGAAGTCGGACGAGAAGATCCCCAGCAAAACCTCGACGGGCAAGGACATGCCCGGCGCAGGGAAGAACTCGTACGAGTCGCCGCTCAGCTTCAAGATGTCCGGGCAGGTCGACCTGCAAGGGGCGGGCAACCTCTCCGCCGAGATGAGCCGGAACTGGGAGGTGCAGGGAATCGGGATCACGCCATCGGTGAGCGGGGGTGTGGAGTTCGAGTACGCGTACGAGGACTCCTCCTGGGTGTACGGCGGCTACTTCGCGCTCGGCGCGGACGTCTCGATGGAGACCCCGCCGAGGTACATCACGTTGTCCCCGCCGCTCTACGGGAAGATCGGCGCGCATGTGGGGGTGATGGGGACGATCCACTTCAACGAACACTTCGACCCGGAGTTCGGCGAAACCGAGTTCACGGTCACGCCGGGATTGTGGGTCACGATGGGCTGCGGCGTCGACGGTTTAGCCAACGTCGAAGGGCTCGTCGGGCTCGACCTGCCGAATACGTTCCAGATCTCGCCGTTCGAGTACGACCTGGACCTGTCGCTCCGCGCCGAACTCTCGGCGAACCTGCTCTGTTTCTCGTTCAGCATCTGGAGCGAGAGCTGGGACTTCGACATCTTCCCGCGCAGCCACGGCGGGGGAGGCGGCCAGCTCAGCCTCGCGGTCGCGGAGATGAAGCCCAGCGACTTCGTGCCGATGCGGCGCGACTACCTGTACACCAAGGGCGGAACCGCCCGGGGGTTGGAGAACAAGCTGCTCGCGCGCGACGGCACGGAAGTGATCCCGCCCGGCGGCGGAGGCGGCGGCCCGCAGCCGTCTCCCGGCGAGGTGTTTGTGCAGGCGGACGGCTTCCCATTCTCGGAGCCCGCCCTCGACGTGCAGGGCACGAACCGGATGCTCCTGTGGGTGGCGGATGCCGGCCTGGCGCGCGACCCGAACAACCGCAGCATTGTGCGCTGCTCCGTGTGGAACGGATCGGCTTGGGCCGACCGCGGCGGCGTGTGGGACGACGGCACAGCCGACAGCAGTCCGCAAATGGGTCTCTTGCCCAACGGGCAAGCGATCGCCGCCTGGCAGAACTCCGCCTACGTGCTGTCCTCGACCTCCACGCTGGCCGAGGCGCTCACGGCCCTCGAAATCGCCGTGGCGCGATTCGACGGCACGAACTGGGCGGCCTGTAATCTCACGACCAACGGCGTGATGGACCGCGCGCCGCAGCTCAGCGTGGCGAACAACGGGACGGCGCTGGTGACCTGGCAGCGCAACGGCGGACAGCTCGACACCGATTCGCTGATCATGACGCAGGTGGACTCGCTCTACTACTCCTTCTGGAACGGCACGAGCTGGTCCTCGCCGCAAGTGCTGGCGGTCAACGCCGGCGTCGTGCTGGGCGCTTCGTTGGCCTGGAACGGCAGCGTGGGGCACCTCTTCGTGGCGCTCGATGCGGACCACGACATTACGACGGACGGCGACCAGGAGATCTACAGCGCAACGTACTCCGGTGGAACCTGGAGTGTCCTGACGCGCCGAACCGTCAACACCGTCCAGGACACCCGCCCGCAGGCCGTGTTCGACAGCAGCGGCAACCTGCTGGTGGCGTGGTACCAGGACGGCAAGGTCTACTCGAGCGCGTCGCCGACGCTGTCCGGCCCGTCGCTCGTGGGCGAGATCGAAAAGACTTCCGCCGCGCAGGACTTCCGCCTGGTGACCGGGCCCCAGGGCGAGATCGCCATGATCTGGTCCGACACGGTGGAGCCGTCGTTCTTCCAGAACCCCTTCATCTTCAACTGCGACCGCGCGTTCAACCTCTGGAGCAAGCCCGTGCCCCTGCTGACCGACAGCGCGCTGGAGCGGTCGTACAGCGGGAAGTTCGGCACCAACGGGAACGTGGTCCTTGCCTACAACAAGGTCGAAGTCCAGGTCAACGATGTGAACGCGGTCACGAACATCGGGCGGGTGACCGCCCTCGCGACGCTCGATCACCAGATGGGCTACGACGCCGGAGTGTTCGCGAGCGACTTCAGTCTCAGCTCGACGAACCTGACTCCCGGCTACTACACCTACGTGACGGTCAAGTTCCGGAATCTCGGCGAACTGGCGGCCACCAACGCGTGGGGCCGGCTCTATGCCGGCGACCCGGCAGCCGGCGGCACGCTTCTCGGTGAGACCCATCTCGACTGGTCCGGCAAGTGGAGGGCCGGTGATGAAGGCACGCTGATGGCTCTCTGGCACGTTCACTGGAACGTGTCGTCCCTCTACGCGGTGGTGAGCATCGGGCAGAACGACCGGAACCTGGCCAACAATACGGCGGTCTTCAGTCCCAAGCGGCCGGACTTCATGGTGAGCCGCCTCTCGGTGCAGCAGATCTCGAAGGATGAGCGGAGGCTCAACTTGCAGGTGCGCAATCAGGGCTATCTTTTCTCGCCCTCGAACCGCGTGGTCCTGCGCATGAATTCGACCAACGGCCCCGAATTGGCGTCCTTCCCGATCGGGCCTATCGATGCGGGCTATTGGTGGACGAACAGCTACACCTGGAACATGAGCGGGCTGGTGTTCACCGAGGCGTTCGTGCGCGTCTTCGCCATCGTCGATCCGTCGAACCAGGTGCAGGAGGTCGTCGAGGCCAACAACGTCCTCAGCCGGCGCCTCGTCACCAACCTCGATTCGGACCGCGACGGATTGCTTGATGGCGACGAGGTCCGCCACGGCACCGACCCGCTGAAGCCCGACACCGACGGCGACGGCCTCAACGACTACGACGAGCTCTTCACGTACGGCGGCGATCCCCGGGATCCCGACTCGGACCAGGACGGCCTGGCGGACGGCGCCGAGGTGCAGCGCTCGACCGAACTGCGCAATCCCGATTCGGACGGCGACGGCTTTTCTGACGGCGTCGAGGTGGCGAAGGGCTCGAATCCTCTCGATCCGAACAGCTACCCCAGCGGCATGCTGGCGCTGGTCGTTCGCGGTGAGCCGGCGCCGTTTGGCGTTGCGCGGCCCAACGGATACGGGACCAACCATTACGACAGCGGCGCGATGGCGACGAGCCGGGTGGATGGCTTCGTGTCGGTGGCCAACGGGATACGTCAGGCTTGCACTGGCTGGACCGGCAGCGGCTCGGCGCCCGCGTCGGGCAGCGGGACGCAGGTCGTGTTCTCGATCTCCAACGCCTCGACAGTGACATGGAATTTCGTCCGGCAGTACGAGCTGTCCCTGGACACGCTTTCCGACGACGCGGTGAGCGATGCGCCCGGCGCCATCGCGGGCTCCTCGACGGGCTGGTACAACGAAGGGTCGACCATCATCGTGACGGGGGCGCCGCTTCCGGAATACCTGTTCGCCGGCTGGAGCGGGGACGTGCCGACGGCCATGACCAACCAGAACCCGCTCACGCTGCAGATGACCAACAGCCGCTCCCTGTATGCGCGCTTCGTCCGCCGCACGTACACGCTGCAGGTCAATTCCTCGCGCGGAACACCCACGCCGGGCGTCGGTCTCGCCTCGTATCTGTCCGGCACGATCCTGAGCCCGCGGGCCAACAGCCCGGTCATTCTGAACGGCATCATGTATGAGTGTACGGGCTGGACGATGAGCGGCAACGAACCGGAAGAGGGGACCGTCAGCACGGCCACGTCCTTTGGTATGGTGCTCACGAACAACGCCACGCTGACGTGGTACTGGCAGACCAACGCCCTGCTGACCACGTCGGCCGGGGTGGGGGGCATAATCTCGGGATCGGACGCGGGCTGGTATCCGTTCGGCGCAGGCATCACCCTCACCGCGACGCCGGACGCAAACTACCGGTTCACGGGATGGAGCGGCGACGTCCCTCCGGCATCCGTGACCAACAACCCCCTGTCCCTTGCCATGTCCCAGGGACGCGCGATTGCCGCCGTCTTCGCCAATCCCTTCGTCACGATTACCGTGGTTGCCAACCCGCCTTCCGGCGGGAGTGTGAGCGGGGGCGGGTCGTATCGCGCTGGAAGCAATGTCGTGCTGACCGCAACGCCGATCACGAACTGGATGCTCACGGCGTGGAACGACGGCAACACAAACCGCGTGCGCACCATTGTGGTGGGGATGACCTCCGTCACCTACACCGCCACCTTCGCGCCGATCATGAGCACCGTCACGGTGCAGGCCAATCCGCCGGACGGCGGCACGGTCACCGGCAGCGGCACCTACCAGGCCGGCGCGAACATCGGCCTGTCGGCGACGGCTTTTCCGAACTGGAACTTCGCCGGTTGGAACGATGGCAATACGAATTCCGTGCGAACCATTGTCGTCCCGCAGACCAACATCACGTACACGGCTGCCTTCCCGAGGGTCTCGCCGGCGTACTGGTACGTGACCACGAACGGCAGTGACGCCGCGGCCGGCACGAACTGGATCACCGCGAAGCGCACGATCCAGGCCGCGGCGGACCTGGCGCGCGACGGCGACGTTGTCACCGTGAGCAACGGGACGTACGCCTCGGGCGGACGGCCGGCGGGTGGCGGCGCCTTGACGAATCGCGTGGCCATCACCAACGCCTTCACCGTGCGGAGCCTCAACGGCCCGGACCAGACCGTGATCCGCGGCGAGTCCGGCGTGCGCGGCGTGTACCTGGCTGCGGGCTCGGTGCTCTCCGGGTTCACCATCACGAACGGGGCCACACTGACCTCGGGTGCCGTAGGCGACCAGAACGGCGGCGGCGTGTGGGCGGCGGGCTCGGCCGTGATCAGCAACTGCGTCGTCGTCGCGAACACGGCGAACCTCGCGGGCGGCGGTGTCTTCGGCGGGCGGTTGGCGAACTGCGCACTGTACACCAACTCCGCCGCGCAGGGCGGCGGCGCGTTTGGTGCGGCGCTGGTGAACTGCACTCTGGCAGGGAACATGGCGGGCGAGGGCGGCGGCGCGCATTCATCCACCGGCAGAAACAGCATCGTCTACCTCAACACGGCCGCGACCGGATCGAACGCGCAGAACTGCAGCTTCAACTACTCCTGTGTCGCGCCGCTGCCGGCCGGCGCCGGCAACACGGCGGGCAACCCGGTCTTTTTCCGGGCCAGCCGCGGCAACTTCCGTCTCGGAGTGACCTCCCCCTGTCTCAACGCGGGCGACAACGCCGCCGCGGCGGGCTCGAAGGATCTGCAAGGCGCGGACCGGATCCAGAGCGGCACGGTGGATATGGGCGCCTACGAGGGCGGTCTGACGCTCGGTGGGCCGGAGGCCTGCTACGCCGGCGCGGCGACCGTGTTCGACGGAGTCGACGATTACCTCATGGCGTCTCACGCGGACAGCCTGAACTTGAACGGCGATTTCACGATCGAAGCCTGGGTTCGTTTGCCCGACCTTCTGGCAACCCGGCAGATCATCACCAAGCAACCGACCTACGGCGGGAACAACTACCCCGGCAACTACGAACTGCGGGTCGAGGGAGGCACCGGCCGTTTGACCTTCGGTTTCGAGTACGGCAGCGTTGCCCCCGGCGCCACCGCTTTCTGGACGTCGCTCGGGTCGGTCCCGACCGGCCAATACGCGCACGTGGCCGTGGTCTTCCGAGCAGGCGCGAGCGTGCAGTTCTTCATCAACGGTATGCTCGACACGGGGTTCCAGACGCCGTACCGGCCCGCCATGAATACGCAGCCTGTGCGCATCGGCGCGCGCGCCGACGGCTACTACTTCAAAGGCCAGATGGACGAGGTCCGGCTGTGGAACGTGGCCCGCGGCGCCTCGGACCTGGCGGCGTGGTATCGGAGCCGCATGGCCGGCAACGAGCCCGGCCTGGCGGCATACTGGCGGATGGATGACGGCTTCGGCGGCACCGTCGCGGACTCCTCGGGCAACGGCAACACGGCGACGCTCCTGAACGGCGCGACCTTCGCGCGCTCCACGGCGCGCGTGGACCGCGTGTCCGCGACTTCGACGAACGCGGTGGTGATCTCGCTCAGCGGTTTCGAGAACAGCTTCCCGGCCAACTACCTCACGGCCAAGATCTTCTCCCTGCCCGCGCTGGGGAGCCTGCGGCAGTACGGCACTCTCGATCCGATCTCGTCCGTCCCTGCCGTCGTCACGGACCCGTCGCGGCGGGTGGTGTACCTGCCGCCCGCGGACACCGCCGACACCGACTCGTTCGTCTACCAGGTCAACGACGGCGACTTTGATTCGCTCAACACGGTGACCGTCCTGGTCAATGTGGCCACCGTCACCTACATTCCGTACGCGAGCTACCCGGGCGCGGCGCTTCGCTTCAACGGCAGCAACATGTACGCGAGCGTGCCGCATTCAGCCTGGTTCAACCTGAGCGGGGCGATGACTCTGGAAGCCTGGGTCAAGATCAACAACCTGACCCAGTACCACCCGATCATCGCGAAGCAGTCGGGGTCCCAGCCGGGCAACTTCGAGCTGCGCATCGAACAGGGCACCGGCCGGCTCGTGTTCGGGTTCAGGACCGTGTGCGCCAGCGCGAACCACTTCTGCAGCAGTGAGAGCTCGGTGCCGACGGGCCGGTGGACTCACGTGGCGGTTGCTTACAACAACGTCACCGGCCTCCGGCTGTACATCAACGGGCAGCCGGACTTTGCCGAAACCACCAGCGACCCGGGTTGTTTCGCGGCGCAGGTCAACGCGTCTCCGGTTCTCATTGGCGCCCGGGCGGACGGACTCCGGTTCGGCGGCGAGATGGACGGCGTGCGCGTGTGGAACCGGACGCTCTCCGATGCCGAGATCGCCAACCTGCGTGACGGGCGTCCGTTCGGAAACGAGAACGGCCTGGTCGGGTACTGGCCGATGGACGACGGCACCGGCGCCCTGATCGCGGATGCCAGCGGGCACGGCAACGACGGCGCCCTGTACACCAACGTGCCCTTCGTGCTGTCGAGCGCGCCGGTGGATCTGGTTTTTGTGGCCGCCACGAATGACGTGTCCATCGCGCTCAGCGGGTTCAAGAGCAACAGCGCACCTGACAGCCTGACGGCCACGATCCTGTCGCTGCCCGACGCGGGCACGCTGAAGCAGTACGGCACGCTCACGCCGATCACCAGCGTGCCGACGCAGGTGTCGGACAGCCAGCGGCGCTTGGTCTACACGCCGCCGCTGGCCAACGCGATCTACCCGTTCTCCTATTCTGTGAGCGACGGCGTCAACAACTCGCCGAACGTTGCGGTGGTCCGCATCCAGGTGGCCACGATCCCCGGGGACCGGTACGTCAACTCGTCGAACCCGTCGCCGGTGGCGCCTTATGTCACGTGGGACACCGCCGCCACCAATATCCAGCAGGCGGTGGATGTGGCGACGGACGGCGACACGATCCACGTCGCGCCGGGCGTGTATGCCGCCGAGCCGGGCCGGAAGATGCCGGGGTACCAGCTGACGAATCGCGTGTACGTGAGCAAGCCGGTCACCGTCCGTGGCGAGGCCGGGCCTGAGGTGACGATCATCCGGGCCACCGGAACCATGCGCGGGGTCTTTCTCGGCAACAACGCCCGGCTCGAGGGATTCACGGTGACGGGAGGCCATACCCTCTTCGCCACCGGAGGCACGCCGGGGGCCGACATGCGAGGCGGCGGAGTCTACGGCGACAACACCACCGTGGTGACCAACTGCATTCTCAGCGGGAACTGGGCCGTGATTGGCGGAGGGGTGGGCTGCGTCACCTCGATGACCTCGTCGGGCGCCTCGCTCTACAACTGTCGGTTGCTGAGCAACTCGGCGAGCGAAGGCGGAGGCGCCTTCAACTCCACGTTGCACGGCTGTTATCTCGGGCAGAACATCTCCGAAGGGGGACATGGGCCCGTGTTCTATACGGCGGGTGGAGGAGCCAGTCACTGTACGCTCGACAACTGCGTGCTCGTCGGAAACTCCTCCACTTGGTATGGAGGAGGTGTCTGGGGCGGCACCCTGTACAATTGCACGCTCGTCGGCAACAGCGCCAATCCTTCCTATGCCGGCGGCGCTGAGGAAGCCACGCTGATCAATTGCATCAGCTACTTCAACTCCGGGCTCAACCATGAGAACTGTGCCGTCTATTACAGCTGCACGACGCCCAATCCGGGCGGCACGGGCAACGTCACCAGCGATCCGATGTTCAAGAGCGTCGCGACCGGCGACTTCAGCCTGCTCGACGGCTCGCCGTGCGTGAACGCCGGGGATACGGCCTATGCCACCAATTTCCTGGCCGACTTCGCGGGAAATCCGCGCGTGCAGGGGGAGATCGTGGATATGGGCGCACGGGAGTCCCCGGCCGTGAAGGTGTCGGTCGTGGCGGGTCCGCCGCAGGCCGGCACGACGACCGGTTCCGGCAACTACAGTCCGGGCACTACCGTGCTCATCGGCGCCACGCCCATCCAGCCGTGGGTCTTCACCGGCTGGAGCCACGGGCCGACGGCGCCCAAGACGACCGTCACCGTGCCGGCGTACAGCGTCACGTACACGGGGCTCTTCATGCGGCCGCCGAACGTCATCTGGTACGTGTCGACCAACGGCAACGACAGCGCCGCCGGCACAAACTGGGCGACGGCCAAGCAGACCATCCAGGTCGCGATCAATGCGGCCAGCACCGGCGATACCGTGCTGGTCAGCAACGGCGTGTACGCAGCCGGAGGGATGGCGGCCGGAGGGAATTGGGGCACGCGGGTGGTCCTCACCATCCCCATCCCCGTTCGCAGCGTCAACGGAGCTGCGGTGACGATCATCAAGGGCGACAGCGGGACCCGGGGCGCGTACGTGTGCAACGGCGCGGTGCTGGACGGGTTCACGGTGAGAGATGGATATACCGACTTCTACTGGGACTCCTGGGGCGATAGACGCCAAGGCGGTGGCGTGTTCTGCGAGCCGTCCGGGGTCGTCGCGAATTGCATCATCCGCAACAACTTCGCCATGGAAAACGGCGGCGGCGTGTACCGCGGCATTATCCGGAACTGCTACATCACCGCCATCGAATCTGGCGCGGAAGGCGGCGCCGTGTATAACGCGACGGTTGAGAACTCGCTGCTGTACGGCGTCCGAATGTGGGCCGTGGTTGGCGGCGTGGCGCGGAACTGCACGATCGTCAACAACGGTATCGGGGCCACCTACGCCGACGTGCGCAACTGCATCATCGCATCCAGCACATACACCAACTGGGAGGTCTGTGCCGTCAGTTATACCTGCACGAGTCCGAACTCCGGCGGCACGGGCAACATCACCAACAATCCGCAGTTCGTAAACGCGGGCGCCGGGAACTTCCAGCTTCTGCCGACGTCGCCGTGCCGCAACGTGGGCAACAACGCGGATGTGACGTCGACGAACGACATGCTGGGGATGCCGCGCATCGTCGAGGGCATCGTGGACATGGGCGCCTACGAGGTCCAGACCCAGATCGTGATCAGCGTGGTGGCCAATCCGCCGCAAGGCGGCTCCGTCACCGGCGGCGGCATCTACCCGGTCGGGTCCAACGTCGAGTTGACCGCGACGGCCGAGCCGAACTGGACCTTCGACCGCTGGAGCGACGGCGAGACGTCGGCGGTGCGGACCGTCGTCACGGGCGGAACGAACGCGACGTACACGGCGAACTTCATCACGGAGGTCCACATTGCGGGCGCCGCCGTCCCCGACGGCACAGGCACCTTCGAGGGGGAGGGCGACTATCTGTCCGGGTCCATCGTCCAGCTCCGCGCCGTGCCGACGGCGCCGTGGATCTTCGTGAAATGGAGCACGGGCTCGACGAACGCCCTGCTCACGCTCATCGCGCCGGCGAGCGACGCGGTCTATCAAGCCAGCTTCGCCCTGGTCACGCCGCCCAGCGGAACGACGGCGGGCGGGAATGCCGTAACGGTTTCCAACGGTCACTTCGGCATCATCACCAACGTCCTGCTGGGCGGTGTGCCCGTCAGTATCCAGGACTCCGGCTTGAACTGGGTGCGGTTCGTGGTGTCCGCGCCGGCCACGGTCGGCACCTGGGACGTGCGCATCCAGACGTTCGACAACGGCGACACGGTGATCCCGCGCGCGTACACGGTGAACTCGCCGGGCCGTATCCACGGGCCTGTGATGGCCCGGCCGACGCACGGCAACCTCGCCGCCGGCGGGGGCCACACCATCGCGCTGCGGTCAGACGGATCGGCGTCTGCGTGGGGCGGCTACGTGTACGGGTACAACTACGGTCAGCTCAACGTGCCGCCGCCGAACGAGAACTTCGTGGGCGTGGGCGCGGCGTGGTACCACTCCGTCTACCTGCGGTCCAACGGAACGATCTCGGCTGTGGGCAAGAATGACTCGGGCGAGTGCAACGTGCCCGCGCCCAACGAAGGCTACGTGGCCGTGGACTGCAGTTTCGCCCATTCGGTGGCGCTGAGGACCAACGGCACGGTGGTTGCATGGGGCGAGAATGGCTCCGGCCAGTGCAATGTTCCTTCACCCAACTCGGACTTCATCGCCGTGGCCGCGGGCGACGTTCATTCGCTGGGCCTCAAGGCGGACGGCTCCGTGGTGGCGTGGGGCGACAACAGCGGCGGACAGCTCAACGTACCGGCGCCCAACTCGAACTTCGTGGCCGTGGCCGGCGGGATCAACTTCTCCGTCGGCTTGAAGTCGAACGGCACCGTCGTGGCATGGGGTGCCTTGGGCCTGCCGTCGCCGAACACGAACTTCGTGGCGATCTCCGCCGGCAGGGCTTTTGCAGCCGCGCTCCGCGCCGACGGCTCGGTCGTGTGCTGGGGCGACAACTCGTATGGCCAGTGCAATGTCCCGGGCCCGAACGAGGGCTTCGTGGAGGTCAGTTGCGGCACCTATCACGCGGCCGGCCTGAAGGCCGACGGAACCATCGTCACGTGGGGCCGGAACAACTGGAACCAGATGAATTCGGTTGCCTCGCCGAACCAGGACTACGGTATCCACGCCCCCGGCGTCCAGCCGAGCATCGGCGTCGCCGCCGGCGGCTACCCGGTGGTCATCAGCGGCACCAACCTGTGCGATGGCACTGACGTGACGAACGTCATCCTCGCGGGCGTTCAGGTTTCGGAGATCGTGAGCCAGTCCGCGACGCAGATCGTGGTCATCGCCGGCGCGGCGTCGGGACCGGCCACCGGCGATGTCCGCGTCTGTTCGACCGCCTTCGGCGTCACCGTGCGCAGCAACGGCTTCATCTACGTCTACCAGAACATCCAGACGATCACGTTCCCGCCGATCGCGGACCAGATCGCCACCAACCGCCTCGTGCTGGGCGCGACGGCGTCCAGCGGTCTGGCGGTTTCCTACAGCGTGGTGTCCGGCCCGGCCGTCATCAGCGGAGGCGCGAACCTCTCCTTCACCGGCGTGGGATTGGTTCAGGTGACGGCTTCGCAGCCGGGCAATGCGCAATGGATGCCCGCGGCGGACGTGGACTGCACGTTCGTCGTGTACCCGGCAGAGGTCACGATCCAGCTGAATGACCTGGCGCAGACGTACGACGGAACTCCGCGCGTCGTCTCCTGCGCGACGACGCCCACGGGGCTCCCGGCGCTCGTCTTGTACGACGGCCTCACCAATGTGCCGGTGGCGGTCGGCACGTATGAAGTGTCCGCCACGATCGATGACCCGCGGTACGAAGGCTCGGCGGCGGGCACGCTCGTGGTCGGCAAGGCCGACGCGGACGTCTATCTGCTGGACCTCACCCATTACTACAACGGATCGGTGCGCAGCGCCGCCGCGACCACCCTGCCCGCAGGTTTGATGGTCGATTTCGCGTACGAAGGCAATGTCCAGCCGATCGAGGCCGGCTCGTACGGTGTCACGGGAACGGTCAGCAGCCTCAACTACGAGGGAAGTGCGGCCGGTATTCTGACGATCATCAAGTCGCCGCAGAGCATCGCCTTCGACGGGATCGCGACGCAGCTCACCACGTACATCACGCCACTGAGCGCCACGGCGGGCTCGGGCCTGCCGGTGGGCCTCACGGTTCTCTCGGGCCCGGGCATCCTGGGCTCGCCGATCAGCCCATCGACGCTGACCTACTCCGGCCCCGGCGAGGTGGTCGTGCGCGCCTCGCAGGCGGGCGACGCGCAGTGGGAGCCGGCGGAGGATGTGACCCGGACGATCGTCGTGGTCAAGGCGACAGCGACGCTGGTCCTCGGCAGCCTGTCGCAGGTGTACAATGGAACGACGCGTCCGGTCACCGTGGCGACCGTGCCGGCCGGCGTTGCCGTTGCGGTCACATACGACGGCGGCTCCACTCCACCAACCGATCCGGGCATCTACTCCGTGACCGCAACCGTCAACGACGTGACGTATCAGAACGAGGTGGTGGCTCAGTTGACCATCTCCAAGGGCGCCGGAACGGTCTACTTGTCGGATCTGGTGCACATCTACGACGGCACGCCGAAGAGCGCCACCGCCACGACGATGCCGGCGGGGCTGAGCATCGACATAACATATGATGGAAATCAGGCGGCTCCCACCAACAGCGGGAGCTACTTCGTCGTGGCCGAGTTGAACAGCGCCTACTACTCCGGCTACGGAACCGGCACGCTCCAGATCACCGCATCCGGCCAGACGATCAGCTTCCCGGCGATCTCGAACCAGGTAGTCACCAACGTCACGATGTTGAGTGCCGCGGCGTCCTCGGGCCTGCCGGTGAACTACGACATCGGATTCGGCCCGGCCTACCAGGTGGATTCGAACGCGCTGGCCTACAGTGATCGCGGCTGGATCGAGGTGGTAGCCCGTCAGCCCGGAGAAGGCAACTGGGGCCCGGCTCCGGAAGTGACCAATCGGTTCCGTGCGCTGGGCATCTTCACGGTCAATGTCGAATCGGTGTACGGAGTGGTTGCGCCGGCCCCGGGCCTGTATCCGTTCGTCGAGGAGTCCGTCGTCACGAGCCGGTACGTGTCGGGATCACCGATAAACCAGGATGCCACGCAGTACGTGGTCGCGGGCTGGACGATGATCGGCCACGAGCCCGCCTCGGGATCCGGGATGCAGATGGTCATGACCGTCACCAACGACGCGATGCTCGTCTGGAACTGGCTCACGAACTTCTGGCTTTCGGCGGCGGCGGGTCCCCACGGCGCGGTTTCGCCGACGGGCGCGTGGGTGCGGGCGGGCGTGACCACGAGCATAACGGCCGTGCCCGACGCCTACTACGCCTTTGATCACTGGTCGGGTGACGTGAGCGGCCAGACGAATCCGATCCTTGTTGTCATGAGCCAACCATTGAGCGTCCAGGCCGACTTCCGGATTGTGTACATGCTGTTGACGGTCCTGCCACAGCCGAGTACCGCCGGCTCCGCCTCGCCGACGGGCACCACCGCGGTTCTGCCGGCCACGCCCGTCGGTATTGCCGCCCAGCCGATCGGTCCGCGTCACTTCGCCCGCTGGTTCCAGATCGGCGGCGGGTCGGTGGCCGACAGCGCGGCGCCGACGACGACCGTGACGCTGGTGTCCAATAGCGTCGTGACGGCGTACTTCCTGCAGAATGTGAGCACGAACGTCTCCGCGCGCGCCGTGGCGTGGCGGACGAATCTCGTGACGGGAACCTTGCTTGTGGATATCCAGATCTGCAACACCAACACCCAGGGTTACCGGCTGACCTCCCCCTTCTGGTACTGCGTGGCAAGCAACGCGCAGTGCCACCTGCGCCAGCCGACGGGGCGGGAGCCGACGACGGGATACCCGTACGTCGACGTGACGACCCAGGTGCTCGCGCAGGTCACGGACGGCATCCTGCAGCCGGGGCAGTGCGTGAACGTGACGAATGTGGAATTCCATGGCGGCTCCAGACTCGGGGCGGTGATCACGAATATGATCTGGGCCCTGTGGGCGGTGCGGCTGCCTTCGGTGAATGAGATGGATACCGATGGGGATGGGATTCCGGATGAATGGGAACAGCGGTTCCCGTCGGCGGCGAGTTGGCTGAACCCGCTGGACTGGAACTCCGATTTCGACAGGGACACGTTCTCGAGCAAGGAGGAGTGGATTGCCGGGACGGATCCGGACAACGGCAGTTCGTATATCCTGATCACGGGTGTCCGGCGGGGTGGGGGTGTGAGGCATGTGGTTCAGTGGCCGAGCGTGGCGGGGCGTGTGTACGATATCGCCGGCGCCACTAATCTGGCGGGGAACTTCACCGTCTTGGGGACCGGACTGCCGGCCACGCCGCCGCTGAATGTCTATACGGATACCGTGTACGGAGTTGGGAAGCCGGTAACGATCTACCGGATCGACGCGAGGTTGCCGTAGGACGGGCGGAGCAGTGGCCGGGCTCTATGTGCCTGATTGGGAGGGTGCCTGCCTTTCTTGTGTTGAGCCAGAACCTGACGGCCGTGCCATGAAGCGAACCGAGCGTCAGCGAGGTTCTGCTTCATGGCACCCCCAACCGGATTCGAACCGGTGTTACCAGGATGAGAACCTGGCGTCCTAGGCCTCTAGACGATGGGGGCGTCTTGTGAAGCGTCGGGCAAAATAGTGGTTTGTGGGGGGCTCGTCAAGCCGGGGGTGAAGCATCCGTCAGTCCGTCTCCGGCGGCGCTTCCTCCGCGCGCTTCTGCTCTTCCTTGAGAAATTCCACGAGGCCGGCGAACTTGCGGCGGTTGATTTCGCCGAGCGAGGACAGCGTCTCGTGCGCCATCAGGATACGGCTGCGGCTCTGCTCCTCGTCCGTCGGCCCGGCGGTCAGCGGCGCCATGTTGTCCGGCAACGCGAGAGGACCTTCCGCGACGCATTTCAGGACAAGCTGCATCTGCAGTTCCTCAAAAAGCTTGCGCACCTCCGGTTGCAGACCGTGGACACGCAGGACGGTTCCGCCCTCCCGCGCGAGGTCGGCCACTTCCTGTATCGTGCCGAGCGACGTGCTGTCGAGATACGAGCACAGGGACATCTCCAGAAGAAGCGGATGCTTCAGGTCGAGCTCGGCCTGGCACGTTTCAAGTAGCGCGGGACAAAGGTTCCACGTGATGCGGCCTTGGATCGTGATCACCGTTCCTTGCGGCGAGGCACCGATCATGACCTTGCCGCTCTGGGAAGAGAGCAGGGCGCGGACCTGGTGCGCCGGCTTCGGCAATCCGTTGTCCGGCGACGAAGGGGCTTCGGAGACTTCCAGCAGGAGCAGGGTGATGTCGTCCTCCTGGTGCGCCGCATTGTCCGCGCCGGAGGCCAGGGCGAGGATGCGATTGAGGCCGTCGCGGCCGGAAGTGGTTTTGTCCTTCAGGATCCCGGGGATCCGGTCGGTGATGGAGCGGGGAAGCTCGCGAGAATGATCGCGAAGGCCGTCCGTGTAGAAGAGCAGGCGGTCGCCGGGTTTGAGATCGATCTCCTGCTGGGCGAAGTCGGCGGACGCGCTGAGGCCCAGCGCGGGCCCGTCGCGGGTGATCCACTCCGTGCCCCCGCGGGCGCGCTGAAGGAGGAGGGGAGGGTGTCCGGCGGAGGCGACCTTCAGCCGCCGCGTGCGGGTGTTCAGCAGGGCGTAGGCGGCGGTGACAAACAGGCCCGGCGCGCGGCACTCCGCCACGAGGTCCCGGTTCACCCGGCCCAGGACGTCGCGCGGCTCCACGGGGCGGCCCGTCGCGTCGTCCAGCGGGCGCAGGCGGTTCTTGAACAGCACGGCCAGCATCGCCGCGCTCACGCCGTGGCCCGCGGCATCCGCGATGCAGAGGGACACGTGGTCGGCGTCCACGCGCGCCACGTCGTAGGTGTCGCCCCCGACGTTCTCGCAGGCGCGGTACATCGAATTGAACGAGAAGCCTTCGATGGCGGGCAGCGTCTGCGGAAGGAGCGCCCGCTGAATGAGCTCGGCGCGATGAAGGTCCTCGTGAATGACGTCGGCCTGCGCGCAGAGCAGGTGGCACGCTTCCTCCAGCTTCTTGACCTGACCGTCCAGGCGCGCGTTGCGGTCTTCCAGCTCGCGCGTGAGCTGTTCCTTCTCCGCCTCGAGCAGCTTCTGGCGCAGGGCGTTGCGGATGCAGACGAGCAGCTGGTTCGCGTTGTCGAGCGGCTTGGAAAGGTAGTCGTACGCGCCAAGGCGGACCGCCTGGACCGCCGTCTCGAACGTGCCGGCGCCGGACAGGATGATCCAGGCCGCGCCCGGGCAGTTCTCCTGCGCCCACTGCATCAACCCGAGCCCGCCCAGGACGGGCATGCCGAGGTCTGTCACGACGACGTCGAAGGAGTGGCTCTGCAGAAGGATTTTCGCCTGCTCGCCGTCGGGCGCCTCGGCCACTTCCAGGTCGCTCTGCTCCCTGAGCGCGCGAGTCAGGTAAGTACGCAAGACCGTGTCGTCGTCCACGAGCAGTACGCTGGCTCGCGGGTCCGACTCGCTCTGACGCACTCCTTTCATCTCCCCTCCCTCTGCCTAAAGATACCACAAATCCGGCCGCCGGACTAATGGATTCGGGTGGGTAGCACGGCTACTCCCTCAATTCAAACCACGAATGAACACAAATGCACACGACGCAAACGGACGGACTTCATTCGTGTCGATTCGTGTTCATTCGTGGTTGCCCGTGCCCGGTTGTGCTTCTACAGCGTCGCTGAAGGTGTCAGCGAGGTGAAAGGATGGCGCGTGATTTCCAGGCGCGGGTTCTTTTCCGCGAAGTACTTGAGTTCCCAGTCGGCATGGAACAGAAGGACGCGCGCGCCCTCGCGAGTCGTTGCCATCTGGCAGCCTGTGGGCAGGATGATCGAGTGGAGCTTTTCCTCGTCGGCCTGCGGCGATACCCAGCGCAGGATCTTCCACGGCGCGGGCTCCGCGCGCGTCTCCGCGCCGTATTCCGTCTCGAGCCGGTAGCGGATCACGTCGAACTGAAGGGGTCCGACCGCCGCCAGCAGGCGCGAGTTCTGGCTGGTCGTGTGCGTCACCAGCTCCTGCGCAACGCCCTCCTGCAGGAGCTGATCCAGCCCCTCCGTGAAGCGCTTGGCCTTGTAGGGGTTCGGATTGCTCAAATAGATGAACGCCTCCGGCGTGAAGCGCGGGATCTCGTCGTAGCGGATCGCCTCGTCCGCGGTGAGCGTGTCGCCGACGGCGAACTCGGAATGTCCAACGATGCCGATGATATCGCCGGGATACGCCTCGTCCACCGTCTCGCGCTCGCGCCCGAACAGCTTGTGGGAGCTGGCGAGCTTGACCTTCTTGCCGGTGCGGCCGTGCGTCACGACCATTTCGCGGTCGAACTTTCCCGAACAGATCCGCACGAAGGCGATGCGGTCGCGGTGGTTCGGGTCCATGTTCGCCTGGATCTTGAAGATGAAGCCGGAGAACGCCGGGTGCTCGGTCGGGATGATCCGGTCCGCGCTCTTGCGCGGCGCCGGCGTGGCCGAGTATTTCAGGAACGTGTCCAGCATCAGCTGGACGCCGAAGTTATTCAGCGCGCTGCCGAAGAAAACGGGCATCGTGTAGCCGCTGAGGATCGCGGCCGGGTCGAACTCGCCGCCCATCGCGTCGAGGATCGCCAGCTCCTCGACGACCTTGCTGTAGGAAGCCTCGTCCAGCCGCTCCTTCACGAAAGGGTCGGAAATGCTGCCGATGGAGACCGGGGCCTTGTGCTTGCCGCCGCCGGCCGTGCGATCGAACACGTGCACCGCGTTCTCGTGGCGGTCGAACACGCCCTTGAAATCGAAGCCCGTGCCCAGCGGCCAGTTCACCGGATAGACGTGGGCCTGCAGAACGCTTTCCAGTTCGTCGAGCAACGCCAACGGTTCGCGCGTGGGCCGGTCCATCTTGTTGAAAAACGCGAAGATCGGGATGGAGCGGTTGCGGCAGACCTCGAACAGCTTCTGCGTCTGGCTTTCGATGCCCTTCGCGGAGTCAATGACCATGACCGCCGAGTCCACGGCCGTCAGCACGCGATAGGTATCCTCCGAGAAATCCTTGTGGCCCGGAGTGTCGAGCAAGTTGACCTTGTACCCGGCGTAGTCGAACTGCAGGACGGTCGAGCTGATGGAAATGCCGCGCTTGCGCTCCAGCTCCATCCAGTCCGACGTCGACGCCCGCTGGTTCTTCCGCGACGTGACCGAGCCGGCCAGCTGCACGGCGCCGCCGTACAGGAGGAACTTCTCCGTCAGCGTCGTCTTGCCCGCATCCGGGTGCGAGATGATCGCGAACGTGCGCCGTTTCTGAATTTCGTCGTGAATGCTCATCGGGAATCGGCGTTCATAAACG
>CAYQYB010000026.1:0-18926 GCA_964421535.1 uncultured Verrucomicrobiota bacterium | reverse complement strand
GTACCCTTTATGTTACCTTTGTCAATGCTGACGCTTCTACATATAGAAAGAATTGAGACGAGCGCTTTTCCGGACAAACGACCCGTTTTTCAGAATTTTCCCAAACATTGGAAAAATCTCGACGTGGTTTTCCGAACCTTGGAAGATTGGCCGCGATGAAACGGTTCCTGATCGCGGTTCTCGCTATGTCCAGCCTGGCGGCGCGGGCGCAGACAACCAGCCTGCTCTGCCGCGTGGGGTTCGGCTCCGGGCTCGATGCCGACCGGCCCCAGCCGATCTGGAGCGCCGTCGCAAGCAACCGGCCGGATCTGTTCGTGTACCTCGGCGGCAGGCTCGGCAGCAACTCCGTCGCGGCGACAAACTGCGAGGTCCGGTGGGTCGAGGCGGAGGGCTTCGGCTCGCGGATCATCGGATCGCCCGGCCGCCTGCTCCAGATCATCTGGCTCAACACGCGCACGATCCGTGATCCGACCGGCCCCACACCGCTTCTCGACGCCGAACAGTGGACGTGGTTCCGCGAACAGCTGCGGAAGCCCGCCCAGTTCCGGATCGTCGCGTCGGGAATACCCGTGCTCTCCGAGGACCACCGGGGTGACAAATGGGTGGACTGGCCCCGCGACAACAGGCTGCTGTACGACATGATCACCGACACGGAAGCCGACGGGATCGTCTTCGTCAGCGGCGGACGGCACAAGGCCGAGCTCTCGGTGCTCGGCGACAAGACGCCCTACCCGCTCTACGACCTGACCACCAGCCCGATGAACACCAAGGCCGACGAGCCGGTCGGAGAGATCAACCGGCGCGGGATCAGCGATGTCGTGAGGGACAACAACTTCGGGCTGGTCACCGTCAATTGGGCGTCGCCCGATCCGGCGGTCACGCTGGAGATCATCGACGAGGCCGGCGCATCGCGGATTCATCATACGTTTTCGCTGAGCTCCATCCAGATTCCGGAGCCGTAGAAATCGGTTCTCGCCCGCGGCCATTCGCGCTACAATGCCCGCCATGAGAAGGGCGCTGGCTTTCTCGTTCACCATCCTCGGCATCACGTCGCTGGTCGGCCAGGTGATGATGATCCGCGAGCTGATGATCGTCTTCTACGGAAACGAGTTCTTCATCGGCTGGACGCTCTTCTCCTGGTTCCTGTGGGTGGCCCTCGGCTCCATGGCGGCGGGCCGGCTGGTTCCCTCGGACGGCGCGCACGCCCGGCGCCTGATCGGGTGCCATGTCGCGCTCACCCTCCTGATGCCGGCGAGCCTCTTCCTGACACGCAGCGCGCGGCTGGTCGTCGGCGCCGTTCCGGGCGTGACGCCTGACATGGTCCCTTCGCTCGCCTATACGCTGTTCGCGCTCGCGCCGCTCTGCCTCCTTCTCGGCGCCCAGTTCGTGATCGCCGCGCGGGCCTGGGAGTCGCTGAACATCCGCCCGAAGCTGGACCGCATCCTGGGCGAAGGCTATGTGTACGAGACCCTCGGCTTCGTGATCGGCGGCATCCTGTTCGGGTACTTCCTGGTCACGACAAACGAGTTCGGCGTCATCGCCGTGATCGGATGGATGAACGTCTTCGCCGGCTCCTTTCTGTGCGCCCTGCCGCGAAACCGGACCACGGCGATCCGCCTGATCCTGATCCTCGTCTCCACACTGACGGCGATCGTCTTCCTGCTTGCGCAGCCGCTCAACGCCCGATCGGCGGAATCCCGCTTTCCGGGCCAGCAGCTTGTCGAAACCCGCAATTCCATTTACGGAAACCTGGCGGTGACCCGCAACGGCTCGCAATACAACTTCTTCGAGAACGGGCTCTTCCTGTCGGCGGATCGCGACGAAATGGCGGGCGAGTACGCCGTTCACTTTCCGATGCTGAGCCACCCCGCGCCGAAGAACATCCTGCTGATCGGGAACGGCTTCAGCGGCGCGCTGGCGGAGATCCTGAAGCACGATCCCGCGAGCGTTGATTACGTCGAGCTCGATCCGGAGCTCATCCGCATCGCGCGGGCGTACATCCCGGCCGACCTGGACCGCGCGCTCGAAGACCCGCGCGTGCACGTCACGGCGGCCGACGGGCGGTTCTTCATGAAACAGCACGCGGCATCCGCGGAGCCCGGCTACGACGTGATCCTCGTCAACCTTCCCAACCCCAGCACCGCGCTGATCAACCGGTACTTCACGAGCGACTTCTTCGCCGAGGCCCGCGCGCTCCTGAAGCCGGACGGCCTTCTCTCCACGCGCATGGCGTTTTCGCCGGACTACGTGAGCGCCGAACTGGCCGTGCTGGGCGCGTCGGTGTACGAATCGCTGCACGCCGTGTTCAGCTACGTTTCCATCCTGCCCGAGTACGAGATCCTCTACCTCGCCTCCGCGCAACCGCCGGCCCGCGACCCCGCCGTGCTCCTGGAACGCCTCCGCGAACGGCACATCACGACCCGCTTCGCCACACCCGCGTACATCGAGTTCCGGCTGACCACGGACCGGATCTCCCAGGTCCAGCGCGCGTTCACCGGCCAGCCGAACGCCCAGGTCAACCGCGACGAACGGCCGGTGGCCTGCTACTACAACTTCGTCTACTGGCTCAGCTCGTTCCATCCGCAGGCCGCCCGGACCGTGGCGCGCGCGGGGTGGGCATCCATGGACTGGATGGCCGCGGCGGCAGGGCTGATCCTCATCGCGATCCTGGCCGCGCGCCGCTTGATGGCGGGCGGAGTTCCCGTGATGGCCATGGGGACGGGCAGCTTCTCCCTCATGGCGTGCGAGGTCGTCATCATCCTCGCGTTCCAGGTGTTCTACGGCTATCTCTACTACCGGCTCTCGCTGATCATCGCGGGCCTCATGCTCGGCATGGCCATCGGGACCTGGTCGGCGACGCAGTTGCTCGAACGCGAGCACCGCGGGAGCCTCTCGCTCATCCACGGAGGGATCGCGATCTACAGCCTTCTCTTCATCTTCGTTTCGCAGTTTCTCGCGGCGACGCCGGTCAAGTACTCGACCGCGATCGAGCTGATCTTCCTCCTTCTCGCCGCGGCGATCGGCGCGCTGGTCGGCTTCGAGTATCCCATCGCCAACAAGCTCTTCCTCGATCGCCACGGCGGCGATCCGCGGAAGGCCGGCGTGATCTACGGAGTGGACCTGGCGGGGTCGTGCGTCGGCGCGCTGCTCGCCGGCGTGTGGATGCTGCCGGTGCTGGGAATCACGGGAACGATGGTGGTTCTGGCGGTGTTGAACACGATGGTGGCGGCGGCCGCCGCGACAACAGAAAACCCACCCCGCCCTTCCGCCTTCGCGAGGGCTACGGCGGACAAGGCGGGCACCCCTCCGTAGGAGGGGAACGAAACAGAACTCCCCTCCCGTGGAGGGGTGGCCGATAGGCCGGGGTGGGTTACTCCGCCCCGAACACCTGCGCGGTGAACACAAAGATATCCGTCTTCGGATCTTTCCACGCGTCCTCGGGCAGGCCGGCCTTGTGCGCGCACAGGTTGTTCATGAACGTCTCGAGATCCCAGCCGGTCTCCGTGGCGACCTGCGGCAGGAACACGCCGCGCCGCATGCCGCGCGCAACTTCCACGCCATGTTTGCCGATTTCGATCTCTTTCCAGCTGCTTACTTTCCGGAGCGGGCTCAGGACAGAGATTTCATATTCCAGCTGGCCCAGCTCGCGCTCGGTCACCGGCGGGAACCGGTAATCCTGCGTCGCCGCGGCGATCGCCATTTCCATGACGACTTCGCAGATCGGATTGTCCGGCTCGAACCGGCCAATGCATCCGCGGAGCTCGCCCTTCTCGCGCAGGGTGACGAACGCGCCGAGCGGCTGGTTGAGCCCCGGCATCTTGTTCGTGTAGTCCGGCTTCCTGCCGGTCTTCACGACGGATTCGACGGTCATCTTCGCAAGCTTCAGAAGCTCGTCCTGCTCTTCCTTGTTCAGGACCTCTTCGTCCTTGCTCTTCTTCGCAGGCATCTTCGTTCCTCCTTCGCTTGAGAACGCCACCGCACAATACCCGACCACGCGGTCCTTTGAGCCCGCCGTGTCGCCCGAATTCGCGTACTTCAGCAGCGCGCCCTTCTTCGCGCCGACCTTGTCGGCGTAGTGCATGACCGCCTTCACACCGCCCTCGCCGCAGAGGAATGTCGCCGCGTTGGGCACGCCCATCGACTCGAGCTGGCGGATCGTGCGCTCCAGGCTCTCCTCGCTTCCCGAGGCGATCGCGGCGGCGACCTTGCCGTCCGCGAAGACGGCGTTGGCGTACGGCGGATAGTGCGACATGTCCGTGCTGGAAATCACAAGAACGTCCGGGCCGGCGTTTTCGGCCAGCGCATCGCCGAGGACGTCCGCGACGCCCCTCGACTCCGTGCCGAGAAGGATCAGGACGATCTTGAACGTGCCCAGCACCTTTTGGAGGAACGGGACCTGGACCTCCAGCGAGTGCTCCGGCCCGTGCGGGCTGTCCAGAGAGGTGATCGCCTTCGGGTTGTACGCCATCAGCCGCGCGGCCAGATCCGTGTCCACCTCCACGTCGCCCAGCGGCGTGCGGACCTTGCCGTGGCTGTAGACGGCGGCGCCTTCGTAGCCCTGGTGGTGGCTGTTGCCGACGATCACAACCGTCCTGTAGGGCTTGCCCTCGATCGCCTTGTACGCGACCGCGGCGACGGGCGCCGAGTAGATGTACCCCGCGTGCGGAACAACCAGCGCGCGGATGTCGCCGGGGATCGCGGGCGGATTCGCCTGCGCGAGGAACCCGTCGATCATCTTGCCCAGCTCTTCCGGCGAGGACGGATAGAAAGCTCCCGCCACCGCGGGCGGACGAACATCCTCCGCGCTGCAGCTGGTCGCGAACGACACAAGAAACAACCACAAAGCAAACCGTGCAGTTTTCATGCTCACTCCCAGATTCCCGGGATCTTCTCGCCGTCCGGGGCCACCCCGCTCTTCAGGTTGTTGTTTACCACGAAATAGCCCTGCCGCTCGATCGCGATCTGTCCCGTCCTCGGCGAATACGTGGACTCGCCCGCGGGATACGCGACATTGCCGGTGTATACGTACTTCAGCCCCTCCTCCATCGCAATCTGCCGCGCGCGGATCACTCGTTCAACCGGCGTCGGCGGGAGGTTCAGCAGCTTGTGCATCGGGTGAAAGCGCGAGAAATGCAGCGGCACCTCGTCGCCGAGGTTCTTGTGAATCCAGCTCGCGAGGGCTCGGATCTCGTCGTCGCTGTCGTTCTTGCCCGGGACCAGCAGCGTGACCACCTCCAGCCACACGCCCTGCTGCCGGATGATCTTCATGGACTGCAAGACCGGATCCAGGCTGCCGCCGGTCAGCTCTTTGTAGAACCGCTCGTTGAACGCCTTGAAGTCCACCTTGTACGCGTCGATGTATTTCAGCAGCTCACGGAGCGGCTCCGGGTTGATGTAGCCGTTGCTGACGACAACGGTCCTGAGGCCCTTCTTCTTCGCCAGCTTCGCGATGTCGAGGACGTACTCGTAGTAGATGGTCGGCTCGGTGTAGGTGAACGCGATGGATTTGCAGCCGGTCCGGATCGCCTCGTCCACCACCTGCTCGGGCGTCGCCGGCTGCGTGTCCACCTCCCACGGGAACGCCTGCGAGATTTCCCAATTCTGGCAGAACAGGCACCGCATGTTGCAGCCCGGCGTGGCGATGGAGAACGCTTTCGTCCCAGGGAGAACGTGGAAGAACGGCTTCTTCTCGATCGGGTCCACGTGGGCGGACGCGATCTGGCCATAGACGAGCGAGACCAGCTCGCCCTTCACGTTCTTCCGCGCGCGGCAGGTGCCGATCTGGCCCTCGGACAGCCGGCAGCTGTTCGGGCACAGCAGGCAGTGGACCATGTCCCCCGCGAGCTTCTCGTAGTACATCGCCGGATGCGCGCCGCCCGCCGGGACCGGCATCGCCGATTCCGCCGCGGCGCCTTTCTCGCGGGAATACACCAGCCAGCCGGCGGAGCCCACGACGCCGACCAGGAACAACAGCGCTAGAAATTTTTTCACCATGCGGCTACCTCAGATACATCCACAGAAACAGCGCAAGGAGAACGAGCCCGACGGCCGCCACATACAAATCGATCATCACGTTGCCTTTGAAAACGCCCCAGCGCCGGAACGTCGCGCGCGCGCAGATCCCGCCGTGGGCCAGCAGCGAGACGATCAGGGCGACCGGAAGGATCCTGTTGTGCAGGTACTTCGCCAGGTCCGGATCGATGATCCGCTTGGTCATCCCGTAGCCCGTCAGGATGAAGAGCAGGATGACGACGAACGCGATCCATGCCGTGTACCGGCTCAACTTCGCCAGCCCTGCGTCAGAAACGTTGTTCATGGCGAATGCACCACCAGGATTCCGCGGCTCATCGCGTAGATGCCGTAGGCGATGAACAGCAGCCCGACCAGCACCGCGCTGACCCGCGCGACCGCACGGAACTCATTCAGTTTACTCAAGAAGCCCAGGAAGAAAAGCGGCAGGAAGTACAATGTCGTCGCTGCAAAGAAGACGAGGAAATAGAGGATCCCCTTGAGCATGCTGTGCAGCGTGAAGACGTATGCCACGGACATCAGAAACGGCGGGCAGATGTTGACGCCCATCAGGAAGCCCATCAGCAAGGGGATCCGCCGGCGCGGCCACGAGTTCATCCCGCAGACCGACCACGACGGCTTCATCAGGCCGACCGCGTAGAGAACCAGGAGAACCGATAGTAGAACGAGAGAAACCACGGTGAAGAGATTGAACGCCGCGCCGGTCAGCCGCTCGCCAAGCCAGCCGAACACCGCGCCGAACAGAACGTAGCCGCCGAGGCGGCCGAGGATGAACTGGAGCAGAACGCCGGCGGTCGCGCGCGCCCCGCGCTGTTCCGCCACGAGATACGGCGCGATGAACGGCAGGCACGACGTGGTGCAGAAGAGCCCCATGGAAAGCCCGGCCAGAAGCGGCTGTATAATCACGTCGTGCACGCCAATTCTCCGCACCCCATATTCAGACATACGGTAGCGCAGAAAGGTTCAAGGCTCAAACGAGTTCCCTGAACACGGAATCGCTGATGAACAGGCTCTTTTCGGTCAGGCGCAGAAAGCCGTCGCGCTCTTCCAGCAGGCCCATGCTGACAAGCGAGTCGATCTCGCGGCCGCGCAACGCCCGGTAGTCGAAGCCCGTCTTCTCGCGGAACTCGCGGCGCGAAACGCCGTCCAGCCGCCGCAGCCCCATGATGAGCGTTTCGCGAGCCTTGGCTTCCGGCTCCAGATTCTCCTCGAAATCCCGAGGCGACTTGCCGGCCAGAATGGCCTCACAATAGAACTCCACGTTGCTCACGTTCCCGTAGCGCAAGCCGTCCCAGTGCGAGTGCGCCGCCGGCCCGCAGCCGATGTAGCCGCCGCCGCTCCAGTACAGAAGGTTGTGCTGGCACGCGTAGTCCGGCTTCGCGAAATTCGAGATCTCATAATGACGGTAACCGGCGCGCCCGAGCGTCTCGCGAATCAGCCGGTACTGATCAAGCTCTTCATCATCGTCCACTTCCGCCACGGACCCCGCGTCGCGGAGCCGCGTGAGCTCCGTCCCCTTCTCGAACATCAGGCAGTAGCATGCGACGTGCTCCGGATCGAGATTCGCAATGAGCGCGAGATCCCGTTCGAGAGTCTCGCGCGACGAACCCGGAATGCCGTACATCAGGTCCACGTTGATGTTCTCGAAACCCGCGTCGCGCAGAAGCTGGTACGCGTCTTTCGCCTCCGTCGAAGAGTGAATGCGGCCGAGGAACGCCAGGTTCGACGGATCGAACGACTGCACGCCAAGCGACGCGCGGTTCACGCCGGCCTCGCGCAGGAGCTGGGCCTTCTCCCAATCCAAGGTGCCCGGATTGGCCTCGCACGACCACTCCGACACCCTGCTGACGTCGACGTGCCTCCTCAGCGAGTCGAACAACTGCCGAAGCTCCGCCGCCGGCAGGAAGGTTGGAGTGCCGCCGCCGATGAAGATGGTCTGGGGGGTAAAGCCTGCGGGAAGCGCCTGAATTTCAGCGTCCAATGCCTGGAGAAAGCGCGTCCTCAATACTTCGTCCGCCGCCGGCACGGAACAGAAGTCGCAGTACCGGCACTTGCGGACGCAAAACGGAATATGGATGTAAAGCCCGGCCATGGAGGAACCACTAATGAACACTAATCGCTGCTTATTCCAGAATTTTTCGTGTGTTTCGTGTGTTTCGTGGTAAAAACTCCGCCATGCCAGCTTTACAACTCTTTCTTATCGGCGCGCCGCGTTGCGGCAAATCCACCGTCTTCCAGGCGCTCACGAACACGCCGGAAGGCCAGCACTCTTTCACCAAGGGCGCACATCATCTCGGCACGGTCAAGGTGCCGGACAAGCGCCTCGAAGAACTCCGGGACATGCACAACCCGAAGAAGTACACACCCGCCGAGGTGACATTCGTCGACGTCGCGATCCCGCCCGCGCAGGAAGGCAAAAGCGCGCTCAGCGACCTGACGACCTTCCTCGGGGACGCCGATGCGTTCGTGGCCATTGTCCAGGCGTTCGGCGACATGGACTACCGCGGCAAGCCGCTCGACTCAGCTGCCCAGCTGGAGTCCGTTCTTTTCGAGCTCGTTGTCTCCGACCTGGAGAAGATCGAGAAGCGGCTGGAGAAAATCGCCCAGGAACGCAAGCGCGGGCTGAAGGTTTCCGAGCCCGAGGCGGCCGTTCTCGAGAAGTGCAAGAAGCACCTCGAGGCCGAACAGCCGCTGCGCACGGCGACATTCACCGCCGACGAGGAAAAATCTCTGCGCACGTATCAGTTCCTGTCGCTGAAGCCGGTCATGGCGATCGCCAACGTCGCCGAGGACAAGATCAGCGGCGCGGGCTTGGACCCCTTAAAGCAGGTCGCGGCCAAGCACAAGCTGGAGCTCATGATCTTCTGCGCGCCGCTCGAAGCCGAAATGGCCCAGCTCGATCCCGAGGCGCAGGCCGCCTTCCTCAAGGACTACGGCCTGAACGAACCCGCCCGCATCCGGTTGATTGTGGCGGCGTACAGCCTGCTGAACCTGATCAGCTTTTTCACCGTCGGCGAAGACGAAGTGCGCGCGTGGACGATCCGCAAGGGCACTCCGGCTGTGAACGCCGCAGGAAAAATCCACACCGACCTCGAGCGCGGGTTCATCCGTGCCGAAGTCGTGAAATGCGAGGAACTGCTGAAGACGCGCTCGATGGCGGCGTGCCAGAAGAACGCGACGCTGAGGCTGGAAGGCAAGACCTACGAGGTGCAGGACGGCGACGTCATGCACATCCGGCATAACGCCTAGACCGAGTTGCAGGTTCCAAGTTCCAAGTTACAAGTTGGAGACTCTTCGACGTATAACTTGGAACATGGAACTTGAAACTTGGAACTACTTCTCCCCGATCGAGAACATCGCCTCGAGGTCGTGCTTTGAGTAGACCTTGAACGCAATGAGCGTCTCGGACTTCGTGATACCTTCGATCTTCAGCATGCGGTTCGTCACCAGGTCTGCAAGACCCTCGTTGTCTTTGACGCGAATGATCGCCGTGAGGTCGTATTCGCCGGCGACGGAAAACACTTCCGAGATGCCGTCCATCTCCGCGAGCTTTTCCGCCACCGCGTTGATCTTGTTGCGCGCCACGTTCAGGAGAACAATCGCCGATACCATTTCGCACCTCCGGTTTAAATCGCCGGTCCTTTATATACTATCGCGCGGCCGTTGAACATTCTTCAAAGCGGCGGATATTATCAACGGCATGGAAACCCGGGCAGACCAGATCGAGCGGGAAACGCGCTACCTGCGCGACTTCCAGAGCTGTGCGGACGACGTGTCGAGGCTGATCGTGGACACGGACCTTCCGTGGGTCGACATCGAGGTGCAGATCGAATCCCTGCGCGCAAGAGCGGAACACCTTTTCCCCCTGAAAATGAACCTGTTTAACCTCATCTACGTCAACCGGTTCCGCCGGTTTTGGCAACAGTGGCGTGCGTAGTGCGCCAAGGTCGGGTTGCGAACCTCCCCGAGGAATTCCTCTTGCGTAAACCCTTCTGATTAAGCTTGATTTGACGAGGCCGCCCCTGCTAGTGTGGCGCTTTCTGGGAACAGTCCCAAGGAGACGTTCACATGAAAGCCATCCGTTTCGTCCTGCCTCTCTTCTGGCTCGTTGGCAACATGGCGGCGAACGCCGCAATCCACTGCGTTTCCCCCTCCGGGAGCAACACTCCCCCGTTCGATACGTGGGCGACGGCGGCGACAAATATTCAGGCGGCGGTCAACGTGGCGACAAACGGATCGACGGTCATCGTCACGAACGGCACGTACGGCGCCACGTCCCAGATCCTCGTCACCAACGCCGTCACCATCGCCAGCGTGAACGGCCGGGATGTCACCGTGATCACAGGATGCTCGACGGCTCGCTGCGTCTCCCTGATGCATTCGAACGCCGTGGTGCGCGGGTTCACCATCCGCGGCGGGAACTCGCTGCAGGGCGCGGGCGTGTACATCTACAATGGCGGCCGGGTCGAGGACTGCGCGATCATGCACAATCTGACCGCCACGATCTTTTACGGTGGACTCGGCGCGGGCATTCACGTGGCGCTGGACGGAGTGATTTCCGGCTGCGCGATCGTCAGCAACACCGCGGGCTACGGCTCCGGCGGCGGAATCTACGCGGCGAACGCCGTCACGGTCTCCAACTGCGTCATCCGGTACAACTACGCCGACTACGGCGGAGGCGGGCATGCCTACGGGGGCTACGGCGGCGGGCTCTACCTGGTCAACGGCGGGACGGTCCGCGGCTGCGTGATCGAACAGAACGGCGGCGGTCAAGGCGGCGGCGCATGGTGCAGAGGCAGCTGGATCGAAGGCTGCCGCATCGTGAGCAACGCCACGTGGTTCAGCTACGACTTCCAATCGGCTTACGGCGGAGGAATCTACGAGAGCGCCAGCCGGATCGAGAATTGTCTCATCGCGTACAACAACGCGGGAAGCCACGGCGGCGGCGTGAGCGGTTCGACCAGCGGGCTCGTGCAGAACTGCACGATCGTCAACAACCACGAGGACGGCGGCGGCGGGGGCAGCAGCGGGGCCGGCACATACGGGGCGAATCTACGGAACTGCATTGTCTGGGGGAACACCTCCGGCACGACCAACGGCCTCTGCAACTACGCGTACGGCACGATCACGTACACCGACTCGGACCCCATCCCCTCGGGGGACGGCAACCTCTGCGCCGACCCGCTCTTCGCGAATCCGTCCAACAGCGACTTCCACCTCCTCGTCTCCTCGCCGTGTATTGACGCGGGAGCGACAAACGAAGCGCCGCCCGCGGACCTCGACGGAACCGCGCGGCCGCTCGACGGAAACGGCGACGGCACTGCCGCGTTCGACATGGGCGCCTACGAGTTCGCCGCGACCAACGTGGACACCGACGCCGACGGCCAGTGCGATTTCGACGAGGCCGTCGCCGGCACGGACGGGACCAGCGCGACCAACGCCTTCCGGGCGGGCGGCGAAACCGGGTACGTCATCCGATGGGACACGCGGCACGGCCGCTTCTACTCCGTGCTGAAACGCACCAGCCTGTCCGGGTCCTGGTCGGACGTTCCCGGCCAGACCAACCTGCCCGGCACCGGCTGCACGATGAGCTACACGAACGCCGCGCCCGGCTCCGGGCCGGAGTTCTACACGATCAAGGTCTCTCGGCCGCGGTAGTTTTCCAACCCTTGGAAAATTTCAGCGCCGTTTTTCCAAGCATTGGAAAAACTGTCTGCACGCTCCGCAATTTCTTGCGGCCCGCGCCCCGGGTCGCTAGTTTAGGCCTCAATTTTCCGAGGACAATCATGGCCAAGAACAACAAGAACAAACCCGCCGTCGAAACCGCGGAAACCATGGCGCAGAAGCAGCGCGAGATTTCCGTGTCCGAATTCTTCCTGAAGAACCGCCACCTGCTCGGCTTCGACAGCCCGCGCAAGGCGCTCCTCACCTGCGTGAAGGAGGCCGTCGACAACTCGCTCGACGCGTGCGAGGAGGCCGGCATCCTCCCCGAGATCGGCGTGGACATCCAGCAACTCGCCGAGGACCGGTTTCGCGTCAGCGTGACGGACAACGGGCCGGGCATCGTGAAGGCGCAGATCCCGAAGATCTTTGCGAAGCTCCTCTACGGCTCCAAGTTCCACCGCCTGCGCATGTCCCGCGGGCAACAGGGCATCGGCATCAGCGCGGCGGGCATGTACGGCCAGCTCACGACCGGCTCGTGCACGCGAATCCTGTCCAAGATCAAGACCAGCAAGACGGCGCACCGGATGGACGTGCAGATCGACACGCGCGCGAACAAGCCGACGGTCCTCGCGGAGGAGGACCTCGAGTGGCTGCCCACGTTCGTGCCCGTGACGGAGGGCAAGGAAGGCAAGCCCATCGAGCACAGGCACGGCACGTGCGTGACGATCGACATGGAGGCCGCGTACGTCCGCGGACGGTTGTCGGCCGACGAGTTCCTCAAGCAGTGCGCGATCGTCAACCCGCACCTGCAGCTCCACTACCGGCTCGCGCTGATGAAGAAGGAAGAGCCGCCGAAGAACGGCGAGGCGAAACCGAAGAAGATCACCGGGCCGGAGTTCGAGGAAACGCGGTTGACGTATTTCCGCGCGGTGAACAAGCTTCCGGAGCCGCCGACGGAGATCAAGCCGCACCCGCACGGCGTCGAGCTGGGCGTCCTGATGCAGATGCTGAAGGACTCGCCGGCGCGGACGCTGAGCGGCGCGCTGTCGACCGACTTCTCGCGCGTGAGCGACAAGTCGGCGCGGGAGATCTGCGAGCGGGCGAAGCTGAACCCGAAGGCCAACCCGACGCGCATCGCGCACCAGGAAAGCGAAGCCCTCTACAAGGCGATCCAGGACACGAAGCTCATGCGGCCGCCGACAGACTGCCTCTCGCCGATCGGCGAGCAGGCGATCATCGCGGGCCTGAAGAAGGAGATCGAGGCGGACTTCTACACCGCCGCGACGCGCGAGCCCGAAGTCTATCGCGGCAACCCGTTCCAGGTCGAGGTCGGCATCGCGTACGCGAAGCCGGACCCGAAACAGGAGATCGGCGCCGAGGAGCCGGCCCGCGTGATGCGGTTCGCCAACCGCGTCCCCCTGCTCTACCAGGCCGGCGCCTGCGCGGTCTCCGAGGCCGTCACGAGCGTCAACTGGAAATCCTATGGACTGTCGCAGCCGAAGGACGGCCTGCCGCTCGGGCCGGTCGTGATCCTCGTCCACATGGCCAGCGTGTGGGTCCCGTTCACGAGCGAGAGCAAGGAGGCGATCGCGCACTACCAGGAAATCATCAAGGAGATGATGTTCGCGCTCCAGGAGTGCGGGCGGCAGATGTCGGTGTACCTCAGCCGGCGCCGCCGCGAGGCCGAGGCCGCGCGCAAGCGGAACTACATCGAGCTCTACATCCCGCACCTCGCGCTGGGGCTGAAGGAAATCCTCGACCTCGACGACCGGCAGGAGAAGTCCATCATCAACAAGCTCAGCAAGATGCTGGAGAAGACGCATTTGGATGTGTGATCAGTCAACGGCTCGTAATCGTAATCTTAATCGTACTCGTAATCCGACAATGAGAGGAGACGCTCTGAACATGGCCCCGCTCTTTGACCATGAGAAGTTGCGCGTTTACCAGGACACACTGAGTTTTATCGCCTGGCTCCAACCCGTATTTGAGTCGATCCCTAAAGGAATGGCTGTCCGCGATCAGCTCGATCGCGCATCCACTTCAATCCCCCTGAATATTGCCGAAGGCAACGGCAAGTTCACGGAACGGGATCGGTGCAAGTTCTTCGATACCGCGCGTGGTTCTGCGTTGGAATGCGCGGCCTGTCTGGATGTTCTGGTAGCTAAGCTGACTGTCACCAAGGATCTCGCGCTCTGTGGCAAGGAACAGCTTGTGGGCATTGTTTCCATGCTTGTCGGATTGATCAAGAGCAACTCATCCAACAGGGTATACGAGGAGCGGGCCGACTACGAAGTCTCCTGTCAAGGGTGACGAGGAGAGATTACGATTACGATTACGAGTACGATTAAGATTACGAGTATGAGGAGTACCCGATGAAGAAGAGCCCATCCGCACCCGAAGTGGTTTCCAAGAAGACCGCCTCCGGAAAAATCGTCGACGTCGCGGGTGATATTCACACCGACATCATCAAGAAGAACAAGAAGCCGTCGATGCAGTTTCCGATCCGGTCGCTGGCGAACGTGAAGTACGACGTGAAGCGCGGCCATTTCGAGATTCTCGGAAAGCAGGCGACGCGCACGCTTTCCTACAACACGGTCAAGACCTTCGCGCAGTCGATGCGCCTGCTGGCGACGACCAAGAACGACCTGCTCGACAAGGACGACATCGCGGGCAAACGCGAAGTCTACTACAACAGCAAGAGCTGGGGCGAATGCCGGTTCGACGAACAGCCCGAGAGCGACACCCTGCTCGACGATATGGAGGCCATGCTCGCGATCAACCGCGAGCAGCTCGGCTACATTCCCGAGGAACGCGGCGGCGACGTCTGCGGACCGCTGGTCGTGATCGACAAGGATCCCGCGAGCGGCAAGGACATCAAGATCGACTGCACGAAACTCGGAACTGGCGCGTGGAGCATCCCGTCGCGCGTCGAGCATCTGCGGTTCCAGTCCAAGGCCAAGCTGATCCTCGTCGTCGAAACCGCCTCGCTCTTCCAGCGTCTCGTGCATCACCGCTATTACGAGACCGCGAACTGCATCCTGATTTCCATGAGCGGCGTGCCGACTCGCGCCTGCCGGCGGTTCATCCGCCGGCTCGCGGACGACCAGCGTATCCCGGTGCTGGCCTTCACCGACGGCGACCCGTACGGCTACTGCAACATCTACCGCACGCTGAAGGTCGGCTCCGGCCAGGCCGCGCACATCAACCGCTACTTCTGCGTGCCGCAGGCGCACTACCTCGGCGTCACGCCGTGGGACATCAAGGACTACAAGCTGGAAGACGCCACGCATCCGCTTGAGGAGCAGGACATCAAGCGGGCCAAGGACGCGCTGAAGAACGACCCGTTCATCAGGCACCACAAGGAATGGCAGGCGGCCCTCGAATTGATGCTCCAGCTCGGCGTCCGCGTCGAACAGCAGGCCTTCGCCAAGCACGGCTTGAACTTCGTTTTGGAGAAGTACCTTCCCGAGAAACTGAAGAAGGGAAAATTCCTGCCGTAACGCGCATCTCCAAATTCCAATTGCCAATTGGCAATTGGAGATTGGCAATCACGTCACTGGCTTCAGCAGCTTGTTCTTGTACAACTGCCTGATCATCTCCACGTCGAGGCCGTGGCCGGCCTTGTAGGAGATGACTTCGCCGACGAACTGGCCTTCCTCGATCAGCGCGATGGCGGCGAGCAGATCGAGCGCGGCGCGGTGCCATGCCGCCTCGAGGGACTTGCCGTCGTGCACCAGCCGCGGCTCGTTGTAGTAGCCGCGGCGGCCGGCGACCACGATGTTCTCCATCGTGTAGCCGAGGTTGCGGATGTCGGCGAACATCTTGCCGATGGTCCTGCAGTACAGCATCTTCACGCCTGTCGTATTCGTGCGGGCCTCGGCCCCGTACTTGAAGTTCTTGAGATTCACCGGGAAACGGATGCGCTGCTGGCCGATCGCCGTCTTGAAATCGACCGCCGCGTCGATGTGAAGCACCGGCTTGCCCGGCTCGCACGGCGCGAGTGTGAGAAACGCCCCGGCCGGACTGCAGACGGTCACCTTCTCCTTCACGGTGAAGAATCTGGCGCGTTTCTGGACCTCCTGCGTGCCGGCGGATTCGAGCGCATCGACCAGGTCCAGGCTGCCGCGGTTGAACAGCGGAGGGTCGCCCGAGCCAATGCGGATCAGCAGGTTATCGATCCCCATCCCGGCTTTCAGGGCGACCATGTGCTCGACCATGCGGACGTAGTTGTGCGGCGGGCCGGCGCGGAGCACGATGTTGCTGACCACGTCGCCCGTCGTCCAGACGTTGCGCGCCGAAACGGCGAACGGGAGCACGTCCCGCTGGTCGGACCGCTCGAACCACCAGCCCTCCATGTCCGTCGGCTCGAACGTCACCGTGCAGGTCGTCTTGCGGAAAAACGTGCCGGGCCCCTGGACCGTCACCGGCCGCGCAATGGTCCGCTGGTTCCGGCCGACATCCTGAAAAACGCCGTCCACGAGGTCCCAATCCATCGGCTGACGGGCAAGCAGACCGGCCGCACGTCGGGCCACCGCTTCGTCTCCGGTCAGAATTTTTCCAAGAAAAGAATCGGACATAATGTCTTTAACCTATGGGAAAACCGGCGGAGTGACAACAGGAAGTTTCCAACCCACCCCTCCATGGAGGGGCGGGTCAGGATGTCGTATTCTTCCCGATCGCCGCCAGCGTCGTGTCGCCCGCGAGCTTGTTCTCCTTCACCAGCTTCGCGTAGCACGCGGGGCAAACGCCGTGCGAGAACTCGGCCTGCGTATGCTCCGTGACAAACTCCTCCATCTGCGACCATACCTTCTCGTGGATATGGACGTTGTGGCAGTAGGAGCAGACGGTGATGATCCCCTTCATCATGCGTCCCTGCTGGACGTAGGTGTGCGCGATCGTCACGAACCCCACGATGATGACGCCGGCGGAGAGGACGCAGGCGCGGATCCAGTCCACGTCGCTGGGCGGTTCGCCGTAGTACAGCGACGGGAAGTCCAGGATTTCGTCCAGCCAGATCAGCGCGAGCAGCAGGAGAAACGTCACAAACTGCCAGAAGGCAACGTATTCCAGGGGACGCCTGACAATGGAAAGCCGCTTGCCCATAAGCCACTTATAGTATGCGAAGCGGGCGGGAACAAGGCTACACGAAGATCTCGCTCTGGATGGTTTCCCGCGCGCCGGCGTTCTTCTTGCCGCAGCGGTAGTCGCGCATCACGCGCTCGCCGCAGTCCGGACAGACGCCGTGGGAAAGCGTCGCGTGCAGCCGATTGGAGAAAAAGGATTCCATACGCTCCCAGGCGCGCTCGTCGACCTGAACCTTGCGGCAGTAGGAGCAGACCGTCACCGCCTTCCGGCGGGCGCCATTCTGCTGGCGGTAGGCCGGGAACACGGCGCAGGCGCCCAGGAGGGCCACCCCCATGGTCAGGAAACCCGCGCAGCTCCACTCGCCCGGCGACGGAGCCGCGCCGAAGAGTTTTGCCTGAAAATCGAACACTTCGTTGAGCCAGATCAAGGCGATGACACCGAAGAAACATGCGATCTGCCACGCCGTGAGACGCATCAGGAGCGTCGAGGCTGAAGCAGGTTTACGGCTGTGAACGACGTTGATCATTCCGCTTACAATAAACGCCGAACGGCCGAAAAAGTTTAGAGGGAAAGGCCTCGCGCGTCTGAAAAAGTTGTTTGCGCTGGCATGCATTTGCGCCGATAGTACGCCCGGTTCGGGGCGTAGCTCAGTCTGGTAGAGCGTCAGCTTTGGGAGCTGAAAGTCGCTGGTTCAAATCCAGTCGCCCCGACCATTGAAAATACCGACACGCCCTCGTGGCGTGGAGATTCCATGCCCTCCGAAAAAGCAACTTCAGCGGACGGATGTACTTCACGTCCGACCCCGTCGCCGATAGACTTTCCCAAGATGCGGAACGGTCCGCGACACCACGCGAGGGAAATGCCATGAACGAACAAGCGTCAACAAACGCCTGGCACGCGTTGTCCGGCGAAGAAGTGGAGAAGAGGCTGCAGGTCAACCGGGCGAGCGGGCTGACCGAGGGACAGGTATCGGACCTACGGACGAAGTGGGGCCTCAACGCATTGACCCCCAAGAAGCCCACTCCCCTCTGGGTCAAATTCGTTGCCCAGTTCAAGCAGGCGCTGGTCTACATCCTGCTCCTCGCCTCCATCGTCTCGGCGCTTCTTGGAGAGTGGGTCGACGCGTTTGTGATCTTCGCCGTGACGTTCGTCAACGCCATCATCGGGTTCCTTCAGGAGTCCAAGGCCGAGAAGGCTCTCGATGCCCTGGCCAGGATGGTGAAGACCGAGGCAACGGTCCGCCGCGGCGGCGCCAGGCAGCGCCTCGCCGCCGCCGAACTCGTGCCGGGCGACGTGGTCCTCCTCCAGTCGGGTGATTCCGTGCCCGCCGACATCCGCCTGCTTGCGGTCAAAGAGCTTCAGATCAACGAGGCCATGCTGACCGGCGAATCGCTCCCGGTGGCCAAATCGGCCGACGCCGTCCCCGAGGGCAACGTGCTCGCCGAAAGAACCTGCATGGCGTACTCGGGCAGCATGGTCACCTTCGGCCAGGCCGAAGGCGTGGTCATCGCCACGGGCGACCGCACGGAAACGGGGCGCATCGCGGGCATGCTCCAGTCAACGCATGAAATGGACACGCCGCTGACGCGCAAGATCGCCGAGTTCAGCCGACTCCTTCTGGTGGTGATCCTTGTTCTCGCAGCCGCCATGTTTTTTGTGGGCATCCTGCGCGGCGAGTCGGCGGGGCTGATGTTCATGGCCTCCGTCGCGCTCGCGGTCGGTGCCATCCCCGAAGGGCTTCCGGCGGCCGTCACGATCACGCTGGCCATCGGGGTAACCCGCATGGCGCGCCGCAACGCGATCATCCGCAAGCTTCCGGCCGTCGAGACGTTCGGCAGCACCACGGTCATCTGCTCCGACAAGACCGGCACGCTCACGGAAAACGCGATGACCGTCCGGCGCATCCTGGCGGGCGGACGTTTGTATGAGATCGAAGGCGTCGGCTACACCCCGACGGGCAGAATCCTGAAAGATGGAGCGCCGGTTGACGTCGCGGCCGACCGGGCGCTGGCGGAATGCCTCGTTTCCGGCCTTGTCTGCAACGATTCCCAAGTCGTCGAAAAGGCCGGCCGCATTCAGGTCGAGGGCGATCCCACGGAGGGCGCGCTGATCGTGGCGGCGAAGAAAGCCGGCTTCGATTTTTCGAA
>CAYQYB010000025.1:0-18997 GCA_964421535.1 uncultured Verrucomicrobiota bacterium | reverse complement strand
GATTGCCCCAAGTCAAATCCCCTCCTCCGGAGGGGTGGCCGCAGGCCGGGGTGGGTTCAGCGAGCCTCATCCTCATGCGCTACAGCCTGAAGCGCGAGGAGAACGCTCTGTACTGCGAACACGCGCGCAGGTTGCGCGGGATCGGTCTGCCCGTCCCGGGGGTTCTCCTCGATCGGCCAAAGGAGCAGGTCGCCGTCCTTCAGGACCTGGGCGATGTCTCCCTGCAGGAATGGGTCTCGGACAAAACGCCGGATGCGGTGCGCAGGATGTACGAGCGCGTCCTCGACTCGGTTCTCGTCCTTCACGAAAAAGGCACGACCTCGGCGCGGCGATGGAAACTCATGCCGCCGTTCGACGCGCGGCTCTACGAATGGGAACGCGGACTTTTCGCGGACCAGTTCCTGAAGAATGAACTCAGCCTGCCGCCGTGGCAGATCGCTGGGGTCCTGCACGACCTTGCCCGCGCGGCATCTCGCCTGCTCGGATCTCGCAACACATTGATTCACAGGGACTTACAATCCAGCAATATTCTACTCAAACACAACCACCCCTTCTTCATCGACTTCCAGGGCATGCGGCTCGGCGCGGCGGCGTACGATCTGGCATCCCTGCTCTGCGACCCGTACGTTTCGCTTTCGGAGACGATGCAGGAGGACCTGCTCGACTACTACGCCGTCCGCAGCACCGACCCTGCCGCAGCCGCCGAACTCTTCTGGTGGGGAGCGATCGAGCGCCTCGCCCAGGCGATCGGCGCGTACGTGCGGCTCGGAAAGATTTCCGGCATGCAGTCGTTCCGCCGCCACATCGCACCGGCCACCGCCATGATGCGGCGCGCGCTGAACCACGTCGACGGCCTGCCATCCCTGCGCTCGCTCCTGGATGGCCTGGCGGATCGCCGGTAGCGTGAACCGAACCGGCGAAGCCCCCTCGTCCAGATGTCAGCCGCCTTCGCCGAGCCTACGGCGTGCAAAGGAGGTCAGCTCCCGGCAAGAGCGCTGCACTCTTTCCGTTAACCTCATCCCGTCTTCGCTTCCTTCGTTATCTTCTGTTCCCCCTCTTCCTTCCGTTTCCCATTCGTGTCTATTCGTGTTGATTCGTGGTTCCTCTTCGTCGTGCTAAGCAACCACGCACGCCTTCTCGATCTGGCGAAGCCCCCCTCTTCCAGAGGCCAGAGATCAGCCGCCTTCGCCGAGCCTACGGCGTGCAAAGGAGGTCAGCTCCCGGCAAGAGCGCTGCACTCTTTCCGTTAACCTCATCCCGTCTTCGTTTCCTTCGTTATCTTCTGTTCCTCTTCTTCCTTCCGTTTCCCATTCGTGTCTATTCGTGTTGATTCGTGGTTACTCTTCGCCGTTATAAGCAACCACGCACGCCCTCTCGTCCCGGCGAAGCCCCCTCTTCCCTCTTCGCTTCCTTCGTTACCTTCTGTTCCTCCCTCTTCCTTCCGTTTCCCCTTCGTGTATTTCGTGTGTTTCGTGGTTAACCTCCGTTCCGTCGCCCGCAGGTTCGTCTTCCAGCGCTCCGCCACGCCCTCTTCCTGTTGACACCCCGCACATTCCGTGCGATTTTGGCGCAACATGATCAGCGGAAAGATGGCGAAAATGCGCGCCGCCGGAATCGCGCGCATCCTCGGCGCGCTATTCCTTTCCTCCCTCGCCGGCTGCATCAGCGTGGACCAGACGCTCACCCTGGAAAAGGACGGCTCCGGCACGATCGACCTCACGTACAGCATGTCCGAGGCGAGCATCTCCGAGTGGCAGGATGTGGCCCAGCACATGTTCGGCTCGTCCGAGCCGGGCGATGAGTCCTCCGTCATGCCGTTCGATTTCACCGACCAGGACATCCGGGACGACTTCAAGGAATACGAGAAGGACGGGGTCGTACTGCGGTCCGTCCAGTCCGAAACCCGCAACGGCTGGCGGTCGCGCCGCATGCTGATCGGCTTCAAGTCGCTGGCCGGCGTCGCCAAAACAGGCTTCCTGGCGAACCGCGATATCTCCCTTGTCCAGGACGCGAACGGCAACTACGTCTTCACCCAGAAACCGGGCGGCGCGGGCAACCTGCCGCCGGAGCTCACCCCGTTCGCCGAGCTGAAGGCCGATTCGCTCTTCGGCGACATGATGCAGGGGTTCAAGGCCGTGGTCCGCGTCAAGACGCCCGGCCCCATCCTGGAGACGAACGCGCCGCAGAAGAAGGACCGCGAAGCCGCGTGGACGTACGACCTGGATCGCGACCCCCAGGCCCTGCAGAAAGTGCAGGAGGCGAGTTTACGGATTGTATTTGAGGGAAAAGGATTGGATATTCCTGCTTTCCGCAGCGGGCGTGCGAATCTTTGATCGAAGCAAGGCGTTTCGACGGGAGTTGAAAAGTTGGCCTTATCGAAGACATCTGAAAACTATCAGCGGGAGCTGAAGTCGCTCGCGGAAAGCCTCCCGTTCAAGCGGATCGAGCTTCCCGAGTTCAAGCGTACGACCTGGCATCCCACCGTCGTCCGCCAGAAGCGGACCTACATGCCGTCCGACCACAACGCGCAAGCGATCGGCCGGTTCCTCATCGAGCGCGGCATGGTGGACCTGCTCACGCCGGACAACACGCTGAACCTGTTCAAGGAGATGCACTGGTGCGCGTACCAGATCCGCAAGCTGTCGCGGAAGCGCTTCGTGAACGTCCGGCAGTGGCATAAGGCCGTCGGCAGCGCGCGCGGCATGATCTCCCAGATCGAGGCCTCCGAGGAGGAGCTCTTCATCGCCAACCGCCGGCTCATCGTCAGCTGCATCAAGCCGTATTTCTGGATCGGCCAGGTCTGGCTCGCGGACTTCCTGCAGGAAGGCTCGAAGGCGCTGTCCAACGCCATCCGCAAGTTCGACTTCACGCGCGGCACGCCCTTCTACGTCTACGCCCAGAAGGCCGTCCAGAACCGCCTGCGCAACTTCTTCCGCGACCACGTCCGCTCCGGCAGCATCGGCATGCGCCCCTCCCGCGACATGGTCACCATCAAGGAGATCATCACCGCCTGGGTCAAGGAGCACGGCAAGGAGCCCGACAACGACATCCTCGTCAAGCTCACCGGCCTGCCGGAGGAGCGCATCGCAAAGATCCGCCCGTTCATCCACCAGTGGGACAACATCCCCGCGCCGCTCGTTTCGCTCGACGCCATGTTCGGCGAGAACGGGACCAACCTGTACGACCTGGTCGAGGATACCGACGCGGAAGAGGCGTCCGGCGCCGCGCAGAAGTCCGAGATCTGGACGGCGGTGGACCACCTGCCGCCGCGGGCGAAGTTCATCATGCGCCTGCGCTTCATCGAAGGCCGCACGCTCGAGGAAACCGGCAAGATCCTCGCCCTCACCCGCGCCCGCATCAAGCAGATCCAGGACGACTCGCTCCGCAAGCTGCGCCAGATGCTCCGCCGCGGCGTGAAGAACCCGAATATGTAAATACAACCGCGGATTACGCGGATCTCGCGGATGGGAGCAGAAGACCACTACCCCCCATTAATCACTTCCCCTTAGTGCCGGTTAGTGAAGATTAGTGGTTTCCAGTTTTCCGAACCCTCGCCATCCGCGGTCCACCCTCTTTCCGTTCACCCGCCTTCGCTTCCTTCGTTATCTTCTGTTCGCCCTCTTCCATCCGCGCCCATCCGCGAAATCCGCGGTCAACTTCTTGGCTTCACATTCGCGCTAATTGGCGTTAATTCGCGGTTACTCTTCTTTCCGTTAACCTCCCCCATCTTCGCGTCTCTTTGCGCCCTTCGCGCCCCGCCTTCGGCGGGTAAACTTTGCGTTAAAATCCTTCCGTTTCCCCATTCGCGTGGATTCGCATGATTCGCGGGCACTCTTCTTTCGCGTCTTTCGCGCATTTCGTGGTTCCCCTCCTCTCTTCCAAAAAAAAGCGAGAAGCGGGAGGAGGGACCCGCTTCTCGCTCACTACTGCTGCTGGCTGCTGTACCCTAGTCTACTTCACTGCACATACAGATCGTCGGCAAAGAACCGGCCGCTGCCGCTCGTGAAGTTGTTGCAGCGAACGATCAGCCGTATCCTGGCCGTGTTCGCGGGAACCGTCCCCGAGGACTGGAAGCTCAGCCACGTGTTCTTCGTGCTGTTCTTGTTGATCTGTGCCGTCGATAGCGTGCTGATCAGCACGTCTGCCGCCGTGCGGAACTCGACCTGGATGATGCCGTACTTCGTGCCGCTCCGGAGCGCGTCCGTGCTCGGATGCCGCATGTACCCGCCGAAGGTGATCGTCTGGCCCACGCTGAACCCGTTCGTGATGTCCTGGTAGATCCCGCCGTCATACCAGAAAACCCACGAGTTCGGGCCGCTGCGGTACGTGGCCGTGTCCGGATCGTGATACGCGTCACCCCAGCTCAGCCAGCTCGTAGGCGCCGTGCCCGTGCCCGTCAGCGCTCCGTTCAGGAGCTGCAGCGGCACCGGCACCGCCACCACGCTGAATGCCGCGCTGGTCGCAATCGCGCTGTTCTGGAAGCCGGACGCCGTCGCCATGGCCCGGATGCTGTTCGCGTACGGCTGGTTCAGCACGATCGAGCTTCCGCTCGGAACCGAGGCCGAGCCGGTCGTCGGCTGGCTGCCGTCCGTCGTGTAGTAAATCGTCGCGCCCGCCGTCGAGGACGACAGCGTCACGCTGACCGAGCTCGTGTACGTCCCGCCGTTCGGACTGAACGTCGGCGCCGCCGCCTCCGGCATCGACGACACGACGTTGAACAGCGCGCTGATCGAAACCGCGCTGTTCTGGTAGCCCGACGCCGCGGCCAGCGCCTTGATCGTGCTCGCGTACGGGTAGGACAACACAATGGCGCTGCCGCTCGCCACGGAAACGGAGCCCGTGGTCGGCTGGCTGCCGTCCGTCGTGTAATAGATCGTTGCGTCTTCCGTCGAGGACGACAGCGTCACGCTGACCGTGTCCGTGTACGTCCCGCCGTTCGGGCTGAACGTCGGCGCCGCCGCCGGCGGCAGCGGGGCCGGCACCACGCTGAAGGCCGCGCTGGTCGCAACCGCGCTGTTCTGGTAGCCCGATGCCGCGGCAAACGCCCGGATGCTGTTCGCGTACGGCTGGTTCAGCACGATCGAGCTCCCGCTCGGCACCGACGCGGAGCCCGTCGTCGGCTGGCTGCCGTCCGTCGTGTAGTAAATCGTCGCGCCCGCCGTCGAGGACGACAGCGTCACGCTGACCGAGCTCGTGTACGTTCCGCCGTTCGGGCTGAACGTCGGCGCCGCCGCCGTGGGAATCGACGTCAGGACAAAGGTCATGCCGGCGAAATCGAACCCGCCGACGACGTAGTTCGCCTCGATGACATGCTGGCCGGCCGGAATGGTGACGCCGCTGACCACGGACGTCCTCCAGTTCTCGTAGCCGGTGCCCTTCGGGATGGCGACCTGGCTGCCCAGGTTGACGCCGTCCAGCTTCAGCTGGAGCTTGGTGTTCCTGTTCGGCGTCGCGGTGCGGAGAAGAACGTTGTACGTGCCGCCGACCGGAACATCGACCGTGTAGCGCGTCCACTCGCCGCTGTTGATCCACGCGATCTTGTAGCCGCAGCCTTCGGTGGTCGTGGTGATGTCCACGCCGTCGTTACGGAACACCCAGCCGCTGTTGTAGTAGCCGCTGCCCTCGTTCTTGTAATCCGTGTCGGAGTACGCCACGCCCTGGTTGCCCACGTCGTATTCCACGCTGTTGATCACGCACGGAAGCGTGTGCGTCACGAACGGGTAGCCCTGCGAGTTGAAGGTCGGGCTCAGGAGCGCGTCGAACCAGCCCGGATCGAAATCGCACAGCGCCGTCTGCAGGTTCGTCGCGCACTGCATCAGGCCGCTCATCGCCTGGACCGCGTTGATCGGCAGGTCCCGGAAGTTGTTGATGACGTACTGGTAGTCCGGCGTGATCTGCGCTGAGAAGGCCGACGCGATGTTGTCCACCTTCTTGTAGCCCCACATCATCCAGCCTATGTTGTTCGTCTCCAGGCGGCGCGCGAACTCGTACAGCCACGGGTTCGAGTTCTCGCCGCTCTCCGTCATGATCAGCGGCAGGCTGTACTGGTTGGCCACGTCGACAAACGGCTGGATCGCGGACTGCGCCGTCGAGCACCAGTAGCGGTGGAAGCAGAGCGCCATGTTGGAATCCCACGGCGGCACGAGGCCGGCGAGCGAGCCGGAGAACTGGTCGCCCTCGACCATGATCATGTGGTTCGTGTCCACCGCGCGGATCGCCGCCGTCACGTTCATCAACAGCGCGCGCAGGTCGTTGCTCGTCACACCGGTCGGCAGCCACGGCTCGTTCATCAGCTCGTAGCCGAGGACCGCGGGCTCGTCCTTGTAGCGGTTCGCGATCGTCTGCCAGATGTCCGCCATGCGCTGCTTGTTGAACGCGGGCGTGCGGCCGGTCGCCGCGTAGTAATTCGTGTCCAGCGTCCACAGGCAGGGCACGCCGGTCTCCAGCCAGTTCGTGATCGCGCTGCTGTAGTACCAGTACGTCCATTCCGGGTCCGACGGCCCGTCGTGCGACTGCCCGCCCGGGCACGCGTGCATGTCGAGGACAACCGCCATGTTGTTCGACTTGCACCACGCCACCACCTGGTCCATCACCGCGAAGCCCTCGGCGCTGTACACGCCCGGCGTCGCCGCCGGACTGACCAGCCGGTAGTTGAAGGAGAAGCGGATCGTGTTGAAGCCTTCGGCCGCGAAGCTCGCCACGTCCGTCTCCGTCAGGAAGTTGGCCGTGAACGCATCCCAGAACGTCGCCGCGTTCGTCTCGCCCACGATCTCGCGGATGCGCGTCTTGATGCTCGACTCGGAGCCGAAGTGGCGCGAGTGCACCGCATTGAGCCTCAGGGAATACGCTTCCGTATTGTTCCAATGGCTGAGGTCGTTACCCTTGATCAGGAACGCGTTGCCCGCGGGATCCAGGATCGTCGTTCCGGAAGTGCGGTAAAAACCTTCCCCCCGTGTAACACTGGCCGTGGCCAGCAACCCTGCGATCAGGACAACTGCGACTCTCGATACTCTCATGGTACGCCTCCGTTATTACTGGAACATCCTTCAGAACAACTCTTGGTCAACAAATGGATTCGGTCCCACATTTGTAGCTGTACACGTTTACATATCAGGTGTCTAGCTGAATTGTTACCGGAATCTTATTTACATTTTTACATAGAATCAGAACAGCTTTTGCAAGAGAATGAAAACGCGCGATCGGCCAATCGGCTCAGCGAATTCCTCAACGCCCACCCCCTCGCGCCTGCAACGCACCGCCAAATCCGAGCGACAATAGTTTTTTTTGAAATCTTCCCTCGTCCTCGTCCTCGCCTCACCCACCCTCACGCTCTTTGAGTCCGGCGGAGCCCCTTCGTCCAGAGGTCAGAAGTCAGAAGTCAGAGGTCAGAGGCCAGAGGTCAGCGGTCAGCTCCCGGCAAGAGCGCTGCACTCTTTCCGTTAACCTCCCCCACCTTTGCGTCTCTTTGCGCCCTTCGCGCCTTTGCGATAGAAGTCTTTCCGTTTCCCCATTCGTGTCTATTCGCGTTCATTCGCGGTTACTCTTCGTCGTTATAAGCAACCACACACGCCCTCTCGTCCCGGCGAAGCCCCCTCTTGCAGTGCTCAGTGTCCAGAGGTCAGTTCCAGGCAAAAGCACCTCTCTCTTTCTGTTAACCTCATCCCGCCTTCGCTTCCTTCGTTATCTTCTGTTCAATCCGCATCCGCGCCATCCGCGGTCAAAATAGTTAAAGAAAGTTCCGGAAAACCGCCTGGCTCGTTTCTTTCTATTAGTAGATGCACGAACCATCAACAGAGGCGGATCTGAGCGACAAGATCCTCACCATCCGCGGACAGAAGGTCATTCTCGACCGCGATCTGGCCGTGGTCTATGACGTCGAGACCAAAGCCCTCAATCGGGCCGTCAAAAGGAACAGAAACCGTTTCCCTTCCGACTTTTGCTTCCAACTCACGGCCGAGGAACACTCCTCTTTGAGGTGCCAAGTTGGCACCTCAAAGGACAGAGGCGGCACTCGGTATTTTCCCCACGTGTTCACGGAACACGGAGCCATGATGGCCGCAAACATACTCCGTAGCCGCCGCGCGATTGACATGAGCGTCTTCGTTGTCCGCGCCTTTATCCGGATGCGCCAGGCCATGCTCAGCCGAAACGAGATGGAGAAGCGGTTGGACCAGATCGAGAAGATCCTCCTCGTCCACGACGATTCACTGAGGGAGCTTTACGAGAGAATTCGGCCTTTGCTGTTGCCGCCGGCTGACTCCGACAAGCCGCGAATCGGCTTCCACGCCGCAGAAAAACCTTCACTCGACCAAGGCTGACATCCGGCCCCCTCCGCTCCCTTCCGCTCAAACATCAACCACGAATGGACACGAATCAACACGAATTCGAAGCCAGGAGCTTAACCGCGGATGTCGCGGATTTCACGGATGAGGGGAAACTACGAAATGCGCGAACCACGCGAAAAGAAGAGTGTGACCGGCGAAGCCCCCTCTTCCCCTTTGCGTCTCTCTGCGCCCTTCGCGCCTTTGCGTTGAAATCCTTCCGTTTCCCCATTCGTGTCTATCCGCGTATTCTGCGGGCAGATTTATCGGCCGGTCGGCCAATCGGCAGGATTCTTCCCCAGCATCTCGCCCCACGCTTCCATCGCGTGCTTCAGCGCGCGGCCACGATGCGAAATCGCGTTCTTCGACTCCCCATCCATCTCCGCAAAAGTCGTCGTGTACCCCTCGGGCACGAACAGCGGATCGTACCCAAATCCTTTTTGTCCCCGCTCCTCATACGCGATCACGCCCTCGCATCTTCCCTCCACCGTCCTCGCTTCTCCGCCCGGACTCGACAACGCGATCACGCAACGGAAGCGCGCTTCGCGCCCTGCACCGCCCGCCGTATAGCGTACCCGCTGGCGGGTACTGCTGCACGGTGCCGCCTTGTCCGCCGTCTGGTGCAGGGCCAGCTCCTTCAGCAGCTTCCGGTTATTCGCCGGATAGCTCGCCGGCTCGCCCGCGTAACGTGCGGAATACACGCCCGGCGCGCCGCCGAGCGCATCCACCTCGAGCCCGGAATCGTCGGCCAGCGACCACAAGCCCGTTGCCCTCGCCAGGCTCACCGCCTTCTTCACCGCATTCGCCTCGAACGTCTCCCCATCCTCGACCACGTCCGGCACGTGCGGGAAATCAAACGCGCTCACTACATCGAGCCCGGGGATATGAAAGATATCCCGAATCTCCTCCAGCTTGTGCTTGTTGCGCGTGGCGATGACCAACTTCATGCGGGGAGAATTAACCACGAATGGACACGAATCAACACGAATTCGAAGCCAGAAGCTTAACCGCGGATGTCGCGGATTTCACGGATGAGGGGAAACTACGAAATGCGCGAACCACGCGAAAAGAAGAGTGTGACCGGCGAAGCCCCCTCTTCTCCTTTGCGCCTCTTTGCGCCCTTCGCGCCTTCGCGTTAAAATCCTTCCGTTTCTTCGTCGTTAACCCGCCTTCGCTTCCTTCGTTATCTTCTGTCCCCCTCTTCCATCCGCGCCTATCCGCGCCATCCGCGGTTACTCCTCGCCGGTATAATCAACCACCCACGCCATCTTGTCCCGGCGAAGCCCCCTCTTCCATCTGTGTTGATCCGTGTCCATCCGTGGTTAATACTCCCCGCCTTCGCTTCCTTCGTTATCTTCTGTTCAATCCGCGCAGTCTGCGTGTTCTGCGGGCAACATTCTTCCCGTTAACACCGACTCCGTCTACTTGACACGGCATACCGGCGGTGGTCCAGTATTCCCCGATGAAGAAGTCCTTCCAGGTAAATCCGCTGACGCACGTGCTGATTCCGTTTCGGGCGCCTGTTCTCGTCGGACTCCTCTTCTGCGCTTCTGCCGTGTGCGGTTCTGCCGGTGACGGAACGCCATCGGATCCCGGCCCGGCCCAGGCACGCCAGAACCAGGACGGTTTGACCTGCTTCAACCGCGCTTTATACGGCCTCGCGCCAGAAGGACGAAAGGCCGAAGCCGAGGAGCAATTCAAGCTGGCCGAAGACGCATTCAGGAAAGCCCTTGAAGCCGATCGCAATGATCTTGCCGCACACCGCAACCTGGCGCGCTTGTACGAACTGCGGAAGGAATACCGCCAGGCGGCGACGGAATATGCCGAGGTGATACGCCTCGATCCGAAAGACATCGACGCATACGCGCACGCGGCCCTGGCCCTGGTCGAGCTGGGCAATACCGAGGAAGCCGTGCGAACCCTAGAAACGGCAAAAACCCGGACCGACGACAAGCGGGCTATCCAGCAATTGGACACGTACATCGCCAGGGCCGAAGAGGCGGGACGGACGCAATGAAGCGGATGTTTTATTGCAGACGATTTGCCTTTGGGTTGATGGCTGCTCTCGGTGTTCTGCCGTCCCTGATCGGCGGATGGGCATGGGCAGGAAACCCTCACGCGGCATTCTATTCATCCGACAACGACAAGATCGTCTGGTTCGTCTTCATCACCGATCTCCACATCGGCGCCCGCGGCACCCAGGACTCGGACAATCTCACGTGGGTTGTCACCCAGGGCAAGAGCGTCGTCGCCCCGGAATTCATCGTGGCCACCGGCGACCTGACCGACTGCACGGACGGGAACCTGCTCGGGATTCCCAACGGCCCGTACCAGTCGGAATGGAACGAGTACAAGGCGATCCTGGCCGCGGGCGGCATGAACTCAACGAACTTCTACGACCTCCCCGGCAATCACGATGCGTACAGCGACCAGTACTTCGCCTACTACCGCGCCAACTCCATCCAGGGCCAGGCGGGCGGGACCACGCAGGTGTCGTGGGTGCGCCAGTTTCCGTACGCCAAGTACCACTTCCTCGGGGTCAACACCGCGGACAACACCGGGAACCCGTTCAGCATCGTACCCCCGTACGGGGATCACGCCGGTCTGGACGCCAGTGAACTGACGTATATCCAGAACCAGCTTGCGCTTCACAACGATGCCGACCTGACCCTCGTGTTCGGCCATCATCCGGTGACGGATACCGGGGTCGCAACGGATACCTGGCTGTACTACGGCGCGCAAACATTCATCAGCCTGCTCGATCAGTACGGGGCCTCTTCCTACGACTACGGCCACACCCACGCCTATAGCGAGGTCCTCTTCGCGGGCGATGCGTACACGGGCACCATGACAAACGACGGCGTGGTCTACTTCAACTCCGCCTCGCTGGGCAAGTCCACGAGCAACCACTTCAGCGTGATCGCCATCGACTGCAACGGGATATCCTCCAAGACCCAGAAGATCGCTTCCTGGCCGCTGGTGCTGATCACGGCGCCGGTGAACTACGATCTCGGCGGCGTGACCAATCCATACGCCTACGGAGTGCCCGTGGCCCCGAACAACCCGATCCGCGCGCTCGTGTTCGATTCCAACAGCGTGTCCCAGGTCCGATTCCGCATCGACGGCGGCGGGTCCTGGCAGGCGATGCAGTCGGTTGCGGGCAACCCGCGCCTCTGGGAAGCGCGCTGGGACAACTCCGGGATGACCGGGGGCGTGCACACGATCGAGGTCCAGGCCACCGGGTCAAGCGTGGCGTCCGACGTGATCACGGTCCACGTGGATCCCGCGCTGACGGACGCCGACCATGACGGCATACCCGACTGGTGGGAGAACGAACACGGCGGCACCAATTTGTTCGCCGGCGGGTCGAGCGATTACGATGATGACCGGATGCCCGACGCCGAGGAGTACGTCGCCGACACTGACCCCACGAACAGCGCATCGGTTCTCAGGGCCGAAGCGTTACTGCCCGAAGCGGCGGGATGCTCCATCCGATGGCCCAGCGCGACCGGCCGGTACTACTCCGTGTTCAAGACCGTCAATATCCTTGAAGGCTGGCCCGAGATCCCGCTGACGAACGACTACTGGGGCGACGCCAGCGGGACGAACGTCTACGTTGATCCGAATGACACGAACGCAGCCGCCTTCTATCGCATCGAAGTCCACATGCCCTGATGGGGCGTGCCGTTCTGACCCGTTGAAGACTGGATACTTGACCGCGGATTACCCGTCTTCGCCTTTCAGGCTAAGCCGTGGCACGCGCGGATGGCGCGGATGTGGGGAATCAGAAAGCTGGCCTGCCAAGCCGGAGTCGCTGAGCAATTGTGGATTTGTCCGCCTCCGCCAAGCCTATGGCGTGACAACCTGCGCGGGAGCGCAGGTTGGTGCTCGGGGGGGGAGTCGAAGGTCGCGAAGCGACCAACGCTGACGCAGTCAAAGGAGTCGGTGACTCACCGCCCGCCTCACTTCATCCAGAAATCCGTCAGATCGCGTCAGTTTGGGACAAGCTTCCCGCACACATCCGCGTCGCTATTCTGGCGCTGGTTCGCGGGTCAGCAAAGTGAAGCGCTCGGGGAATACGATGTGTGCGGTTGGCTCCAGTTTCCATACTCGAAACTTCATCCTTTATGGAAGACTTCGAACGGGGTACTAATTCATGAAACCATGGATGGTATCCGGCGCAGGGCCGTGATGTGGGCCGGTTATAGTAACCTTCCCACCTTATCGATCCCTTGCCGTCAGCAGTTGTATCGAGTGGTGCACGTAACGTTCGGCAACGACAGGAAAGGAAGCATATGACTAAGGCCGCACAGCAACGAGCTTGTGGCATCGCTGCGATCATACTCGCGAAGGCATCCGTTGAGGGAGCGGTAGAAGCATCCATCAGTTCACTCGGCAAGAATGAACTCTCCGCGACGCTGAAGGCATTTGACAAACTGATTCTTGAGCTGAAAGACCGGGCGGGGATGGACACATAGTCTTCCTCCGGCAATGCTGATGTAGATAGATGGCTGGACGCGGTGTCCAAGGCTAGAGGCACTCTGCCGGTCGCCGAAGCCTCAACGGTGACGTTGGGCATCAAGAAAGATGATCAGAGGTGCGGAATATGTCGAGCGATAGCAGGGACAATGAAATCCGAGTCAACCCTTATGGTGGGCACACAGAGGTTATGATCGTGCCAGATCTTGGAATGGTCATGATCAAGAATGTCCCCGAAGGGGGTGAACCCGAGATCAGCACCTTGATGGACTTTTCGGGTCATCCAATGGATGAGGGCAAGATAGCTGCGTGGATCAACCGTGGCCGTGCTTCCAATGGTGACCGCTTTTGCTTTGACGAACGAATATGCATCGTACAGGCGAACTTCGCCCTGTGTCCTTCACACGTTGTTGGGACAGGGAAAGTCATGGTCAGGTTCGGTGGAGACGGCAAGTGGCTGGCTTTTCTACCAATGTTTGTAAGCCCGCACTATTCTTTAGCGATTATCAACGCACAAGTGATGAAAGCGGCCGAAGGCGGCACGGCAACACCAGTGGAGTAAGCCAAGGCCCAGATGCCCAATGAGCCGCTGGAACACTCCGCAGCCGATCGCGGCGAGGGTCAGCGGCGCCGTTGCGGGCTAATGCGGACGAAACGACTGCGAGGCGACTCATGAAGCTCTTCACGATAGGATATGGTGGGCGCTCACGCGAGGAGTTCATCCAATTCCTGCGCGACCATGGCGTCAAAACCGTGGTCGATGTCAGGCTGCGACCAGACAGGGCGAGCATGGGAATCTGGGTAAAATCCAAAGGGCCCGACACGGGAATTGAGAAGACGCTCGCCGGCACTGGTATTGCCTATTGCTCTTTGATCGAACTCGGGAATGTCTTCATCGAATTCAAGGATTGGCGAGAACCCTACCGACAACTGATGGAGCAGTCCGGCGAGTTGCTCGTGAGCCGGCTCGCCAGTCTTCCGGGACCATTGTGTCTTCTTTGCGCGGAGAAGCGCGTTGCCGAATGCCATCGGGAACTGATCGCTGCTTTCTTGTCGAGGACAAGGGGTTGGGAAGCCCATCATCTGGAATAGACGGAATGCCGACATTCATGCCTCAGGAGATAAGACGAGAGATCGCGTTGGCCTTGGAGGCTGCCGAGGACGGTGTTCCAGTACGGCTCGATAATCTCCTTGCGGCTTTGGAGTCGTACCAACCCAATGAAAGGATCGCACTCGTCGACGCGTTGATACAATCGCCCGAGGATTTGTGGTTGTTGACAGGCAACCTGCAATTACGACGGTTCTTCTTGCCCCATATTTCCGAACAGACGCTGTTCAGATACTTGCCCCAGTTAGAGGAGAACAAGCGTAGCGCCCTGATGCACGGACTGAGCCGCAATATGCTTCAACGCGTCGCGAGTCTACGCGAGACCGCGCGTATCGAGTATCAACGGTTTCGAACTAGGTATCCTTCGCGACTGGAGAACCTCCGCGATGGTAACTTCATGCCGAACTATTACGTGATCCTTGGCGTACCTCGAGACGCCAGTTGTGAGCTCATGAAGGAATCTTTCCACAGGCTGGCGTTTCTCTTTCATCCCGACCATGACGCCCTCTTGCCGACTGGATCACAAGACGATCCCAGCGAGTTGTTCAGAATGATTCTTGAAGCGTACGACGTTTTACAGGACCAGGAAAAGCGTCGAGATTTTTATCGTTGTGTCTCCCATGCCGCACACAACTATCCGGAGAAGGAGTGGTTTCAGAAGGACGATCCAATTCAGTACGCTTAACACTATGTCGCCAACTAATGACTTTTGCTTAGCGTAAGCGTGGATTCCAGTACAAGAAAAGAGCCGGCTGTGAGCTGGCTCTTTTTTTGTCGGCAATTTCTAACTGCGTTTCATAGTCCAGCGGCGAACAGTTTCGAGCACTGTGCAGCCTGACCCGGGTTTGGCTGATCCCGACGCAGGGATATTGCATGGAGGATGCCTTTTCGGCCGCTGCCTCCCTCCACCTCATCTGTCGCTCCACCAATCACATGCGCAGGTTTCAGCCGGCCAAGCTGCGCGTGGAGGGTGCATCCATGTACATTTTTTGTAAACACGCGCATCATCATCGCGACGATTGAAGAGGAAACATGAACACCGAATTCAGATTCGTGCTGACCTTGCGTGATTCCGAAAGGCAGAAACCGTCCATCCTGCCGATCCGGGGCCCGTCCCGCCTGATGAAAACCGACGCTGGCGTGGAACTGCAGCCCTTCGCCGACACTCCTCCGACGGGCAGGATTCTGCTGCACCTCAGCCCAATTCGCCACCACCCCCCTCGCCCGTGGGAGCTGTTCGTGATCAGCCCCCCGGGCGAAACCATGCTGCTCAACGGCTTTCCAACGGCCCATGCTTTCATCGCCACCGACACCGCCGAAATCTCCCTGCTGGTTGAAGGGCTGAGCCTGCACCTTGCTATCTTCCGCGCGGCGGCAATCGTCAACGCAACACCCGACATGGCCGGGCAAATCTGTGTCTCTTGCCGAGGCGCGATCGCGGCCGGCTCGCCGGTGTATGTCTGCAACAAATGCGGCGGCCTACTGCATGCCGAGGATCCGGCCCAGAAGAAGGATGCCTTGGACTGCGCACTGCTGGTTTCCGAGTGTACGTGCTCGGCGCCGATCAACCTTCAGGAGGCTCACTACAGTTCCTGGCCCGAGGGAGTGGAACCATGATCGCCTTCAAGAAACTCCCCTGCGCGCAGCCAACTCCCGGGAAACCGACGTATGCGCGCCTGCCGAAATTCTTCCAAGGGCCGGCCGATGCCGCGGATCGTTTGGCCGCGCTCAACATCCTGCTGTGCGGGGCCGGTTCCATCGGAATGCGAATTATAGACGATCTCATTCGACTCCACCCAAAGGCTCTGAAGATCGTCGATCCGAAGAATCTCAAGGCCGAGAGCGTCTGCACACACCCAACGCTCCCGACTGAGTCAGGCCGCGCAAAAGCGGAACTGCTCGCGGAGCGCGTCGCGGCCATCAGTCCCGAGACTGATGTCAGCTTCGCTGTCGGCAAGCTCCAAGACCTGGATATCGCCGACCTTCTCGACATCAACGTTATTGTGCTTGCAAGCGACAATCTTCAGGCGGAACTCGACGCCGGAATCCTCGCCCGGCGAATTGGCGCGGTACTTATCCATGCCTCTGTTGCGGGCGAGATCCTCGTAGCACAGGTGCGTACATTTTCGCCCGATTCCGCGTGCCCCGCCTGCTTGTGGGGGCCTGAGGAGTTTCGACGGCTCAACGAAGGAGCCCGCTTCTCGTGCGACGGCGGTCCGGTGGCTGAGAACGAGACTCCCACGATGAGCGTCGCCTCGCTGTGTGCGCTCGCCGCCAGCCACGCCGTCCTGCAGCTCCTGCGCGACACGCTCGGGCTTGGTCCAAGCGTGCGCAGCACCGTTCTGACCTGCCCCGGGACTCGCCCCGAGAACACGTTCATCGCACCCCTTGTCCGTCGAAAAGACTGCCCGTCCGAACATCGCATATGGAGGCGACTGCGGCTGCAGAATCCGTTGGCCGCCATGTCGCACGACGACCTGATCCGCGCGGCCGGACTGGAACACGACGCGGATCGAGTAACGGTGCGCGTCCACAACCCCAAGCTCATCGAAATTTGCGGCAGCGAGGAATGCGCACTGATCGAAGGAGAACCGGCATGATCGAGACCACGGACAGGGCTTACGGGCTCGACAACCTACACCAGGTGGAATTGGGCGAGCCGTTCAGAAGTCTCCTGGCGGAGGCGGAGCGTACATCCCGCGGGTCCGCAGCATGGCGGCTTCGAAAGCAGACAGAGCTTCGCGAACTTTTGTGCCTTGCACAACTCGCGCCCTACCGCTTGAGAATTCAGGCTGTCGACTTCGGCGCGGAACATCTCGGCCTCACGATCGCGCTGCATGTGCCGACACCACTGCGGCCCGGCCCGGACAGCATTCTAACCCGCGCAGATGCGGCGGTTCTGCAGATTGTCTACAGCATGGAGATTGTGCGGCAACCTGTACCGGGAAATTCTGTGGCTGCAATCCTCGCGCCCGAAGTCTGGCATCCGAATGTCAGGTCGGAGAAGCCGCAGGTTCTATGCTTGGGTACGGCTTTGCCGCGCGGAATGCCTTTGCGAGAGATCATCGTACTTTCGTATCTCTCGCTTTCGCTGCAGAGCGTCACGATGAGTGAAAAAGATGCCGCCGGAGTGATGAATTTGTCCGCCGCGCGCTATTTTCAGGCGAACAGTTCGGTCGTGCCGCTCACTCGCGAGCCCTTCTTGCTGAGGAGCGTGGCCCCATGATGAGCCTGTTGTCCAACTTGATGCCGATCCTGAAGGACCTCGGCTTCCGCCGCCGCGGCAAGGCGTGGGATTACCGCCGCCGCCACACGTCCTGCCGCATCGACGCTGGCTGGCTCGTATTGGAGCATCCCGCGCAAAACTTCGCCAACCCACTCGACGGCGAGGCGCAGTTGCCAGGGCCGTGGAAACTCATGCAATCGGCTATGGGTTGGACGTGGTCCTGCGAGCTGCCGCTGGTGCAGTTCGCGAGCTTGCATCCCGATGGCGGGGTATTGCGTGACATCCTCACCTGGCCTCTGGGTATGCTCGAGGATGAGAAGTGGACCTGGACGCCGCCCGATTCCGAAACGATCGACAAGCTGGTCCCGTCCGCCGCACGCGGCGTTCGCTGCGGCAGAGTCACCAGAATGATCGAAACCCGTCTGGACGCAGATAACCTTTCCTTCTCGCTCCTCCTTTTGCCCGATGGACCCCGTACACCATCGGTTGCAGCGCTGACGCAGACACTTCTGGTCAGCTGGCAGCGCCAATGGCGCATGGTACGCGCGCGCCGGGATGGCGACATGCTGGTGGCGGAGGTGGATTTAACCGGGGCGCCGGCACCGGCTCTCGATGTACTTGTCCCTTTCGCGATTGAAGCTCTGAAGGGCTCACTGCCGGCGCTGCTGCCGGCGACAGAACTGGTCCGGAACGACGAGCCCGCGATCATGACACTGGCGGCGAACGAAGAATGGATCAACGCAACAACAACAGGAAAAGGAGGATAGTATCATGGTGGTGGCAAATAGGAACGTCGTCACGGTTCGCGCCCGAACGCTCTGGAGCGATCCGTCCGATCTGCTGGTGCGTGAATTCGACTCGCGTCTCAGCACGAGCGCTGTAACAGGCTCCCTAGTTGAGGAGTTTGGCCTTCCGGCGGAAGGCATGGGGTGGCAGATCCGCACGTCGGACGGTGCGGCGCTTGATGAACAGAAGCCGATCGGAGAACAGGGCACCGAAGTGCTGACCGGTACGATCACTCCGAGAACCCACCTCGGCGGATAAGTCTGTACGCACGGGCCCGAGTCACACCGGGCCCGTGCTCCGGGAGAAACCGATCATGCCGGTAGACGAGTCTGTATCTGCCGTATTGAACCTGCGCGATCCCGCGACCCGCAGCGTCGTGGACAGCTTCGCGCTCAAGCGCCCCGACCTCCAGCGTTGCGGCCTCGAATTCTGGCGCGAGCAGTTCCTGCGAAAAGGCCGGCTCGTTGGACTCGAGGAGCTCGAGCTCGTCATTTGCGCAGGAAACCGGCGCACAGCAGACGCGGGATTCGCGATAGAGGGACGCTTGGCCGGCGAGGGGTCCTGGCATCGCCACGAATTCACCACGCGCGCGGTACAAGAGTTGGCAAATGACCGGATGCTGCAGTTGATCGAGGCGGGCCGAATCCCCGAGGACGCAACCTGTCTCATCGATGTGACCGTCGAGCGCGTCGAACTTCAGTCGCCGCGCCCGGGGGCGCGCTCGCCCGTCATCCGCTACCCCATGGACAAGCTGCTCGCAGGCGCGAGAGTGCAGAATGCGGGCACGGCAGACGGCACGGACTTCCCCATCTTCTTCCTCGCTCACGCCCTGCAACGTGCGGAAGCCTACGCGCGGGCCGGCTACAGCTTCAGCCCTCGAATCGAAAGCGGCTCAATGCTCCTTGGGTACGAATGCTTATCAAACAACGAATACTTCGTGGTAGTCACAGACGCTTTGCAGATTCAAAAGGCCGAAGCCTCTACATACCAACTCGCCTTTTCCGGCGAAAGCTGGACGCGCATTGAAGCGCACTTGCGTCGTGTCGCCGCGAGTGGGATTCGCCTGCTCGGGCAGGC
>CAYQYB010000024.1:0-19358 GCA_964421535.1 uncultured Verrucomicrobiota bacterium | reverse complement strand
ATATCAAGGGTGGGTTGGACGTTGGCTGTGACGAATCCGTCAGTACGCGAGGCACGCCTTGCGGCTTTGCCAGAAATCGGCGCTATCCAGCGCCCAAGGGGCCGTGATCTCGACGAGCGCGTGGCCGTCGACCAGGGAGCGGCGAACGCTGTCTGTTCCCATGAGCTGGTCGAAGAACGACTCGCGGGTGCCGGGCTGCGACCACAGCTGGCTTGCGCCGTGGATGTCCTGAACGGCCCGCAGGATCGCGATTCCCGCCTGCACGGGCTGATAGAGGGACGCGTCGCCCACCCTGATCCTGATACCGTGAACGGTCTTCCCTTTGTAGCTTCCAGCCATGGCTCGGTAGCGGCACACCGAGAAATGGATTCCCGGCAGGTTCAGGCCGTTCATCTCGTGGCTCAGTTCCTTGGCGTCCAGCCACGGCGCCCCGACGCGCTGAAACGGGGTGTCGGTTCCGCGGCCGTGGTCCAGCGCGGGCACGGCTTCGAGGAAGACCGTGATCGGGAAACACAGGCCGCACTCCCAGGACCTGATGGCGGGCGACGGACGAACCCACCGGCGCTTCGGCTGAATGCCGCGACGATAGCCTCTCATCAGCGCGACGCGCAGGTCGAGATCGAGATGGAGATCCTTGGCCAGCCACACCGCGGTTTCTCCGGGCGTCATGCCGTAGACCACGGGGGTTCGGATGAATCCGACGAAGCTCTCGAAGGCAGGTCGAAGCATCGGGCCGTCCACGATGCCGGCCAAAGGCGACGGGCGATCGGCGACGATCACGCTCTTGCTATGCTCGGCAGCCGCCTCCAGCACCATGCGCAGAGTGGACACGTAGGTGTAGGGGCGGGCCCCAAGGTCCTGCAGATCGAAGACGAGCACGTCCACGTCCTTGAGCATCTTTGCCGTGGGCTTGCGGGTTTCGCCGTAAAGCGAATGCACAGGGATCCCAAGCTTCGGATGCCTGGTGTGGGACATCTCCTCGCCCGCGCTGCCGCAGCTCAGGAATCCGTGCTCGGGTCCGAACAACGAGACCAGGTTCACTCCGTGATATCGAAGGAACTCCGCCGAGGGCGCGCCGGACACGCTGACGCTTGCGGCGTGCGCGACCAGGCCGACGCGGCGCCCGTGCAGCCAGCCCGCGTGCTCTTCGCAGAGAACATCCACCCCAAACCGGAACGATTGCTTCATGCCCTCAGCCCCATCCTCTCACCCCAGAACATCAACTCTGAAGGTATGCGTACCAGCCGTTGGAGCTCGAGTGCAACATCAAACGACGCCGGAAATCCTTCATACACATGGTCCAGCTCCGCGCAGTGCTCATAGAGCATCGCGGCCGGGCGAATTCGTTCAATGGCGATTCTCACGGCGTCGATGGTGGTCGCCTCCTGCGCGGGGTGGCCCGGCTCGTAGATTTCGTTGGGGTTCCGCCAGGGCAGGAAGAAGAGGTCGATGTCCGCGCCGGGCGTCTTCTCGAACCGCTTGGTGTAGTCCACGTCGCCGCCGAAGATGAATCGAAACCCGCGCGGACAGGCGATCTCATAGTACGTAAGAGGTACCTCGTCCGCGTCTTTACGCCACAGGTGGATTCCGCGGCGAGCCATGATGTGCAGGCCGGCCAGCTCGTGGGTTGAGCCGTCAGCCGCGGCGTGCAGAGCGGGGTGGGAGACCCATTTCCCGGTCATGGGTTCCGGCATGAGCACGGGCTTCCCGCGCTCAAGGCAGGCGCGGATCAGGGATTCGTCGTAGTGATCGGCGTGGCTGTGGGTGACGAGCAGGGCATCGATCGCGTCGGCAATGGAATCCGTCAGCCCTGCGGGCTCGTCCCAGTCGAACGCCCTCGTGAAGGGAATCACGTCGAGGCCGATCGCCACGCGTCCTGCCTTCACGATCACTCCGTGATTGTACATCTGCCACGCGGTCACCTGGTCCTCCGCGAGCGATGTCGCGGCGACGTTCGCGACCGCCGCGGCCAGCCGCGGCTCGATCAGCTGCCGGATCGGACCGGGGTTGTGTTTCAGGTCGTACTCGCGGCCGGGCCGGATGGATTCCTCGAAGAAGCGCCCGATTTCGAGGAATGCATTGCGCCTGCGCTCGCTGATGCGAAACGAAGGCGGGTTGGAATCGAGGATCGCGAGCGCGTCAACGAAGCTCTGAATGTTCATCGGCCCAGAACGGTGTTGTCAATCAGCCGGGTCTTGCCCACGAAAACGGCCAGCGCGACCATGCAGGGCTTCTGGAGGGTCGCCACGGGCTCCAGGGACGCGTCATCCACGACCTCGATGTAGTCGATCCGCGCGGCAGGCGAATGGCCGATGACGGCCCCCATCGCGGCGACGATTCGGTCGGCCCTGCGCTCGCCCTGCCGGTACAGCTCCTCCGCGCGGTCCAGCGCCCGGCGCAGGCAGAGCGCCTGCTTCCGCTCCTCGGCGGACAGGTACGAGTTCCGGGAGCTCATGGCCAGGCCGTCGGGCTCGCGCAGGGTGGGGCCTCGGATGACGCGCACCGGGAAATTCAGGTCGCGAACCATGCGCTCGATGATCCGCAGCTGCTGGCCGTCCTTCTCCCCGAACACGGCGATGTCCGGCTGAACGATGTTAAACAGCTTGGCGACGACGGTGCAGACGCCGCGGAAGTGCCCCGGGCGCGACGCGCCGCACAGCCCGCGCGACAGCTTCTCTTCGACCACGGCAACGCTGCTGTCGGACGGATACATGTCGGCGGCGGACGGATAAAAAACGACATCCGTTTTATCACGGCGGCAGAGCTCTTCGTCCCGCTCGAAATCGCGGGGATACTTGCTGAAATCCTCGTTCGGGCCGAACTGCGTCGGGTTCACAAATATGCTGACGACAAGGACATCCGCATGCTCGCGGGCCAGATGCATGAGCGAGCCGTGACCTTCGTGGAGGTAGCCCATCGTGGGGACAAAGCCGATGCGGCGGCCGGCACGGCGGAGGTCCTGCGCGGCCTGCTGCATCTCAGATGGCGAGCGGATTGTTTTCACGGATAGGCGGAGTGTTGGAGTGCGGGAGTAATGGAGTATTGGGCTGTGGTTCCGGCTTCTCTCTTTCCATCACTCCAGTGCTCCATCACTCCAGTCAGTAACTCTGTTCCGGACCCGGGAACGAGCCGTCCTCGACTTCCTTCTTGTACTGCGCGAAGGCTTTCCGGATTTCAGGCCCGAGATTCGCGTAGCGCTTCACGAACTTCGGTTTGAACTCGCCGTACAGGCCGAGGATATCGTGGACCACGAGAATCTGTCCGTCGCAGTTCGCGCTTGCGCCGATGCCGATCGTGGGCGCGGAGACCGCCGCGGTGATCTCGGCGGCAAGCGCGGCCGGAATCCCCTCGAGCACCATCGCGAACACGCCGGCCTCTTCGATTGCCTTCGCGTCGGCGAGGATATGCTTCGCATCCTCGGCGGTCTTGCCCTGGACCTTGAACCCGCCGATGGCGTGGAAGCTCTGCGGCGTCAGCCCGATGTGGCCCAGGACGGGGATGCCGTTCTCGACGAGCGCGCGGATGGTCGACGCGCGGTTCGCGCCGCCTTCGATCTTCACGGCGTCCGCTCCCGCTTCCTTGATGAAGCGGCCCGCGTTCGAAAGCGCCTGCTCGACGGAGACCTGGTACGAGAGGAAGGGCATGTCCGCGACGACGAGCCCGTACTTCACGCCGCGCGCGACCGCGGCGGTGTGGTGGAGCATTTCCTCCATCGTGACCGGAAGCGTGTTCTCGTAGCCCAGCATGGTCATGGCGAGGGAGTCGCCGACGAGCACGAGCTGGATGCCGGCCTCGTCCACGAGCCGGGCCATGGAGAAGTCATAGGCCGTCAGGGAGGAAATCTTTCCTTTCCCTTTAAGGGCCCGGATCTTCGGAGCCGTCCACTTGATGGGTTCGGTCATAGCGGATGCATCATACCACGAGTTACCAATCCCGCGTGAACAAAGTGACTTCTTCCCCCTCGGGGAGGGCGGCAAGGATCTCCTTGACCGATTGGCTGGAGCCGGGAAGCACCAGGTCCGGCCGGACATCGGCCAGGGGCTGAAGGACGAACCGGCGCTCTTTCCAGTGTGGGTGGGGGATCACGAGGCCGCCGCTCTGGATCGTGAGATTGTCGACGTAAATCATGTCGATGTCGATCGGCCGCGGCGCGAAGCGGTCCAGCACGCGGTGCCGCCCCATTTCGCTTTCGATCTTGTGCATGTGATCGAAACACTCGTGCACGGAGCAGGAGCCTTCGAAGATCAGGACCGCGTTCAGGAAATCCAGGTGCTGGTACTCCGGCTTCACGCCGACGGGCTCCGTCTCGTACACCGGCGACTGGGCGAGCAGCTTGGCGCCGGGCATCGTGAGCAGGCGGCGCTTGGCCTCCTTCAGGTGGTCAAGGCGACTGCTGATGTTCGACCCCAGGCTGAGCCCGACTTCCATAAGCTACACTCCCAAGACGTCCCTCATGCTGTACAGGCCGGCCTTCTGACTGGCCGCCCATGCCGCCGCGCGCAACGCGCCGTACGCGAACGTGTCGCGGCTTGTCGCGCGGTGCGACAGCTCGATGCACTCGCCGTCCGCCGCGAAAAGCACCGTGTGGTCGCCGATGATATCGCCGCCCCGGACGGCGTGAAATCCGATCTGCCCCGCCGGCCGCTCGCCGACGAGGCCCTCGCGCCCGTGAACCGAGACGCTCTTGAGATCCAGGTCTGCGCCCTTTGCCGCCGCCTCGCCCAAGCCGATCGCGGTGCCGCTTGGAGAGTCTTTTTTCTTCCGGTGGTGCCGCTCGATGATCTCGATGTCGTAACCTTTGTCCTTGAGGGCTTCCGCCGCTTTCTCGACGAGCGAGAAAAGCAGGTTCACGCCCAAGCTCATGTTGGGCGCCAGTACGACGGGAATCTTCGCGGCCGCCGTTTCGATGACGCGCCTCTCCTCGGGCGTCAGCCCGGTGGTTCCGATGACCAGCGCTTTCTTCCAGTCGGCGACGCGCGGCGCGTTGCCCGACGTGCCCTGGTGCCCGCTGAAATCGATCACGACATCGCACCGCGGCGCGACCTCGGCGAGGTCGGACGTGATCTTCACGCCGATCTCGTTACAGCCGGCCGCGAGCCCCGCGTCCTTGCCGCGGTCGGGAGAATCCCAAAGGTCTATCGCGCCGCTCAACTTCAGTCCTGGGACGGCACCCGATTGAAGACAGCGGATCAAAGTCTTCCCCATGCGCCCCGCGGCACCGACAATAACGATGTTTTTCATGTGACCACCGCGGTTAGACAAGTTTCAACTGTTTCAGACATTCGCGAACTTTCGCTTTGTTCCCGTCGCTCGTCTCGCACAGCGGTAGACGATAGATTTCCTCGCACAGGCCCATCATCGCCATCGCGGCTTTGACCGGGATGGGGTTCGTGTCGACGAACAGGTCCGTGAACAACCGGTAGTATTTCTGGTGCAGCTCGCGGGCGGTTTTCCAGTCGCCTTTCAGCGCCGCATGCACCATGTCCGCGACGGCTTTCGGCGCGACGTTGGACGCCACGCTGATGACGCCGACGGCGCCGACCGCCATCATGGGCAAGGTCAACGAGTCATCGCCCGACAGGATTTCGATTTTGCAGCGCGCCAGGATCTGGCTGACGCGGTCCACGCTGCCGCCCGCCTCTTTGACCACGACGATGTTCGGGTGTTTTGAAAGTTCCGCAACCGTGGCAACCTCGATCTCGCGGGCGGAGCGCCCGGGGATGTTATAGAGGATCGTCGGCAGGCCGAGGTCCGCGACCGCGCTGAAGTGTTTGATCAGCCCAGCCTGGTTCGGCTTGTTGTAGTACGGCGTGACCTGGAGTGTGCCGTCCGCGCCCGCCTCTTTGGCGTGCTTTGTGAGTTCGAGCGCCTCGCGCGTGGAATTCGCGCCGGTGCCCGCGATGACTTTGACGCGTTTGCGCGCGGCCTCAACGCAGGTCTCGACGACTTTCTCGTGCTCCTCGTAATCGAGCGTCGGCGATTCGCCGGTCGTCCCGACCGGGACGATGCCGTCGATGCCGTTCTTGACCTGCATCTCGATCAGCTCGCGGAGTTTCCCAAAATCGACGGCGCCGTTCTTGTCAAACGGCGTGATAATTGCGGTATAAGCGCCCTCGAACATAATTCACCTGCCATTTAGTTCGTTTTTCCAAACATTGGAAAAACCAGGCCCTATTTTTCCAAGGATTGGAAAAAAAGGCAGTAACAATTTCCAGGGGTTGGAAAAGCCTACAAGCGCGGCAGTTTCTCGCCGCGGGCGAGGTCGGCCCAGGTCTCGCGGGCCCGGATTATCGCGGCTTTCCGGCCGGAAACCATCACCTCCGCGGCGCGGCCGCGGCTGTTGTAGTTGGAGGCCATGGAGAAGCTGTAGGCGCCCGCGCTCAGGATGGCCAGCAGGTCGTCCGCCTTCACCTTCGGCAGGTGGCGGTCGAGGGCGAAGAAGTCGCCGGACTCGCAGATCGGCCCGACGACGTCCGCCATGAACTTCCCGCGTGTCTTCGCGACCGGGATCACCTCGTGGTGCGCCTGGTAGAGCGGGGGGCGGATGAGGTCGTTCATACCGGCGTCCACGATGACGAATTTCTTCGAGGGGCCGTTCTTCACGTACTGGATCCGGGTCACGAGGATGCCGGCGTTGCCGACGAGGAAGCGGCCGGGCTCCATGACGACATCCATGTCCAGCCGCTTCAGGAACGGGACCACGATGTCCGCAAAGTGTTTCGCGTCGAGCGGGTCCTGCGACGGCTTGTACGAAATGCCGAGTCCGCCGCCCATGTCGAGAACGCGGAACGTGGGGTACTTCGCCTTCAGCTGGCGGCAGAGCTTCTCGACCTTGTGGAGCGCGTGCGCGTACGGCGCGGACGAGAGGATCTGCGAGCCGATGTGCATGTGCAGGCCGACGATCTCGAGGTTCGGCAGGCGGGCCGCCAGATCGTACGCCTTCATGGCGCGTCCGAGATCGAGGCCGAACTTGTTCTCCTTCTTGCCGGTGCTGATGTACTTGTGCGTCTGCGGATCGACGTCCGGATTGACGCGCAGCGCGATGCGCGCCTTGCGGCGCAGGCGCTTGGCGCATTTGGAAATTCGCTCCAGCTCGGGCTCGGATTCAACCGTGAAGAACCGGATATCCTGTTTCAGTGCGTACTCGATGTCGGCGACGGTTTTGCCGACCCCGGCAAAAACAATCTTGGAAGCGGGAATGCCGGCGCGGATCGCGCGGTACAGCTCGCCGCCGGAAACGACGTCCGCTCCGGCGCCGAGTTTCGCGAACGTATTGATGACCGCGACGTTGGTGTTGGTCTTGACCGAGAAGCAGATCAGCGGTTTGACCGCGCGCATGGCCGACGCGAGCGCGCGGTACTGGTCCTGAAGATGGCCGCGGCTGTAGATGTAGAGAGGAGTCCCGTGCTTGAGAGCAAGCTCCTCAACGCAAACCCCTTCCGCGTACAGCCAGCCGTCTTTGTATTTGAACGAATCCATTTTACTTCCCCAGCCGTGCCCTGACGCGCAGGCGAAGGGCGTTGAGCTTGATGAACCCGGTCGCGTCGCTTTGATCGTAGCCGACGTTGCCCTCGAAGCTCGCGAGCTTCGGATCGAACAGCGACTGCTTCGACTTGCGTCCGGCGATCGTGCAGCTGCCCTTGTACAGCTTCAGCCGCGCAGTGCCGGTGACGCATGACGCCGCGTCGTCCATGGCCTTCTGGAGCATGATGCGCTCGGGGGCGAACCAGAACCCGTAGTAGACCAGTTCGGCGTATTTCGGGACCAGCGAGTTCCGCAGGTGCAGGACCTCGCGGTCCATCGTGATCTGCTCGACGGCCTCGCGCGCCTTGTGAAGGATCGTTCCGCCCGGAGTTTCGTAAACGCCGCGGCTCTTGATGCCGACGAACCGGTTCTCGACGAGGTCCGCGCGGCCGACGCCGTGCTTGCCGCCGAGGCGGTTCAGCGTCTCCATGATCTTGAGCGGATTCATCTTCTTGCCGTTCACGGCGACAGCGTTGCCTTCCTTGAAATCGACCACGACATACTCCGGCTTGTTCGGCGCGTCTTCGGGCGCGACGGACAGCTTGAAGATGTCTTTCGTTGGCTCGTTCCACGCGTCCTCCAAAATGCCGCCCTCGTATGAAATGTGCAGGAGGTTGCGATCCATCGAGTACGGCTTCTTGGAGGTGACATCGATGTGGATGCCGTGCCTGGCGCAGTAATCCATCATCGCCTGCCGGCCCGTGAACTGCTCGCGGAAGCGCGGCTCGCGCCACGGGGCGATGACTTGGATGCCCGGCTTGAGCGCGTACGCGGTGAGTTCGAAGCGGACCTGGTCGTTGCCCTTGCCGGTCGCGCCGTGGCTGATCGCGTCGGCCTTGTTCTCGCGGGCGATCTCGACCATGCGCTTGGCGATCAGGGGACGGGCGATGGATGTGCCGAGCAGGTAGCCTGACTCGTAGACCGCTCCGGCCCGGAGCATCGGGAAGATGAAATCGCGCGCGAACTCTTCGCGCAGGTCATCGATGTAGATCTTGCTGGCGCCGGTCCTGATGGCCTTCTGGCGCAGTCCGCTGAGCTCCTCTTCCTGGCCGATGTTCGCCGCGAAGCAGATGACCTCCGCCTTGTAGGTTTCCTTCAGCCACTTGAGGATGACCGATGTGTCCAACCCGCCGGAATACGCAAGAACCACTTTCATGTGTGCACTCCTTGTGAAACCAAAGCGTTGAATATTTACAGGGTCCGGCCCCAACAGTCCAAGCTTTTAAGGGGCCGGATTCCTGATCTCGATTGTGACACGAAACGAGACGGCCGCATCGTCAGATGTCACAATTCGAAATGCGCAAACAGCACGATGAATGGCAGGCGCGGGTTGTTGAATCGGACGTGGATGCAGGCGCTGGTCGGGCCGGGCTGTCTCTTCGGTCAGGGGCGCGGGGAATCGGGCAGGATCTCGATCCGCCAGAGGGGGCAGGGGAGGCCTTCGCTGGTCACGAACAGGGCGTCCCCGTCCGGGCTGTAGCAGATGGCTTCCGCCTGGTCCGCCTCGGGCAGCGGCAGCGTGCGCGGGGCGCGGGCAAAGGCCCTCGGCCACGTCTCGCCGGGCTCGCGTCGGTATTCGAGGGCGGTGTTGTCCTTCGTGAGCATCACGGCGTAACGGCCGTCGCGCGAGATGTCCATCGCGGTGACGTGGGGCAGTTCCAGTTTCATGACGAGTCGGGCGACCGTGCCCGTGAAGGACAGTTCGTAGAGCTTGCGCTCGTACTTCTTTCCCCTCGACGCGAGATAGAAGACGCGCTCGTCCGGCGCGACCGCGAGCCCCTCGCAGTTCTGCGGTCCATCCTCGTATGTGAAATCCATCGAGCGGATCACGCGCGCCACGCGATCGATCGAGATATCCGGCTCTTCCGCGATGTAGAGGGTCGCGTGGTCGCGTTTTCTCGGATTGTCGCCCGTGTCGGCGATCACGAGGCACGGCTTGCCGTCGAAGGTGGTCGAACAGATGTCCTCCCAGTCCGCGGCTTGGGCGGGCTCGACGGGAAACGTGCCGAGGTCGCGTCCGGCGGTATCGATCGCGAAAAGACGCGGCGTGTCGCCGGAGTCGTTGTGAGTCCACAGGACGTCGTCGCGCCGCTGGCTGAACGTGATCCCGCTGCTTTCGATCACCTGGGTGCTGGCGAGGGCAAAAACCGCGCCGGATTCCGCGAAGCCGGTGCACGCCCCCGCTGCGAATACAGCGGCGGGGACGAGCAGGCGCCGGATCAATTCTGCGGCTGTGACATTGTGGTCTGCCACTGGGCGCAAGCCTCATCCACGATTGTGACGGCCTGCCGGATCTGCGACGCTTTGACGTTCAGCGGCGGCAGGAACCGGATGACGGTGTCGTGCGTTGCGATGGAAATCAGGCCCTTCTCCCGGAGGATGACCTCGAGCGGCTTGACCGGCCGGTCGCCGACCAGGCCGACCATCAGGCCGATGCCCCGGACGTCCTTGATGAAAGGATATTTCTTCACGAGCTTTTTCAGCTTCTGCCGGAAGAGGTCGCCCATGGCCGTCGCGTTCTCGAGGAGCTTCTCCTCCTCGATGGTTTCGATCGTGGCGAGGGCGGCCGCGCACGCGAGCGGGTTGCCCCCGAACGTGCTGGCGTGGTTGCCCGGCTGGAAGATGTCCGAGAGCTTCGGCGACGCGACAATCGCGCCGATCGGGAAGCCGTTCGCCAGGCCCTTCGCGAGGGAGAACGCATCGGGCTGGACGCCGAATTCCTGGAAGCCGAACCAGTGCCCGGTCCGGCCGAAGCCGCACTGCACCTCGTCGCAGAGGAGCAGGATGTTCTTCTCGTTGCACAGCGACCGCAGGCCCAGCATGAACTCGGGCAGGGCCGGCACGATGCCGCCTTCGCCCTGGACGGCCTCGACGAGGACCGCGACGGTCTTCTCATTGATCGCCGCCCGGACGGATTCCAGGTTGTTGTACTCGGCGTAAACGAATCCCGCGGGAAGAGGCTCGAAGCCCTTCTGGTACTTCGTCTGGCCTGTCGCCGTCAGCGTGGCGAGCGTCCGGCCGTGGAACGAGTTCGTCATCGAGATGACTTCGTACTTGCCCTGCGCGTGGCCCCAGAGCCGCGCGAGCTTGATCATGCCCTCGTTGGCCTCGGCGCCGGAATTGCAGAAGAAGCACTTGCCGTTCAGCGACCGCGTGGACAGCGCCTGGGCGAGCTTCGGCTGGTTCTCGTTGTAGTAGAGGTTCGACACGTGCATCAGCGTCGCCGCCTGCGTCTTGATCGCCTTCACCACCTTCGGGTGGCAGTGGCCTACGCTCAGCACGGCGATGCCGGCGAGGAAGTCGAGATACTCCTTGCCGTCCGCATCCCACACCTTCGCGCCCTTGCCCTTTACGAAGACGAGGCCGGGAGCGTAGGTCGGCATCACGAACTGTTTATGCAACGCAATGATTTCTTCTGATGTACTCACGTTTCGATTCTCCTGAGTTCCCGGTTCACGGTTCCCGGTTCGATTCCGGCGCTGTTTTTGTCCGGGAGCTCTGTTTCTTCCTCTTTTCGAATTCATCCAAGTATTTGATGAAAGCCCCGATTTTTGAACGAGCGGTTCTGGCCATGTCGTACAGCTTGTTAAATTCAGTCTCGGTTACGTACTCTTGATCCAGCGCAACCCACAATTCGCTTTGCACTTCGGTGCACGACCGTTTTGAGTATCGCAAGAACTTGATAAACTCGGCGTTGCTACCGCCATCAAATCCTTCGGCGATATTATGCATGACTGATCCAGACGCTCGCTGGATTTGGTCGCGCAATCCGTAGTCTCTTGCGAATTCGCCTTTTCTTGAGACCGAGTAAATGGCTTTTGAAAGCTTTCGGCCCAGCTGCCAGCCCTCGATGTCTTCAAACCGCTCTATCTTCATCCAAACAGCCTTTTCAAGGAACAACCCTGAACTCTGAACAGCGAACCGTGAACGCCTACTGTACGATCTCCGTCCCCACTCCCTTGTCCGTGAACATCTCCAGCAGCAGCGAGTGCGGCAGGCCCGCGTCGATGATGTGCGTCTTCTTCACGCCGGCCTTCAGCGCCTTCAGCGCGCCGCCGATCTTCGGCAGCATGCCGCCGGAGATGACGCCGCGGCGGATCAGATCCTCGATCTCGCTGAGCTTGAGCGTGGACATGATGGACGACGGGTCGTCCTTGTTCTCCAGGAGTCCCGGCACGTCCGACAGGAACACCAGTTTCCGCGCCTCGAGCTTCTCCGCGATCGAGGCGGCGACCTCGTCGGCGTTGATGTTGTAGAGTTTCCGGTCGGGGCCGAGCCCGAGCGGCGTGATCACGGGGGTGATCCCGGCCTGCAGGTACGCCTTGATCGGTTCGACGTCCACCTTCACCACGTCGCCCACGTAGCCCCAGTCGAGGACCTCGGCGGTGTCGGGGTCCCGCTCGGTGTGCTTCTTGACGAAAAGAATGTGCTCGCCGTGGATGCCCCGCGCCTTGCAGCCGAATTCCTCGAGCGATTTCACGATCTCGGGATTCACCTCGTCGTTCAGGACCTGCTCGACGATCCGGATGGATTCGTCGTCCGTGACCCGGAGGCCCTTCACGAACACGGGCCGCAGGCCGGCGTCCTTCATCTTCTGGGAAATCGCCTTGCCGCCGCCGTGGACCAGCACCGGCCGCAGGCCGACGCACTCCATGAAAGCGACATCCTTCAGGACGTTGTCGACCGTGTCCTTGTCTTCCATCGCGCTGCCGCCGAACTTGACGACGACCGCGTCGCCCCGGAACCGCTGGATGTAGGGCAGGGCCTCGATCAGCACATCCGCTTTTTCAATGACTTTCTGCATGGTTTCAACTCTTCCTCGTACTCGTAATCATAATCGTAATCGTGCTCCAAAGACAGAGATTAAGATTACGATGACGATTACGATTACGATGGGAACAAATCAATCACATGTTGATCCGAACGTATTCCTCGGTGCAGTCGCACGTGTAGACGACCGCCTCGCCCTTGCCGAGGTGCAGGTCGATGTCGATCGTGAACGCCTTCTGCCGCTGGACCCGTTTCAGGTCGTCGACGGACGACCACGCGACGACGCCGTTTTTAGCCGCGAGCTTGTCGTCGTATCGAATCTCGACCTTCTCCTCGTCGATCTTCGCGTCCGAGTAGCCGAGCGCGTCCATGATCCGGCCCCAGTTCGGGTACTCGCCGACCCAGGACGTCTTGACGAGCAGCGAGTTGGCGACGGACCGCGCGGCGATGTCCGCGTCGGCCTCCGTCCGCGCGCCCTTGACCCGCACGGTGACCACCTTGCTGGCGCCTTCGCCGTCCGCGACGATCTTCAGCGCGAGGTTGATGGTGATGGCGTTGACCGCTTCGCAGAAGACTTTCCAGTCCGAGTGGGTCGGCTTGAGCGGCCGGTTGCCGGCTTGGCCGTTGGCAAAGAAGAGGACCGTGTCGTTCGTGCTCCGGTCGCCGTCCACGGTGACCCGGTTGAAGCTCCGGTTCACGGCCTCCGAGAGGCAGGACTGCAGCGCGTCCGCGTCCACCGCCGCGTCAGTCAGGATGAACGCGAGCATCGTCGCCATGTTCGGCTCGATCATGCCGGCGCCCTTGCACATCGCCGTCAGGACGACGGGCTTGTCGTCCACCGTGATCCGCGCGGTGCAGATCTTCATCTTCGTGTCGGTGGTCATGATCGCTTCCGCCGCGGCGAAACCGCCGTCCTTCGCGAGATTCCCGGCCGCCTTCGGAATGCCCTTTTCGATGATGTCCATCGGGAGCCGCACGCCGATCCGGCCGGTGGAGCAGACGTAGACGTGTTTCTCGTCCGCGCCGATCAGGCTGGCGGTGAGTTCCGCCATCCGTTCGGCGTCGAGCATGCCCTGCGGGCCGTTGCACGCGTTCGCGTTTCCGCTGTTGATGATGACCGCCCGGCCAGTGCGGCCGGCGAGCCGCTTCTGGCAGAGCTTGACGGTGGAGGCCTTGACCTGGTTGGTCGTGAACGTGCCGGCCATGGCGGCGGGGACGTCGGACGCGAGCAACGCCATGTCCCTCTTGTTGCCCTTCTTCAGGCCGACGGCGACGCCGGAGGCCTTGAAGCCTTTGGGCAGAACGATTTCTTCTGAAATATTCACTTTCTTCGGGCTCATCTTGTCTCCTTAAGTCTAAGAACGCCGAACTCCGAACGTCGAACGTCCAACGCCGAAGTCGAGCGGTGAGGCGAGCGAAGCCCTGCCTTCACACGCTTCGACGTTCGGCGTTGAGCGTTCAGCGTTCGACGTTCACTCCGTTTGCCTTTCAAATGACAAACCCCGAACGCCGGGGCATTCGGGGTTGTCGTCAACTCTAAGTTTCGATTTACCGCTTCGAGAACTGGAAGCGTTTCCGGGCCCCGGGCTGGCCGTACTTCTTGCGTTCCTTCATACGCGGGTCGCGCGTGAGGAAGCCGTTCTTCTTGAGGACGGGGCGCAGGGACGCATCCGCCAGGCACAGGGCCCGGGCGATGCCGTGGCGCATGGCACCGGCCTGGCCGAGCGGGCCGCCGCCGTTGAGCGAGGCGATGATGTCAAACCGCTTCAGCGTATCGGTGACCTTGAGCGGCTGCTCGATGAAGATCCGGACGGTGTCCGTCGGGAAGTAGATCTTGAATTCCCGGTTGTTGACGATGACTTTGCCGACGCCGTGCGCCAGGCGAATCCGGGCCACGGCCGTCTTGCGCCTGCCCGTTGCGGAATACTCTGCCACTTTCTGTGCCACTGCTGTTTCCTCTCGATGTTACAGTTCCAGAACCGCCGGCTTCTGTGCCGCGTGCGGATGATCCTTGCCGGCGTAAACTTTCAGGCGGCCGAAGAGATGCTTGCTGAGATGGTTCTTCGGGAGCATGTCTTTGACCGCGTGCTCAAGAATGTACTCCGGCTTGTGCGCGCGCACGGAGCTGACCTTCGTGTACTTGTGCCCGCCCGGAAATCTGGAGTAGCTCCCGTACGTCTTCTGCTCTTCCTTCCGGCCCGTGAACCGGATCTTTTCGGCGTTGATCACCACGACGAAATCGCCGACGTCGGACTGCGGGGCGAACGACGCCTTCGTCTTCCCCCGGAGGATGTTGGCGATCTTGACGGCTAACCGGCCAACGACCTTGTTCGTGGCATCCACGACATACCAAGCCCGAGCCGCATCCGATTCTGTCACAAACGTAGTCTTCATATTATGCAATGGCCTCTTCCCAAAATAGAGGGGCAGAACATAGCGGAGGTGCCTTGGCCTGTCAATGCCTCATTCAGGCGGAAAACGAGCTATTTTTTCAGGCTTTTTCGCGCCTGGTGGACCATGTAGATCACGTACGTTCCAAGGAAGCAGGCGAAAGAAAGGACCAGCAGGACGCCGCCGGCCGCGGCCCTGACGGCGTGGGGCTCCGCGCTCTGGCGGGCCGTCACGAACAGGAGCATGCCGGCAAGACCGGCAGCGTACGCGACGATCCGAAGTATGTTGTAGGCCATGGCCATGATGGGGGGGAGGATACCGGGCGACCGCCTAGATATCCAGAATAACGTTCTCGGGCGACTCCGAATTCTCCTTGTCCAGGTACTGGACCGTCTTGAATTCGTTCACCGAGTTCAGCTTGTGCAGGACTTCGGCCAGGCTGTCAGCCGCCTCGTTGGTCATGCTCAGGATCTTCTTCAGGCTGTCGTTGTTCAGCTCCGCCGTCATGCGCTTGATCAACTCGAGGTTCGTCATGATCACGGTCGCGGGCTGGCCCAGATGGTGGCAGGCGGCGCCCACGCTCGCGAGCATCACCCGCTGGCGCTCGGTCTGGCGGAGTGCCTCCTCGACGCGCTTGCGGTCGCTGATGTCGACGAAGGAAACAACCATGCCCGAAACCTCGCCGTCCGTATCGCGGTTGCACGCGGCGGAAACCTGGATGTCGAATACGCTGCCGTCCTTCCTCTTGGCGACGAGTTCGCCCAGCCACGAGGAGCGGTCGGTGAGCACGCATTGGACCATTTCCTCCGAGGCGGGCGAGTCCGCCAGCAGCGTGCGAAGATCGTGGTTCAACAGATCGTTCTGGTCCTCGTAGTTCCACATCTTGAGGATGGCGGGATTGACATACTCCAGCTTCGCCTCCTCGTTGGTGATGGCAATTCCGTTGCCGGCGTTCTGGATGGCGTTGTGCTCGGTGCGCAGCATCTCCTCCGCCTGCCGCCTGAGCGTTACATCCCGAATGAAGAAGCAGAGTTTCGGGTCCTCGAACCTCAGCAGATTGACAGCGATTTCAGCCGGGAAGTAGGATCGGTCTTTCCGCAGGCAATAAGCCTGAAGAAGTCCGAATTTCTCTTTTTGTAGATTCTGACAAAGCGTATTGAGCAGGCCGGCATCGGCGCCGGAGATGATTTCCAGGACCGTCAGCTGCTGCAGTTCCAGCCTGGAATGCTGGAGAAATTCGACCGCGCGCACGTTGCCGTCAACGATTCTGCCGGTCAAGTCCGTGATCAGCGCCGCATCGTAGATGCTTTGGAGCAGTTGGTCGTATTTGGAATCAGGGCTGGCAACCGCGGAAATCCTGCCGGTTTTTGAAAGGTTGGGGCGTACGCGAATCTTGGCGGTTTCCAACCGTGGAGCCTTCTGAATCTGGTCCGCAAGAAGGTCCGGCGGAATATCGATCCGCATTGTTGAGGAAAATTCCTTCTCCTCAGGTATCTTACCGTCGTTGCTCATTCGGATTAATGCCCCCCTGCGCTTATATCCACTGCATTAATCATACCAACTTAGGGCCATTCCCATCGAATTTAAGCCTTTTACTTCCACGATTATACCCGGAAACGGCATTCCATAAAGGGGTTTTTTGGACGAATCGACGTGCCGGGCGGGGGTAGCGCCTGTGCAACGTTAACGCCGAGCCTGTTTCCCGCTACTATCCTGCGCGGGCTGCATGTCAAAGACCATCATAACCCGGGAGGCGCTCCGTATTTCCACAGTGGAAGGTTCGTGGGCGGCTCTTCATTTCCTGATCACGAGCGGCGTTTTCTTCACGGGCTTCGCGCTGATGCTGGGGGCGAACGACTTCCAACTGGGCCTGCTCGGGGCGATCCCTGTTCTCGCGCAGGTCTTCCAGATTCTGGGCGCGTACCTCATCGAGCGCACCGGCTGGCGCAAGGGAATCGTCGCATGGTTCTCCGTCGTTTCGCGGACCCTCTGGCTGCCGATGGCTCTGATTCCCTTCCTCGTGCACAGCCGCGAGGTGCTGGTCTTCATGATCCTCTACGCGATTTCGAGCATCGTGATGAACATCGCCGCGCCGGGCTGGGTCACGTGGATGGCGGCGATCATCCCTTCCTCGATTCGCGGCAGGTACTTCGGGGCGCGGAACCGGATCAACGGGTTCGTCAGCATCAGCGGGAACCTCGCGGCGGGATTCGCGGTGGACTTCTTCCGAAGCCGGGGCCATGAGGCCGGCGGCTATCTCGTGCTTCAGCTGATTGCCGTCGCGGCGGGCATCATGGCGTTCTTGCTGATCCGGCGGCAGCCAGATCCCGGCGCGCCGCCCGAACCGGTTCCGCCGATCGCGCACTACTTGGTCCAGCCCCTGCGCGATCCGAACTACCGCAGAATTCTTGCGTTCTATCTGTACTGGGTCTTCGCGTGCGGAATCGCGTCGCCGTTTTTCAACGCGCACCTCTTGAAACACATGCAGTGGAATTTCAAGATCATCGCCCTGCTCGGGGTCATCGCGTCGGTGACCACGATGATCGTGCAGACGTACTGGGGGCGGCTGATCGACCGCTACGGCCACCGGCCGGTGCTGATGGTGACCGTGATCGGCATCCTGCACCTGCCGTTCTACTACGCTTTCTGCCCCTGGGGGGTGCGGTGGCCGATTTACGTAAACAGCGTGCTGACAGGGGTTTTCTGGGCCGGGTACGGGCTGGCCAGCTTCAACCTGGTCATCGACATGCTGCCGTCGCGGAACCGGACGATGTATGTCGCGGTGCTGTCGGCCCTGAGCGGCGTCACCAGCTTCGCGGCCAACCTGCTCAGCGGCTGGCTGGCCGACTCGATGGAAGGCGTGCGGTGGCACATCGGTTCGCTGACCATCGTGAACTACCAGCTGCTGTTCATCATGACCGGGATCCTGCGTGTGCCGGCCCTTCTGTTCCTCCGCCGCGTGCACGAGCCCGACGCGGTGACGATGAGAGAGCTTGTACGGAAAATGTTTGCCGAGTTTAATCAGCGGGTCAGCATGAACTGGCTCATGCTGACCGGCGCCATGAAGGACAGCGGCGTCGAGTTGCCGAAGCAGGATTGATGAACTTCGATTCCTATCGCGAATGTCGGTTGTGTCCGCGCTCGTGCGGCGTGGACAGGACGAGCGGGAAGAAAGGCGTCTGCCGCCAGACCGCGACATGCCGCATTTCGTCGGCCGGCCCGCACTACGGCGAGGAGCCGTCGTTCACGGGCGCGCGGGGCTCCGGCACGATCTTCTTCAGCGGCTGTTCGTGCCTCTGCTTCTTCTGCCAGAACTACCAGATCTCCGCCGGCGGAATGGGCTGGGACATTGCGCCCGAGGAGCTGGTACACACGGCGCGGTCGCTCGCGCTCTCCGGCGTTCACAACCTGAACTTCGTCACGCCGGACCATTTCTGGCCGCACATTCGACACCTCTGCCGCGAGCTGAAGAAGGAAGGCATCTCGATTCCGACGATCTTCAACACCTCGGGATACCAGCGGGCGGACCTCGTCGAGGAATACGCCGAATGCATCGACATCTTCATGCCGGACTTCAAGTTCGCCCAGCCCCAGCTCGCGAAAGAGTGCATGGGCGACGATCTGTATCCGGATGTGGCGCTCAAGGCGTTGCGGAAGATGGTCGAGCTGAAGGGCTTTCTGGAGCCGTGGGATCCGACGGGGCTTCAGCCTGCGAAACGCGGCGTGCTCGTGCGGCACCTGATCCTGCCGGGCCATGTCGAGAACAGCCTGGAGGTTCTGAGGCTTCTGCGCGCCGAGTTCGGCAAGTTGCTGCCGTTGTCCGTGATGAGCCAGTTTCACCCCGTGCCCGGCTGTGTCGAAAGAAAGCACCTGTGCCGCGGCATCAGCCGGGAGGAGCACGAAGAGGTCCGCGACCTGGTCTACGAGCTCGGCTTCCAGCACGTGTACCTGCAGGACATCCCCGACACGGCCGACTTCCTGCCGGACTTTTCTCTTGAGGAGCCCTTCGAAGGGAACAAGAAGCGGCGGATTAACCAACCCCCTTCGTAGACGCGATTTCGAAATCGCGTCTACTAATAGAAAGAAACGAGCGCGGCGTTTTTCCGGACCTTTTTTCAACTATTTTTCCAATGTTTGGAAAAAACTCCGCAAAATCTTCCAACCTTTGGAAAAATCATGGATAAGCAAGGAATATGAAGAGCGACAAGGAGCTATACCGCCAGCTGCGCACCTTGTCGTGCGATGCGCTGTGGAACGAAGAGGTGCCGCGGTTTGACCGGGCCGATCCGAAGGAGCGGCTTCAGCGGGTCGCGGTCATTCGCGCCGTGGGCGTGGCGTTCGCGGGCGCCGGCACCGCGGAGCAAAAGTCCGAGGTGCGCGCGTGGCTGGCGCGGCTGCTCAAGGATCCCGCCGAGAAAATCCGGCGCTACGCTATGGCCGCGATCCCCAAGATCGGGGCCGGCCGCCGCGAGGAATCGGAACTGCTTTCCCTGCTGAAGACCGCGCCGGGCGAACGGGAGAAGAAGCACCTGGGCCGGGCCCTGGACAAGATCGGAGGAGCCGCCACCCTCGAAGCGGCTGTCGAAGGCCTTCTTCCGCAGACCGAGTTGAAAGTGAAGGCCGGCATCGAGCGCAGGCAGAGGCCCAGCACGGTCCGGCTGGACCGGGTACTG
>CAYQYB010000023.1:0-19749 GCA_964421535.1 uncultured Verrucomicrobiota bacterium | reverse complement strand
GACAGGGATATTCCCTCACCCCGGCCCTCTCCCGGAGGGCGAGGGAGAAGAATCTGTCACCCTCTCCCTCCGGGAGAGGGGTGGGGTTAGGGGTTGATCGATGAAACTGCCGCGCAGACTTCACCGCTGGAATGTCACTCCTGCCCGCGCGATCGCAATCCAGAGAGAACTTGCCTCACGTGTGGAAATCTCCAAGCTGCCGGCCGTGGTCCGGTACGTCGCCGGGCTCGATGCGACGTTCACGCGCAATGAGAAATGGTGCATTGCCTCGGTGGTCCTTTGGGATCTTCGCGATCAAGTCGTTGTCGAACAGTATGTTCAACGCCGCCGCCTGGCCTTCCCGTATGTCCCCGGCCTGCTTTCCTTCCGCGAGGCGCCAGCGCTCCTTGCGGCAATCGGCAAGCTGCGTGTGCGGCCGGATGTTCTGATGTGCGACGGGCAAGGGCTTGCCCACCCGCGCCGCTTCGGCATCGCGTGCCACGTCGGCGTGCTGACCGGCCTGCCGTCCCTGGGGTGCGCGAAGAGCATCCTGGTCGGCGAGTACGGCGTCCTCAAGACGGCCCGCGGTTCGAAATCGCCGTTGATGGATCGCGGCGAGCGCGTGGGAAGTGTCCTGCGGACCCGCGACGGCGTGAATCCTGTGTACGTCAGCATCGGACATTGGATCGATTTGCCCGGCGCGGAAGAAGTTGTCCTCCGGTGTTCGGGCGGATTCCGCCTGCCCGAACCTACGCGTCTCGCTCACCATCTTTGCAGCAGAGAACGTTCAACAACTTGACCCATTGTTCGGGATTCAAGGTCTCCGGGCGCGAGCGCAGATCAAGCTCCAGCGACGACAATGCGGCTTCAACTTCGGGGAATCGCTTCCGAAGAATTCCGCCCAGTTGTTTCCTTCGCTTGGAGAAACACAGCTTCAGCAGTTCCTTGAAGTGATCGTAGTCCGCGGGCTGGATCGCCGGCTCGCGAAGAACCATGTTCACGATCGCAGACTTCACTTCCGGCGGCGGATAAAAACACGACGGGCTGACTTCCTTCCGCACGCTGATGTCGTAGCGCAACTGTAGGATGACCGAAAGCAGCCCGTAGTCATCCGTGTCGGCCTTCGCCGTGAGGCGATCGGCGACTTCGCTTTGGATCGTCACCACCATCTGCCGCGGCCGCCGCGGCGCCTCGGCCAGGTCGACCAGCAGGCGGCTGGCGACGGAGTACGGCAGGTTTGCCGCGACCTTGTTGCAGCCGGCGGCGAGATGCTTGTTCAGGTCGACCTCGAGCGCGTCGGCTTCGATCAACTCGAGGTTCGCCGTTTCACGAAAGCGCTCGCGTAGGTGCGCCGCGAGCCGGCGGTCTTTCTCGATCGCCACGACTCTTCCCGCGCCGCGTACGAGGCATTCGGTCAGCACGCCGAGGCCCGGCCCGATCTCGATGACGGCATCGCCCGGTTGAAGATCGGCCGTCGACACGAGGATCTTGAGGATGTTCGAGTCGATCAGGAAGTTCTGTCCAAGGACTTTGCTTGGGCGAAAATCAAGCTGGGCGAGGAGGGCTTTGACTTCGGACGGTGCCGTCAAATTCATGGACGGATTAAACAAAAGCTAACGAAGGAAACGAAGACGATTTCGTTCCTTCGCTACCTTCGTTTCCTTTTGTTCAAAGGATCCTTCCAGGGGTTTTTGCGCTGCGCAAGTTGTATCGCCCACTTGATTGCTTCGATCATGCTTTCCGGGTCTGCCACACCTTTGCCCGCGATGTCGAATGCGGTCCCGTGATCGGGCGATGTGCGGACGATCGGCAGTCCGAGCGTGACGTTTACACCGCAGTCGAAAGCGAGCATCTTCAGCGGGCCGAGTCCCTGGTCGTGATACATGGAAACGATCGCGTCGAACTTTCCCTTGAGGGCCTGGTGGAAGACGACGTCGGCGGGCACGGGCCCTGTCACGTCGAGGCCCTTCTTCTTCGCCGCCCGGATCGAGGGCCCGATGACGGTGATTTCCTCGCGGCCGATTTTTCCGCCGTCGCCGGCGTGAGGGTTGAGCCCGCAGACCGCGATCCGCTGCTTGCGGCTACCAAGCCAAGGCAGGGCCTCGCCGGTGATGAGGATCGTGTCGAGGACTGCCGCATTAGTGAGCTTTCTGGAAACGGCCGCCAGCGGGATATGCCGCGTCGCGAGCGTGATCCGGAGGCCCCCTCCAAACAGCATCATGGCAAACCTCTTCACGCCGCAGAGTTCGGCAAGCATCTCCGTGTGGCCGGGGTAGTCGACGCCGGCCTTGTGGAAGCCCTCCTTGGAAATCGGCGCGGTGACGATACCGTCGAGACAGCCGGCGCGGCAGGCGAGCACGGCCATGCGGATCCATTCCGCCGCCGCGGCCGAGGCGTCCTTCTCAATCCTGCCGGACTGCCAGACCGGCTGGTTCTGGGGAGTCGGATCCCAGATGAAGACCTTTTTGCCGCGAGGGGATTCGTCAGGGTCCCATAGGGGGGGCAGGGGCAGGCCAAATTCGGCGGCCTGCCATCGCGCGGCGGCCGCGGCGCCGATCAGGATGATTTGAACATCGGCCGGCCAGCGGCGATCCAGCGCCGCTTTCAGCGCGACCTCCGGGCCGATTCCGTTGATGTCGCCCAGCGTGATGCCGATTCGGATCGGTGTTCTCATCGGGCCGCTCTCCGGCGCGCTATTCGATGTTCGTCGCGCCTTCGTCTTCCAGGAGAATCTTGACGTAGAACTTTCTCTTCAGGCGTTCGATCCACGCCTTGTACATCCGCACTTCTTCGGCTTTGCGCAACTCGGCCTCAACCTGGTTCCGCACGTCGTCGAACGGAATGACCGACGCGTTTTTCTTCGCCTCGACCTTCAGAATGTAGAAGTCGTTGTCCGTCTCGATCACATCGCTGATGCGGCCCGGCTCGAGCGAGGCGACCGCTGCGGCCAGTTCCTTGCGCAGGGTCTTGGGGTCCATCCATCCCTGGTCGCCGCCATCGGCCGCCTTGTAACCCTCCGAACTTGCCTTGGCCAGTTCGGCAAAGTTGCCGCCGGCCAGCAGTTTCTCGCGAATCCGGCCGGCCTCCTTCATTTTCACGGCCTGATCGTCGGCCGTTGTGCCCTTGTGCAGGACGATCATGCTCAGGCGGATCTGCTCGGGCACCTGGTACTCGGCCGCGCGCGACTCGTAAACGTCGCGAACCGCCCGGGGCGTGATCACGACGCGATCGATCACCTCGCGTCGGCGCATGAGGTTGACGATGAGGCGGTTCTTTGTTTCCTCCCGCCAGTCATCCATGGTCATCCGGTCCTCGGCCAACGCCTCCAGGAAGGCGGCGCGGTCGTTCTTGAAGCGGTCGTTGATCATGACGTTGATTTGATCGTCCACGGCGCGGTCGGGGATGTTCCCCTCCATCGCGGTGAACTCTTCGAGGATCAGCGCGCGCTCGATCAGGGCGTCCAGTCCCTCCTGGTAGGCCTCCGCCATCTTCTCTTCCAGCTCCTTGCCGCTGTAGGTTTCGGCCAGCTGCGCGCGGATCGGCTGGATGATGGCGAGGATCTCGCCCACCGTGATGACGCGGTTGTTCACATACGCCGCATACCCGTCGACGGGCATGGTGCGTGCGGGCGCGGCCGTCGCGGCCGCCAGCGCGGCAACGGCAAGGACCCACATGCGAAATCGGTTCAGATTCATGGTTTTACGGGGGCGAATATGTCAAATGTTGCAGCCCTGCGCAACGGCTTTCGCGGCTACATCTCGATGAGAACCTTGAGCGCGTCGGGCCGCGCGGCGTGGGCGAACGCGGCTTCCGCCTCGTCCAGCGGGTAGCGGCCCTTGACCAGTCTTTCGAGTGGGAAATCGTACGTCAGAAGGGCGTGCAGGCCCCTTTCGAAAAGCCCGCAGCGCGAGCCGACGATCTTGATTTCGTTGATGACGACGGGCGCAAGGTTCAGCGGCGCTCCTTCGGCCGCGGTGGATTTCAGGATCACCGTTCCCCGCGGTCGGCACAACGCGATGGCGTCCCTCAGGCCCTCGGCGGTGCCGGTCGCGTCCACGACGATGTCCGCGCCGGGCTCGACGCTGCGGGCCGAGTTCGTCGTACGGATCATGCGCCACGGCGCGCTTTCCAGCTTGCCCGGGTGGTGGCCCACGATCGTGACGTCGGCGCAGGTCGTGGCCAGCGCCCACGCGCAGAGGATGCCCAGCTTGCCGTCGCCCAGCACCACGCAGCGTTCTGTCCCGGAGATGGTGATCTGTTCGAACGGCTCGAACGCGGCCGAGACAGGTTCGGTGAAAACGGCGCGGCTGTCGGAAATGGGTTCGGGCACAACGTGGAGATTGGCCAGCGGCAGCGTGCAGTATTCCGCCATGCAGCCGTCGAGGTTTAGAATGCCCAGCGTGGCCCGGTTCGGGCAGTGGCGGCCGAGGCCTTGCCGACACCAGTCGCAGTCGCCGCACGCCGCATTGATCTCTCCGACGACTCGCTGGCCGATCCAGGACGGGTCCCCGCATTCGGAAACGACGCCGACAAACTCGTGGCCGAGGACGCCGCGGAAACCCATGTAGCCTTTCATGATCTCGAGATCGGTCCGGCAGATTCCGGCGACGGAAACTCGGACAATGGCCCAGCCCGGCTTGAGCTGAGGGTCGGGATAATCGTGAACGAGCCGCACGCGGCCGTCGAATAACAACGCCTTCATCGGGAACAACTTAGCGACTGACATTTGCATAATCAAGGCTCAGAATCACGTCATTCGAGGGGGAGCCATTCATGAATATCGGCCTCATTGGATGCGGAAACGTCAGCGATATCTACTTCCAGAACTGCAAGCGCTTCGAAGAGCTGAAGATCGTCACGTGCGCCGATCTCGACTCCGGTCGCGCGCGGGCGAAGGCCGAACAACATGGCGTGCCGCGGTGGTGTTCGACCGCGGAGCTGATCTCGGCTCCGGAGGTTGAAGCCGTGCTCAACCTGACGCGACCGGCGGCGCACTTTGAAGTTGCCATGAAGGCGCTCGAAGCCGGGAAGCACATCTACAACGAGAAGCCGCTGGCCATCACGCGATCCGACGGGCAGAAGCTGATCGAAACCGCGCGGCGGAAGAACCTGCGGATCGGGTGCGCGCCCGACACGTTCATGGGAACGGGTTTGCAGACCAGCCGGAAGTTGATCGACGCGGGTTCGATCGGTCAACCGGTCGCCGCGATCGGCGTCATGATGTATCCCGGCCACGAGAGCTGGCATCCGGATCCCGAATTCTTCTATCAGCCCGGCGGCGGCCCCCTGTTCGACATGGGACCGTACTACCTCACGGCGCTCGTCAGCCTGCTCGGGCCCGTGCGGCGCGTGACGAGTTCGGCCCGTGCGGCGAAGAACGAACGGGTTGTCGGCAGCGGGCCGAAGCAGGGCCAGCGGTTTCCCGTCAACATCCCGACTCACGTCGCGGGCGTTCTAGATTTCGAGTGCGGCGCCGTTGCCACGCTCATGATGAGTTTCGACGTGTGGTATCACGGGCTTCCGATCCTTGAAATCTACGGGACCGACGGGAGCATGAGCCTTCCGGATCCGAACCATTTCGGAGGCGTCGTTCGACTGCGCAAAGCGCGCGCCGAGTCGTGGGAACCGGTCCAGTCAGTGCGCGGCTACGAGGAGAACAGCCGCAGCCTGGGCCTGGCGGACATGGCGCAGGCCGCGCAAACGGGCCGGCCCCATCGCGCGAGCGGCGAGCTGGCGTTCCACATCCTGGACGTCATGCAGGCGCTCCACGAGGCTTCAAGGGAAAGCTGCCACATCGATATCATCAGCCGCTGCGAGCGGCCGGAGCCGATGCGGGAGAGTTTGAGGTTCGGAGAGGTGTAGGCAGTTCCAAGTTTCAAGTTCCAGGTTAACGTGGAACTTGTAACCTGTAACTTGGAACTATTCCTTCCCCGTCCAGCAGTACGTGCACACCTGGTCCGCGGGAAGGCCGATCGCCGCGATGAGGTCCTCGATGCGCTGGTATTTCAGCGTGGTCAAGCCGAGCCGCTTCCGGATGGACTCGACCATCGCGTGGTGTTTCTCGGAGTCGGACTGCGCGTAGGTCGCCAGGTCCTTGTCATCCTGCCCCTCGAGCTCCTTGACCGCGCGGCGTCCCGCGAGATCGAGCTCCGAGCGCGAGCGGGAGAAGTTCAGGAACTTGCAGCCGAACAGGAGCGGCGGGCAGGCGGGCCGCATGTGAATCTCCTTCGCCCCGCTGTCGAACAACCGCTTGATGGTGTCTTGGAGTTGGGTCCCGCGCACGATGGAGTCTTCGCAGAACAGGAGCTTCTTGCCGTTGATGATCTCCTGGACCGGGATCAGCTTCATGCGGGCGACGAGGTCGCGGATGCTCTGATCCTGCGGCATGAAGCTGCGCGGCCAGGTCGGCGTGTACTTCACGAACGGTCGCCGGTACGGGACCTTCGCTTCGCTCGCGTATCCGATCGCGTGGCCGACGCCGGAGTCGGGGATGCCGGCGACCATGTCGACCTTCACGTCGTCCCGCCGCGCCAGGCACGCGCCGCAGCGATTGCGAGCATCCTCGACGTTGATGCCTTCGTAGGTGGACGCGGGGTAGCCGTAGTAGACCCAGAGAAAGGCGCAGATCTGCATGCGTTTTCCGGGCGGCCGGCGCTGTTCGACGCCGTCGGCCGTGATTCGCACGATCTCGCCGGGGCCCAGGTTCCGCACGGTCTTGTAGCCGAGGTTGGGGAACGCGCAGGTTTCCATCGTGACGGCGTGGGCCCCGTCCTTCTCGCCGAGGATCACGGGCGTCCGGCCCAGGCGGTCGCGCGCGGCGTAGATGCCGTGATCCGTGAGGAGCAGGATCGACGCTGATCCCTGGATGGCCGCCTGCGCTTTCTGGATCCCGTCCTCGAACGTCGCTTCCTCGTTGATCAGGGTGGCAATGATTTCCGTGGGGTTGATTTCCTCGCCGCTCATTTCCGAAAAATGCGTGGTGCGCTTGCTGAACGCCTTCTTGGTCAGCTCGGCGGCGTTCTTGACGACGCCGACGGTGACGATCGCGTACGTTCCGAGGTGCGAGCCGATGATCAGCGGCTGGTCCTCGTAGTCGCTGATCACGCCGATGCCCGCGTGGCCTTGCAGTCGGGCAATGTCGTGCTCGAATTTCGAGCGGAACTGTGCGTTGGAGATGTCATGGATGAAGCGGACGATTTTCGCCGGGCTCTGAACGGCGAGGCCGCCGCGCTTCGTGCCCAGATGCGAGTGGTAGTCCGTTCCGTAGAAGAGGTCCGTGACGCAATCCTGCTTTGAAGCGACTCCGAAAAAACCGCCCATCTGAAATCCTCCGGTAATTGGTAAAGAGTGACCGTATGATAGGACGCTGCCGACATGCCGACAATGGCGGAGCCTGAAATCGTGCGAAAAAAGAAGCGGCAAGATTGCCGTTTTCCAAGCCGTGCTCGTAGACGCGATTTCGAAATCGCGTCTACTAATAGAAAGAAACGAGCGAGCCGCTTTTCCGGAAAAAAGTGAAAGAATCTTTGCGGCGCCGTTGGCTGGCCTCAAATCTCGAAGTCGCAGATCAACGGCAGGTGGTCAGAGAACGTGACCTGCGGCATTTCGAAGCGGGACACGCGGATTTCCGGGCTGTGCAGGATGAAGTCGATCTGGCGTGTCGGGGCCCGGCTCGGATGCGAGGGCAGGGCGTCGCGGTTGGCGTTCGCGAGCCCGGACGCCGCAAGAAAGAGCTGGATCTCGTGGTCGCCCCACATGGGGTTGAGGTCGCCGGCGACGATGACGGGTCTCTTGACCTTGCGGACGAGTTGATAGAGATCGTGAAGCTGGTTCTGCCGGTGCCGGAACTTGATGGAAAGGTGGACGAGGAAGATCGTCAGGTTGTCGAGCTCCAGCTCGATGACCAGCCGCTTGATGCCTTTCCGGAAGTAGTGGAACTTCTGCGCCTTGATCTTCTCTCTGGTCAGGAACGCGTTGCCCTGCTTCCGGACGACCGGGAGCTGCTGAAAGACGGATGAGCTGTCGTACTTCGATTCGTAGATGTGGTAGTGACCGAGGGCCTTGGCGATGACGGAAGCCTGGTTGACCTTCCGGGTCCGGAACGAGCCGCAATCCACTTCGATCAGGCCGACGACGTCAGGCTTGTACGACTTGACGAACGCCGTGATGTTCTCGAGGTTCTCGTCCGTGTGCCGGAGGTAGCCGCCGAACGGGACGGGAAGGTGGAACCGCGCGCCGGCCCCAGTGCCATAGCGGATGTTGTAGACCAGGAGCCTCATTGAAATCGTAGATTACCCCCGGCCCGGAAAATCATCAAATGCGGTTTTCCAAGTATTGGAAAACTTTCGTGCCAATTGTCCAAGGATTGGAAAATATCGGAAATCGCACCCGGAAATGTCGTTGACCGGGCTGGAGCCAGCCGCTAAAACGGCCCGTTGTTACCGGAGATCAGTGAAAAAAGGGGGCTGGGATGATGAAGTTGAAGTGTAGGTGTATTCTCGCAGGTGTTCTTCTGTTCTCCGGCGTCGCCGGCGCGACGGACTACTTCGTTGCGACAAACGGCGTTGATGATCCGTCGGGAGGAACGAATCCCGCCGCCCCTTGGCGTACGGTCAACTGGGCGGTGAACCGCGTGAATGGCGGCGATCGGGTTATCCTCAGGGGCGGCGAGTACCGGGAGCAGGTGGTCGTGACCAACACCCGCGGGACGGTTTCCAACCCGCTGTACATCCTTGCGTACACCAACGAAGTGCCGACCCTCAAGGGCGCCGACGTCGTGACGAACTGGCAGTTTCACGCGGGGCACATCTGGAAGCAAACGAACTGGATGATCAACAGCGGGCAGGTCATGGACGATGGGGTCGTTCTGCGCCAGGTCGGCTGGCCCAACGATTGGCTTCAGGATGCCGACAACCGCTGGATCTACATCAACTCCGACTACTTTGTCGGTTTGACCCTGGATGACATGACCAACGGCACCTTCTTCTGCGACACGAACTCGCACACGCTCTATGTCTGGCTTGAGGACAATTCCGAACCGGCGGACAGCACCATGGAAGTCAGCACGCGCGTGCTGCTCCTGAACAACAGCGAGCACAAGAGCGTGCTTCATCTGAGCGGGCTGGCTTTCCGGTACTGCAATACCCTTGCGGTCACGCAGTGCGGCTGGCCCGGCATTTTCCTGGGCAACTACGGGGTCATGGAGGATTGCGATGTCCGGTGGTGCGATATGGCCGGTGTCGCCGCCGGGGTCAGCTCGCGGCTGTTTCGGTGCGAACTGAGTCAGTGCGGCAGCGTGGCTGGCGGCGCCACGCATGTCGTCGACTGCCGGATTTTCAGCAACTGTTACCGCCGGCTTGATCTCACGCATGACGGCGGCGGCATGAAACTGATCCCCGACTACAGCGGCGTGCTGGAAGGCAATCACGTGGCGTATAACTACGGGCCCGGCATCTGGCTCGATACCTGCTGGAACGGCGGCACGACGGTGATCCGAAACAACTACATTCATGACAACGTTGAAGGGGACGGTCTCTTCATCGAGGTGTCGCGGGACGTGTGGATTTACAACAACCTGATCGTGAGCAATGGCCTGAACAAGGCCGGGGTCTGCCTTTCGGGTTCGTCCAGCGTCCGCGTGTTCAACAACACGGTCATCGGGAACCGCGGCATTCAGCTGTATGGGGTGCCCAGAACGCAATGCTATGACGATGGCAGCGGGGAGCGGTGCTACGATGCGATGCTTTGCAGCAATCGGGTGTTCAACAACGTGTTCTGCAACAATCAGGGCATGGCGGACATCAGCACCTACGCGGCAGGGTGGACCAACTACTTCGATAACGAGTTCGATTTCAACTGCTACATCCACGATGCGTCCAACTCGGCGGCCTTTCTCGGACAGTTGATCACCGCTACGAGTTCCGAGAACATAATCGGTCTCGACAACTGGCGCGAGGCCGTGGGCGCGGAACTGCACAGCATCAACGAGGCGCCCTGTTTTGCCCCGACCCATGTCGACGCGTATCCGCTGGCCGGCTACTCGCCCTGCGTGGATGCGGGATCCAACATGGATTGGATGACCGGCACCACCGATTTCGGAACGAATGCCCGAGTCCTGGGCGCCTGCGTGGATATGGGCGCGTTCGAGTTCGATCCTCTCAGCGGTCCCGCCCCGTCTTCGGCGCCGGCGGGCGTCGCGGCCAGCGACGGCACATATCTTGGCAGGGTGCGGGTGAACTGGATGCCGGTCGCGGATGCGACAGGCTACCAGGTCTGGGGATGCCGCCTGGACGAGCCGGCGACGGCCGTTCTTCTCTCGGACTGCATCGTCACCTCGCTGCTTTTCGACGCCGAGGGCCTTCCCCTGGGCGTCACGAACTGGTTCTGGGTCAGAGCGGTGAACGACTACGGGCCCGGCGGATGGAGCTCCGGGGACACGGGCTGGTCGTCCACAAACGGCCTGAAGCAGTTCGTGAGGTGGTCCTTCGACGAGGGCACCGGTTCAAATGTGGTAGATGTGATCAACAGCGTCACGGGCATCGTTGTCGGCGCGGCATGGACGAACGACGCAGCGCCGTCAACCGGCGGACGCGGTTCGTTGTTCTTCAGCACCAGCGACGTCTCCTATGTGGACCTCGGCAGCAGTGCGCTGGTGAAGCCGACCAACGCGCTCACTCTTTCCGTCTGGTTCAAGATGTCGTCCGGCAGCGTACCTTTTGCCCCCATTGTGTCGTGCGCCTTTCGCGGGCCGGACCCGGACCCGGGCGTCGGGTACGGCGTGATTAGGCTCGCTGAGCAGGAGAACCTCGCCTATGTCCTGAGGTTTGCGAACGAACCTGAGTGCTGGTTCTACGCATCCGGCCGATACGACCAATGGCAGCACGCTGTGCTGACCTATGATCGCGAAGAGGGTTATGCGCGCGCGTACCTGAACGGCGTACAAATCGGCTCGCTGGCGCGAACCAGCCCCCTTGTGTACAGAGCCGATATTCCCGTGAGCGTCGGACGTTGTTGCGGCGCACAGATGAAGGGGTGCGTGGACGAGGTCCGGGTGTACAGCCGCTCGCTGAGCGCCGGGGAGGTCAAGGACCTGTATCGCGGCTTGGTGGCTTTCTACACGCTGGACCATGGCGGCCAGGATGCGTCAGGCAACGAGAACCACGGCGTGCTTTACGGCCCACAGGAAACGTCGGGCGTCGTCGGCGGAGCTTTCGCGTTCGTGGGCGACCACGACTACGTTGAGACGCCGGACAACATGGACCTCCGTCCCCTCGATGCTCTGACGGTTTCCGCGTGGTTCAAGATGTCGACGGCCAGCAGTAACAACGGCACCATTGTCGACTGCCTCGAGTACGGCGGTGCACCGGATCACAGCACGGGTTTCGCTATTCACAGGGATGGAGCGAACGAAAGGGTCGCCTTCGCCCTCGGGTTCGACGGCGAGACGGATGCCCGGTTCAGCGCGCCCATCCACTTCGGCCGGTGGCACCACGCCGCCTTGGCCTACGGCAGGGATTCGGGCTATGTGAAGGCGTACGTGGATGGGGTCGAAGTCGGATCGTTGTCGAGGACCAGCAACATTCGCTACAACGCTTCGTTCCGGCCCGCGGTTGGGGCCCGAAACTTTGGCCAAGTGTTCCGCGGGGAGATCGATGAGGTTCGCGTGTATCGGAAGGCGCTGAGCGCGCGGGACGTTGCCGCGCTGTTCGCGGACACGGACGGCGACGGACTTGCTGATGCGACAGAGGTGAACGCGTATGGAACGGACCCGCGCAACACGGACTCGGATGAGGATTGGCTCTCCGACGGCGACGAGGTGAATTCATCCGGAACCGATCCGCTGGATGAGGACTCGGATGACGATCTGTCACGTGACGGCGAGGAGTTCATCGCGGGCACTGATCCGCGGAGCAGCGCCGCGTTCTTCGGGGTGGACAAGACATCGTCTCCAGGCGCCGACGGGTTCGTCGTGGCGTGGCAGAGCGTGACGGGGCGGCTGTACACGGTGGCATCTTGCACAAACATGCCGGCGCCGGTGTGGACGAACCTGCCGGAAGCGGTCCAGCTGGAGGGCACGGGCGCGCGCATGAGCGTCACGAACACGATGAGCGACGCGCTCCGGAAGTACTACCGCGTCGGCGTGAAGCGGCGGTAGATTCAGTAGACCTCGTCGTGCGATCCGATGTCCAGCAGGACGATCTCCTTTTCGGTCACACGGAGGATGAGCACGATCCTGTGGCTGTAGGTCAGGCTGACGGCATGTTTTCCCCGGTGTTTGCCTTGCAACGCGTGCAGGCGCAATCTCGGTGCGCGAGGATCCTGTTCAAGCTGCTTCAGGACAGCTTCAAGCTCGCTTTCCAAGTCGGGATGCCGTCGTGTGAACTTCCGGGCCGTCCGCAGAAACGTCTCGGTCCAGAGAAGGTGGTACGCAGGCATCGATCAGTCGCCTTTGCGGATTTCGCGCATCAGCTGGTTGGCTGTCCCTCTCCGGACCCGGCCAGCCTGCAGGTCCGCATCCGACGACGCCAATCGTGCATCCGCAAGGTCGCTGAGCAGCTGCTGATAGTCGGATTCCGACAGGACGACGTATTGGGGCCGGCTTTCCTTGATGACGTGGACGGGGCCCTTGTCCGAGACGTCGTCCACGGCCGAGATGCCGCGCCGCTTGATTTCCCCCGCCGGTATGGTGTTCATCATCTGTCCTTTATTCAGTACTAATATAGGTACTAATAATGGTGCTGTCAAGATTGTCTGCTAGGCGCGGCGAGCGATCCGCAGCAGTTCATCCAGCTTGGCGGTACATTCGACCAAAGAAAGCCGCGGAAACTTTCCGCCGGGCATGATGTAGTCGTTCTGCCGCATCATCATGACTTTGTCGCCCTGCACTTCAATGGACTGAATATCCCTGGCGGCGGCGAGGATGCGCAGGCGCGCGATCTTCAGCAGGCGTTCCAGCGGCTCCGGCAGCGGCCCAAACCGGTCGCGCAACTCCTCCTGCAGCCGCTCGATGTCGGGCTCGGTCGCGGCTTGCGCGATCTTCCGGTACATCGTGACGCGCAGGTTCTCGTCTTCCATGAAGGAGGAGGGGATGACGGCGGATTGCGCGTGGTCCTCGGCCGCCGTCGAGAGCTCGATGAAGTCCAGCTTCACGGAGACTTCGATGATCGGCGGGACCTTTTCTCCCTTCAGCCCTGCAACGGTGCGCTTGAGGAGCTGGCAGTAGAGGTCGAAGCCGACGGCCGCGATGTGTCCGCTCTGTTCTGAGCCGAGAAGGTTGCCGGCGCCGCGGATCTCCAGGTCGCGGAGGGCGAGCTTGAAGCCCGCGCCGAGGCTCGAGTACCGCTTGATCGCGCCGATGCGCTTCCGCGCGGTGTCGAACAGCCGCCCGTGCCGCGGCAGGAGCAGGTAGGCGAACGCCTGGTGCTTGTAGCGGCCCACGCGGCCGCGGAGCTGGTAGAGGTCCGCCATGCCGAACCGGTCGGCGCGGTCGATCAGGATCGTGTTGACGTTCGGGATGTCGACGCCGCTTTCGATGATCGTGGTGCAGAGGAGCAGGTCGAATTCGCCGCGCACGAACTTGTGCATGATCGCGGCCAGCTCCTTCTCGTTCATCTGTCCGTGGCCGACCCCGATCTTGGCTTCGGGCACGAGCTTGCGCAGGCGATCCTGCACGAAGTGGATGCTTTTGACGCGGTTGTGGAGATAGAACACCTGCCCGCCGCGGTTCAGCTCCCGCAGGATCGCCGCGCGCACGATCTCGTCCTCGTTCGGCGCGACGATGGTCTCGATCGGAAGGCGCTCCTGCGGCGGCGTCTGGATCGTGCTCATGTCCTTCGCGCCGGTCAGGCTCATGTAGAGCGTGCGCGGGATCGGCGTGGCCGTCAGCGTGAGCACGTCCACCAGCTCCCGCAGGTGCTTGAAGTGCTCCTTGTGCCGCACGCCGAACCGCTGTTCCTCGTCGATGATCACGAGCCCGAGGTCCTTGAACTTCACGTCCTTCTGGAGCAGGCGGTGGGTGCCGATGACGACGTCCACCGCGCCCTCGTTCACGCGCCGGACGGCCGCGGACTGCTGCGCGCGAGTGCGGAAGCGGCTTAGCATCTCCACCGTCACGGGATACGCGGCCATGCGCTCGACGAACGTGTCGAAATGCTGCTGGGCGAGAACGGTTGTCGGGACGAGAACGGCAACCTGCTTACCGTCCATCACAGCCTTGAACGCGGCGCGCATGGCCACTTCGGTCTTGCCGTAGCCGACGTCGCCGCAGATCAGCCGGTCCATCGGCCGGTGGCTTTCCATGTCCTGCTTCGTGTCGAGAATCGCCTGGTGCTGGTCGTCGGTTTCCTGATAGGGGAAGGCCGCTTCGAATTCGTGCTGCCAGGAGCCGTCTTTGGAAAAGGGGTGGCCGCCGAGGGCTTCGCGGCGGGCGTGGGTTTCGAGGAGCGCGGACGCGAGGTCGCGCACGGCGTTCTCGGCCGCGAGCTTCTCGCGCGTCCACCGCTTGCCGCCGAGCGCGTGCAGGTCCGGCCGCCGCTTGCCAACCCCGACATAGCGGCTCAACAAATGCGTCTGCGAGACCGGGACATAAAGCTTGGCCTTCTCCGCGTACTCGATCGCCAGCACCTCCTGCTCCTGGCCGTCGAACTCGATTTCGTAGAGGCCCAGGTACTTGCCGATCCCGTGATCCACGTGGACCACCAGTTCGCCGGGCTGGATGTCCGTCCAGTCGGCGATCCGGGCGCCGGTCGCCTCGCGCGCGCCGGGCCGTTTCCCGTGAAGCTCGTACCGGCCGGGAAGGTTTTTGCGGAAGCCGTACAGGTCGGACTCCGCGATGACCGTCAGGTTGAGGGGTTCCGAAACGAAGCCCTCGGAGAGGGGATTCACGCGGACATGGATGTTCCGGCCGGGCTTGTAGATTTCCCGGAAACGGTCGCGGATGCCCTCCGTGTTGAAGAAGAAATACACATGACGCCCCTGCGCGGCCTGCCGTTCCAGACCCTCCACGAACTTTCTCCGCGCGCTGTCGAGAACGTCCGGCTGAAGCGCGTCGCCCCGCTCGGAGCGGGACAAGCCGGGTGGTGTGGGCAGGCCCTCGCAAGGCTTCAGGTCCAGGTCGAACGACGGCTCGGACTGGGCCGAGTCCACGCCGATCACGAGCTGCCCGCCCTTGAAAGAGCGCTCGGCCCGCAGGCGCAAGTCGTCGTAGCGGGTTGTTCTGTGCTTTTCGTCCAGTGCGCCGAACATCTCGGCGTGATGGAAGAGGCTGTCGGGCTCGGACCAGGCGATTACGGTGTCTTGGGGAAGGTATGACAAGAGGTCAGAGGTCAGAGGACAGAAGTCAGATGACCGATCGCTGACCTCTGATCTCTGATTTCTGACTTCTGTCTCTCCCGCCGGCGCCAGCACCACCGACGACAGCCGTTCAATCGACCTCTGCCCCACCGGATCGAACGTGCGAATGGAATCGAGGACCGGCCCGAAGAACTCCATCCGGATGGGCCAGGGCTCGGTCGGCGGCCAGATGTCGATCAGTCCGCCGCGGCGTGACGCTTGTCCCTTCTGCAGAACTTCTGCCTCGAAACTGTAGCCGGCCTGATCGAGGCGTGTGGCAAGATCATCGAGATCGATCTCCTGTGTCAGGGCGAGTTCGATGCTGAATTTCCGGATGAAGTCGGCCGGGGGCGCCGGTTGGAGCAGGGCCTGAATGCAAGTGGAAATGATCAGCGGTTCCGTGGATTTCAGGCATCGCTGAAGAGTTTTGAGCCGGTCGCCGACGAGATCGGGAGGCGGCTGGCCCGAGCGGCCAGGCGTGGATTCCCGCGCCGGGAAGAAGGCGATGCGGTCTTCGCGGCTGCCCGCGACGGCGACCGTGTCCTGCTGAAAAAGGTCGAGCGATTTCGGGCTGTCGAGAACCCATAACACATTGGAACGTAATTGGTTGTGTATGGAGAGGGCGAGGTATGCCTGGGCGGACAACGGCAGCGACTGGACAAAGCACGGCCTTCCCGCGCGGAATTTCTCCGCCAGGTGTCGCGCGTCTTTTTCGGACAGACTGAACGTTCCCAAGGGATCGTTCATCGCGAGGGAAGGTACGCTTGGCCGCAGACTCCGTCAACCCGCGCGTCTTGACGCAGCCTGAGATCACACATATACTGTGTACACAGTAAACGTGGAGAAACACGATGAAAAACGTGACGCTGTCCGTAGATGAGAAGCTGTTGGAGGCGAGCAGGGAGTATGCGCGGAAGCACCACACAACGTTGAACGCCTTGGTGCGCAATCTGCTTGAGCGCGAAGTGGGTGCGCGCAGACGCGAACACTGGGTGGACAGATTCCTTGAACTCACGGCCAAGGCTGGCGGAGATTCGGGAGGCTGGAAGTGGAACCGGGAGGAGCTCTATGACCGCAAAGTGCTTCGTTGATACGAACATCCTCCTTTACAGCGTGGACGAGAGGGCAGGCGGGAAGCATGAGGCGGCACGGCGCATTCTTGCCGCCGACCTGCGGGAGCACCCGCGCGCCGTGTCGACGCAAGTGCTCCTGGAGTTCTACTCGGCCGCAACCCGGAAGTTGAAGATTCCTGCCGATCGGGCAAGAAAGCTAGCCACGCTGTGGACTGACTTTGAAGTCGTGTCGCTCGGAACAGACGACGTACTGGGCGCTATTGACTGCTCGATCGTCAATGGCCTCTCGATTTGGGATGCGCTGATCGTGACCGCAGCCGGCAAAGCCAACTGCGAAACGCTCTGGACCGAGGACCTGAACCACGGGCAAATCATTCAGGGCGTGCGGATCGAGAATCCGTTTCTGAGGTCTTCCTCATCCGGGCCGTCCATGGTCCGGGAATCTTCCGCCAAACGACGGGTTCGTCGCGGGAAACGCGACGAACTCTACCGCGTCTGAACGGATTTTAACGCAAAGGTCGCAAAGGCTCGCGGAGGCGCGCAAAGAGGACCGGGGAATCACGTATGAGCCAGCCTTCGTCCCCCTTCGTTATCTTCTGTTCAAATCCTAGAACGACTTGCGCAGGTGCGACGGCAGGATGCGGAGTTCGTCGCGGTACTTGGCGATCGTGCGGCGGGCGACGGTGATGCCTTTTTCCTTCAGCAGGGCGACCATGGCCTGGTCGGAGAGCGGGTTGGTCGTGTCCTCGGCGGCGACGATCTGGGCGATGGTGTCCTTGATGGTCTTGTTGGACACTTCGACGCCGTCGGCGTTTTTGTAGCCCGGCGTGAAGAAGTACTTCATCTCGAACGTGCCGCGCGGGGTCTGCATATACTTGTTGGCGATCGCGCGGCTGACGGTGGTTTCGTGGATGCCGAGGAGCGACGCGATCTCGACCATCGTCAGCGGCTTGAGGTGCGAGAGGCCGTGCTCGAGGAAGTCGCGCTGGACGCGCACGATCTCGAACGCGATGCGGTAAATGGTCTGCTGCCGCTGGTGGATGCTCTTGATGAGGAGGGCGCCCGCGCGGATCTTGTCGCGGACGTAGCTCTTCACTTCCTGGCTCGTGTTGCTGTCGTCCATCAGCGCGCGGTAGTGCTTGCTGATGAACAAGTGCGGGATCTGGTCGCGGTTCAGGATGATCACGTACTCGCTGCCGACCTTCTGGACGACGACTTCCGGGAGCACGTAGGCAGGGGCTTCGGCGGTGAACATCCGGCCTGGTTTGGGCTCGAGCGTTCCGATGAAATGCGCGATCTGCTGGACTTCCTCGACGGAAATCTTGAGCGCTTTCGCGACATTGGCGTATTTGCGGGCGCCCAGTTCGTCCAGGTGATGGCTCACGACCGTTGCGGCAAGCGAATCTTCCTTGCCCAGCCGCCGGAGCTGGAGCAGGAGGCACTCCTTCAGGTCGCGCGCGCCCACGCCGATGGGGTCGAATTCCTGGATCAGCGCCAGGAGTTCCTGGAGGCGCGCCAGCTCGAACCCGGTGTTCTGCGCGAGCTCCTCGAGGCTCGACGTCAGGTATCCATCGTCGTTGATGCTGCCGATCAGGAGGTCGGCGACGGGCCGGTCGATCTCGTTGAGGCCGGCAAGCGCGACTTGGTTCGCGAGATGCTCCTGCAGGGATTTCGGCTGGGCGATCGAATCGAAGAAGAACTGGCGCTTCTGGGCGTCATCGGCGGAGTAGTGGTGGGTTGCCTGGCTTTGCTGGAAGTACTCGCGCCATTCGTCGTCGAGCCGGGCGAGGACCTTGAACTCCTCCTTGAAATCGATCTCCTTGGTGTCCTCGGGCTCGCTGCTTCCAGGCTCGACCTCCACCTGCTCGTTCTGCGGAAGCTTCTCCTCGAGGGTGGGGTTCTGCTGCATCTCCTGCTGGACCAGGGTCCGCAATTCGAGAATGGGGACCTGGAGCAGCTCCAGCGACTGGCGCAGCTGCGGCGCAAGGACCATCAACTGACGCTGCTGCTGAGTTTGTGCTAGGAACTGCTCGGCCATCGGGAACACCTCTCTATCGAGATAGGATACCCGGAAGCCGAAAACTGCTCAAGGGCATTTTCCGTGCCAAGTCTTGTCCAGAAGTCAGAGGTCAGAGGTCAGAAGTCAGAGGCCAGAAAAGCAGGGAAATCAGGCCGGAAGGGAGCCGACCTCTGACTTCTGACCTCTGACCTCTCGCCTTCGCTGCCCCTGCGGGTATACTATGCCCTCATGTCACTACGCGTCTGTGTTCTCGGAAGCGGCAGCAGCGGAAACTGCACCTACATCGGGTGCGGGCCATCGGCCGTTCTCATCGACGCGGGGCTGAGCGCGCTACAGACGTCCGCGCGGCTGGGGAAGATCAGCGCGCCGCTTTCGGACGTTCACGGGATCTGCGTCAGCCATGAGCACAACGACCACACGGCCGGCCTGCGGGTGCTGAACCGCCGGCACGGCATCCCGGTGTACGCCAATTCCGGCACGGTCGAAGCCCTGCGCCGCGACGAGGACCTGGCGGCGCTGGAGTGGAAGGTTTTCTCGACCGGAACCGCGTTTCCGGTCGCCGGCTTCCAGGTAGAGCCGTTCTCGGTGCCGCACGACGCGCTGGACCCCGTCGGGTTTGTCGTGCAGGCGAACGGGACACGCGTCGGCGTGGTGACGGACATGGGGATGCCGACCACGCTGATCCGTGAGAAGCTCAAGTCCTGCCACGCGATCGTTCTCGAGGCCAACCACGACGAGGACATGCTGAAGAATTCGAAGCGGCCGTGGTCCCTGATCCAGCGCATTCTCGGGCGGCAGGGGCATCTGTGCAACGACGCGGCCGCGGAGATGCTCTGCGAAATCGCCGGGCCGGGGCTGCGGCAGGTGTTCCTGGCCCATATCAGCCGGCAGTGCAACCGGCTGGAGCTGGCGCTGAAAACGGCCGAGAAAAAACTGCACGCGAAGGGTCACGCGCACATCCGAATCAGCCTGACCTACCCGGACCGGATCAGCGACGTCTGGGAGGGTTGATTGTCTTTGACTCCGGCCGGTCGGAGTGATATTTCAACCCCTTGTTTACTGACGCATCTGCAGCGGACTGAAGGAGCATCAAATGGCCAAAGTCGTGTTGGAGCACATATACAAAATCTACCCCGGCAACGTCATCGCGGTGAATGATGCCAACCTCGAAATCGAAGACCGCGAGTTCGTGGTCCTCGTCGGCCCCTCCGGCTGCGGAAAATCGACGACGCTCCGCATGGTCGCGGGCCTCGAGGAGATCAGCAAGGGCTCCATCTACATCGACGGCAAGATCGTCAACGACGTCCCGCCCAAGGACCGCGACATCGCGATGGTCTTCCAGAACTA